>CAZPKQ010000072.1:0-2610 GCA_964587205.1 uncultured Candidatus Saccharibacteria bacterium | reverse complement strand
GATCCTGCGGGGCCCGCCTCGCCGTCCCGGCCAGGACGTCGTCGATGACCCCGGAAAGGAGCCGGATCCCCATCGGGAATAGGTCTCGGGCCCACAGGGAGGAGGCGTCGTCGCCCGGCCGCACGAAGCACCAATCTTGCGCCGCGATCGGCCCGGCGTCGACGGAATCGGTCAGCCAGAATACGGTGCCGCCCGCGATGCGGTCCCGGTCGCGGATGGTCCACCGAACCGCGTCGCGGCCGCGGTGCAAGGGGAGCAAGGAGGGGTGGTACCCGATCGCCCCGAGGGCCGCGGCGGCCCGGGTACGCCTGCCGATAAAGTCGTGCGAATGGGCGGCGATGATCAGGTCGGTACCCCGCGGCAGCAACTCCCCCCGCAGCCTCCCGGCCGGCAGCCTCGGCAAGTCGTGGAGCCTCGCCAGCCGCCAGGTGTTGTCCTCCCCGGCCCCCCCGGCGGGGGCGGGCGCGGAGACGCCGCATACGAGGACTTCCGGGCGGTCCAGGAGCATGCCAAGGACGGCCGCGCCGAACGACCTCCGCCCGCAAAGGAATACCCGCAGGAGCGGCCCGTAAAGGGGCGCATCATCGGCCGGCATCGCACCCCCCGATGTACCGAAATCCCTGGGTCGCGCGGAAATGCCCGCCGTAGCCCGACCCGAACCCCGCCCTGCCCATGCGGGCCCGCGACCGGGCCTTGTTACCACCGTACAGTGAGGCGGACACCTGGACCCAACGCGGGTCGCGGCGCAAAGCGGCCACGAGGCCCGGGTGGCTGGTGTGGAACAGGGTCGGCATGGGCTTGCCGAACCGATTCTGGCCCGTACGCCACATCCCGCACACGGCATTCAGGAACCGCATCCCTACGCCGGCCCCCTGCCATTCGGGCATGACCACCAGCCGGCAGGCCCGCGCCTCCTTCAGCCCGGGGCGGGTCGAGACCGCCAGGTGCGCCACGAGTTCTCCCCCCACGGCGCCGACGTAGCAGCGGGCGGCGACCATGCGGGGTAGTTTCAGATAGTGATGCGGCTCAAACAGCGGCCAGTAACGCCAGTCCGTCTCCCAGATTTCGACGTCGAACCTCGGCCGTCGCCAAAGTCGCCCCCGGGCGAACTCGCCGGTACCGGCGTCGAAGACCCAGTCGGGTTCCAGCCAGTCGATGATGTCATAGTGGCACGACAGGAGAGCAACCCGGCCGCCCGTTCGCCGCCAAGCCTTCGCGAAGGCCATCGCGCCGATGCGGGCGATCTGGCGGTCCACGACCGACGTGAACTCGTCGACCACGGCGGCGGCCGGGGCCTCGCAGACGAGCCTCGCCAGGTCGGCCCGGAATCGCTCGCCATTCGAAAGGGCCCGGTAGGGCCGCAGCCAGGCAGGCACGTCGCCGAGGCCGACGGCCGCCAGGGCGGCCGTCACCGCGTCGAAGTCGCCCCCCGGGGCGATGGCGTCCACGACGGGCCGGTCGTCGGGCCACCCCGGCGAGTAGATGGCGCCGCCCCCGAACAGCTGCCGGCCGATCGATGTCTTGCCCGAGCCGGACGGGCCGACGACGAGGCCGACCTTCCAGCCGTCGTCGTCGATGTCCAGGTCCGCGTCGAGGGAGAAGTTGCAGCCGCTCTCGGCGTTGAAGAGGGATTTCACCCGCGCCGCCCGGTAGCTCGAGTAGTCGCTGCAGCGGTTCCTCACGGCTACCCTCATACGCACACCACCCGGCAGGTGAGGCCCTCCGCCGTCAACCGCTCGTAAACCTCCCGCTGGTCCTCCTCCCCGTCGCATTCGACGATGACGCCGAAGCGGCCGGTGACCGGCGGCCGGGCGGGGGCGCCGCGGGGCGGATCGTCGTCCCGCGGCCCTTCCCCGTCCGGGGCTTCCTCGCCCGCGATCAGGCCGCCAAGCAGGGCTTCGACCTCGCCGAGGTCGAACCCGGCAGCGTCCAGGTCGAACCCTTCATCCTTCAAGGCCGCCAGTTGGCCCCTGAGGGCCTGATCGTCCCATTCGGCCAGTTCGGCGGTGCGGTTGTCGGCGATCGCGTAGGCGGTGGCGTCCGATCCCTTGAGGGCCGTCCGCAAGATCATGACCCGCGGCCACCCGAGGGCCTTGATCGCCTCGAACGTGCCGTTTCCGGCCCGAACGATGCCGTTGCCGTCCACGATCAGCGGCTTCTGCTGGCCGAACCGCCTCAGGGACGCCTTGATCGCGTCCAGGTTCCGCTCGCCGTGGCGACGGGCGTTCGCCGGATCGGGGCTGATGGTGTCCACCGACACCCACTCGACCTGGGAAGGGTCGGGCGGGATGCCGGCGGTATTGGCGGCTTTGCGTGCCATGTCAGTTCGCGTAATCCAGGACACAGACGAGAATGCACCAATGCTTACCGATTGACAGGGATTCGGCCGATGATAAGATCAACCCGTGCCGATTCGACCACCGCGAGGAATGACGATGAACGCGACCGACCCCGCCCTGATCCGATGCGCCGAGGCGATGCGAGAATACCGCGAGAACCCCCGGGAGGGCGGGTTCGCCACGCTCAAGGCGATGGTGGGCAAGGAGGCGAAGCGGCTCCGGATGTCGCCCGGGATGCTGTTCTCGGAGGCCCACCGGCTGGCCTTTGAGC
>CAZPKQ010000071.1:0-2623 GCA_964587205.1 uncultured Candidatus Saccharibacteria bacterium | reverse complement strand
CGAATGCCTTTTGGCGCTGCAACACTGTTTCGTGATCCGGCTCATGCACATGCGGCGCTTCGGGCAATTGATCAAGTAAAATCAAATTTTCATCAAGCCACTTACGGTAAGGATGTTCGTTCACAATCCCTTTTTTAATTTCTTCGTCGGCAATGATGCGGCCTTTTTGCGTATCGATCAAAAACATACGTCCGGGCTGAAGACGGCCTTTTTCTAAAACATCTTCGGAAGGAACAGGCAAAACGCCGACTTCGGAAGCCATGATCACGCGGTCATCTTTTGTCACGTAATAACGCGAAGGACGCAATCCGTTACGATCGAGAATCGCGCCGATTTGCGTACCATCCGTAAACACGATTGAAGCGGGACCATCCCACGGCTCCATCAAACAGCTGTGATATTGATAGAAAGCCTTTTTCTCGGGAGACATGGATTCATGCATGGACCATGGCTCAGGAATCATCATCATCACCGCATGCGGCAATGAACGGCCCGAAAGCGTAAGAAACTCGAGACAGTTATCAAACATCGCCGAATCACTGCCGTCTTGATTGATTACGGGCATAAGCTTTTTAATATCCTCGCCCCAAATCTCAGACTCGCAAAGCGCCTGACGCGCATTCATCCAATTCACATTCCCGCGCAATGTATTGATTTCACCGTTATGCGCGACAAAACGATAAGGATGCGCGCGATCCCAGCTCGGAAAAGTGTTCGTGCTAAAGCGTGAGTGAACCAAACCAATCGCGCTTTCAACGGACGGATCGCTCAACTCAGGAAAGAAATCTCCGACCTGCTCGGGAAGCAACATTCCTTTATAGATAATCGTGCGGCTGGAAAGACTTGAAACGTAAAAAAATTCACGGCCTTTTACATCTTTTGAGTAACGAATCTCATTTTCAACGCGGCAGCGGATCACGTAAAGTTTTCGCTCAAAAGCAAGCTGGTCTTTGAGGTTCGCACTCTTACCGATAAAAATCTGGCTTACGAAGGGCTCGCTTTCCTTCGCGGTATCACCCATAGAACGGTTAATCGTATGGACTTTGCGCCAGCCTAAGAATTTCTGTCCTTCTTCTTTGACGATTCTTTCAAAAATTTTCTCAAAGCTCTTGTGCTGCTTTTCATGCCGGAGCATAAAAACCATGCCCACGCCGTATTCACCTTCTTTGGGAAGGTCGATTCCGAGGCCGGGGCAATTTTCCTGAAAAAACTTATGCGGAAGCTGAAGCAAGATACCCGCGCCGTCACCGGTGTTCGATTCGCAGCCACACGCGCCGCGATGGCGGAGGTTATTGAGAATGGTAAGCGCGTCGCTCACAATTTGATGCGACTTAATACCTTTAATATTGGCAACAAAGCCAACGCCGCAAGCATCGTGTTCATGTTGAGGGTCATACAAGCCCTGCTTCGCGGGACGCTGCGCCGAATACTTTCTGAGAGCCTTACTTTCCATGATTCGTTCTCTATACCTTATCTTTATAATCTATTAATGCGTATCTCGATATTTTGCCTAAAAAAAGCAACAATGTAAACCGTGCTTTATTGGGGTGAAGATATTACAACCTGATTGGCTTTTTGAAAAGAATGCTTTTTCATTTTTTTATAAGACTAAATCCGCCCTCAAACGGTCTTTGAGCAAAAAACTGACAAAAATGGGCCGTAACCATTCTCGAATCCGGCCAAAAATGCTATGATTTAATCAAATGATGCGCAATTCTCCGCCGGAACAATATCAAGTTTTACCGCAAATCTTCAAATGGACGCTGATTTCCATTTTGGTCGGATTATTGGCGGGCACCGCTTCAGCGGTTTTTTTACTTTCGCTCGACTGGGTTACCCGCTTCCGTGAAAATCACGGCTGGATGCTTTTCCTGCTTCCCGTCAGCGGACTTGCTATCGGTTGGATTTATCATACGGTCGGAAAATCCGTTGAAGCCGGCAACAATTTGCTTCTGGAAGAAATTCACACACCCAAAAGCATTATTCCGTTAAGAATGTCCGCGCTTGTTTTATTGGGAACGCTTGCGACTCATCTTTTCGGCGGTTCTGCCGGACGCGAAGGAACCGCAGTTCAAATGGGCGGATCGCTTGCCGATCAACTCACTCGCCCGCTTAAACTTTCACATGAAGACCGTAGCATTTTACTCATGGCGGGAATCAGTGCCGGTTTCGCGTCGGTTTTCGGGACACCTTTGGCAGGCGCCATTTTTGGATTAGAAGTGCTCGCCATCGGCCGCCTGCGCTATGATTCGATTTTGCCATGCTTTCTTTCCGCGATCATCGCCCACATGGTCACTTTAGCGTGGGGCGTAGTCCACACCGCTTACTCTGTACCGGAAGTGCCGGCATTATCCTGGTTCAATCTGCTTCAAGTTGCCTTGGCCGGAGCTTTGTTCGGATTAACCGGAATGGGCTTTGCCTGGTCGACGCACAAAATGAGCGATCTCTTTAAAAAATATATTTCTTTCGCGCCTTTCCGTCCCTTAGCGGGCGGACTTTTTATTATTTTGCTGACGGGCGCGTTTCAAACTCACCGTTATCTCGGGCTCGGCATTCCCACCATGGTAGATGCTTTTCAAACCCATTTGCCGCCGCATGATTTTTTGGCAAAAACACTTTTTAC
>CAZPKQ010000070.1:0-2744 GCA_964587205.1 uncultured Candidatus Saccharibacteria bacterium | reverse complement strand
ACACATCGGTAATATCAATTGAATTACTGATGGGCAAACGGAACAAAATAAAGAGTGTTATTACAAAACAAAAAGCCTCGCATCGCGAGGTTTTTTGTTTATATGTGACATTGTTATAGCTTTACTCAGCTTGATCAAATAATAATGCTATAATATGTCAATGTTAAATAAAGAACTAATTGAGTTTATTAAAGAGAGAAGAACGGCAGGTCTCGGAGATGATCAGATAAGGGATCTTCTCAAGGCACAAGGTGGTTGGTCAGACTTCGATATAAATGAAGCGATAAAATTGATTGAGATGGAAGTTACCAATGCTAAACATGCTGTGCCAGTAAATCCAGAAGGTGTTGTCACTAGTCCTATAGAGAAGCCTGTCCTGTTAGCGCAAACATTCAAACTCCATCAAGTTCAACAGTCCAAAATGTCCAATCGAGTCCTGTACAATCTCAATCATTCGTAAACAAAAACCCGGTCCAAAGCTGGACTCCGAAACAAGTCATCCAAAATCGCTCATCGAAATTTTCAATAAAAAATATTGTAATAATAGCAATAGTAGTTATTGTCGTTATTTTGGGTTTTATTTTTAATAAAAACATTTCCAATCTTTTGACTTCTGGTGGCAAAGCGCCTTTTACAGAAAAGGATGTCTTGAGTGGAGTATTCCAAAAATCAAGACTGATCGAATCTACCAAGTATTCTGTGGGGCTATCTTTGAATGTTGTACCTAGAGATGCTGATGAAAAGCCAATAGTCTTAGACAAGATCGATCCAAAAGAAGAAGAGGCATATAAGAGAGATTTCCAGACCTATCAGAATATTAGCAAAATTTTAAACGTTATCGAAAGACAGAGGCGAGACAATAAACCTTTACCAAAAGATTTGAATGAAATCGTAGAATTGGGCAAAAAGTCATATCCGGTAGCAAATATCAAATCTACAGATCAAAATGGCAAGTCATATGCCTACACACTTTCTTCTGATAAAAAGCATGTCACTTTAGTTGTTTCATTCGAAAGTCAAGCCATGATCGACAGTATAAATGTCAATTATCTATCACAAAATAAAAGATATAAGATTTATACAAAAAAATACAGTTCTATGTCTATAGACCCAAGACTCATGATTATTCCAAACGTTCCTGAGATCAAGGGCAAACAGGTAACATTTGATGAGACTTCAGGTCTCGCTCCATTGTATCTCTACACTGACAAATATCCTGATAGCCAACTAAAGTCATTGGTTGATCTTACAAAACAGATGCCGGATAAATTCGATTCCAGTATCAAATCTACGGGCACATATCAGAAGGGTAGTAGTGGTTCTATTGCCGATTTCGAATCGAGCCTTGATCTCAAACTTGCATATAGCATGATAAATTTCGGAGCTGGTTTAGATATCAAGAAGATAGGACCGATTTATTTCGGAAGACTTAGAGATATGCCAAATGCCGATATGATCGGAGGCTACAAAGTCTTACTGGATAAATGGATAAAGTTTGATACTACAGACAAAACACTCGATAAGAATTCTGGTCTAGTCTCTCAATATGCAGAAACTCTTAAACAAATCAATGCAAGCTCTTCAGCAAATTCCAATTTCAATTACACCAAGTTCTCAGAAGGAGTCGGTGTTCTATTATCCTTAGCAGAAAAAAATAACTTGTTTGTATTGAGAAATCCTATATCAAAGGATAAATTGGATGACTTGAGCGTTTATCGATATGATCTCAAAATTGACAAAACTCAAATCCCCGCTTTTCTAGAAGTATTGAGTGATATGACAAATGAATACTCGATGGCTATATATAGCATGATGTTAAACTTGAACAATGACAGTACTAGTTTTGTCGAAGATAATGTCTTTCTGACTTTATGGATTGATTCATCGGGTATCATCCAAAAAGGCCAATTAAAAATCAGGATTGTTCCTCCGCAAGATCAAGCCAATTTGAAAGATAAACAAGTAGAATTTTTGATAGACGCATCGCTCAAAGACGTCAATG
The DNA here is from genome assembly GCA_964587205.1 of uncultured Candidatus Saccharibacteria bacterium. Classification (GTDB taxonomy): domain Bacteria; phylum Patescibacteriota; class Minisyncoccia; order Phycocordibacterales; family PALSA-1337; genus C7867-002. The sequence continues at coordinate 742 of CAZPKQ010000070.1, read as the reverse complement.
ATAAAATCAACATATCCATTCCTGATAAGTTCATTACGCCAACCGAAGCAGACAAAATACTTTATGACAATCAACCTCCAGAAAATAAAGCAAAAAAGGCGGATGTAATTGTCACTTCTGCTATAATGCAAATGAGAACGCTTGCTGAGACAAAGTATAATTCAAGCTATTCAGCAACTCTATCATATAATGGTTTGTCCGCAGTCCACGGAGCCGGCATAAAGCCTATCGGTGATGCAAAGAAAATACTTGATAAGGTTCAATCTGAAGGGTCTCTTATCTATGCTATTACCGACAAAGATTTGAAAAGTTATGCCTTTTACGGCAAATTACAAACCTCTGGCAAGTATATCTGTGTAGATTCGACTGGGGCAACAGAGTATGAGACTAATAATAAAACTAGTCTTACTTGTAGCAAGTAATCTACTCGTAGGGGCAAACAAAACTAGAGTACAAAATCTATTGTTAAATACAGTCGAGTTTTTATAATACATACGCGGGCACGTGGCGGAATTGGTATACGCGTACGCTTCAGGAGCGTATGGAGCAATCCTTGGGAGTTCGAGTCTCCCCGTGCCCACAAGACAAGGAATTCGAAATGATCTGTCGATTATATCGCTTTTAGAATGCAATTTTGACATATATTGACAATATGTATTATAATATGCTATAATACGCGACGGTAATAGAACCATGAAAAGGAAATCGATTGTTGGCGATCTGATGTTTGTTTTTCAGATTG
>CAZPKQ010000069.1:0-2821 GCA_964587205.1 uncultured Candidatus Saccharibacteria bacterium | reverse complement strand
ATGCTCTGTAAAATTTCTTGTGAATAATTTTTTATAACTAATCGTTCTGTAATTTGCTACTATTTTCTCAACTTCTTATTAATTTATTATCCCAATACTTTTCCCCAACAAAATCCTTATTATCAACAACATTTCCACAGTTACAACATAGAACGAAGCTGATTTATTTCTTGTTCTAAGACAGTATCAGTCTTGATCTCCCCTTTTATTTTTTCGTATGAATGAATGGCTGTCGTATGGTCGCGACCACCAAGTTTCTCGCCGATCGAAGGGAAAGATACACCGAAGTCTTCTCTCAAAAGGAAGATAATAACTTGTCTTGGTCTTACAACCTCTTTTCTACGGGTTTTATTGTAAATACTTTCTTCATCAATATTGTAAAATTCGGATACAACCTTAACGACATCTTTGATCATGACCGACTTTTTTGGTTTCGAGCTGTTTTTGAGGATATTTTTTACTTCATTTACGGTCAATTCTCGATTTCTAAGTTGGGTCTGACAAGCAATGACATTGATTATACCTTCTATCTCGCGGATATTGTCGCTTATGGCTTCGGTAATAAGACCAATAGCTTCTTCTGGTAGAGATATAGAATGAGTAGCGCACTTTGTTTTGACTATGGCATTTCGAGATTCATTGTCTGGTTCGGGTATATCGACTATCATACCGACACTAAACCTACCTCTCAAACGATCCTCAAGGCCAGGAATGACATTTGGGTGGCGATCAGAAGAAAAGATAAGTTGTCTTCCGGTATCGTGGAATGTATTGAAGAAATGAAATAATTCTTCTTGAAACTTCTCTTTATTTGAGAAAAATTGGACATCATCCATGATAATAACGTCGTATTTTCTATACTTATCTTTGAATGGCTGGACCTTACCTTCTTGGATAGCGACGAAAAACTCCGATCCGAACTTTTCGGAGGTGAGATAATAGACTTTTTTGTTTGGGAAACTAGTCTTGATCTGATTGCCAATAGCTTGGATAAGGTGGGTCTTGCCTCTACCAGTAGAACCATAGACGAAAAGCGGGTTATAGACCATTCCTGGGCTTTTGATGACCGCTTGGGATGCTGCATGAGCCAATTCATTGAATGGGCCAACAACGAAATTTTCGAAGGTATATCTGGGATTGAGATTGTCTTCTTTGTTTATGTAGAAATCCTGCAAAGGCATGGATATAGTCTGAGCAGAAAGGAGCTTTTTGTTCATTTCTCCCCTCTTTTGGGCATCATCTTTGATAATAATGTACTCCAAAGCCCTGACATGATCATTTAGCTGTCTTAATATTCTTAAAATAGAATTGTGGAATTTCTTATGAAGCCATTCTTGAGTAAAAGAATTTGGAACACCAAGATATACAACACCGTCTTCTTCCCTAATAATATTTGTCTCCTTGAACCATGTAGAAAAGTTTGCCTGGGAAACTCCAGATTGAATCTCGATCAAAGCCGTTTGCCACATCTTTGAAAAGTCTTGCATGCACATAGTATATACTTGTTTATAATTCTGAAAACTTGTGGAATGGTACAAAATATGTTGATAAGATGTTGATAACAATTTTTTAGTCTATTTTTAAAATAAATTATTAATTTTCCAAATTTCTAATTGTTTTGAACTGGATTTAATATAATTATTTTAAACTTGAAAAAATTTATAAATACTGTATAGTGTCTCCATGTCATTTACGTATAATCCAAACAAAAGAAAAAGAGCAAAGACTCACGGTTTTCGTGTCCGCATGAAAAGTCCTGGAGGCAAGAACGTCTTGGCTCGTCGCAGATCCAAGGGTCGTGCGCGCCTAGCTGTATAATTATGCTTCCTAGCTCAAATAGGCTATCAGTAAAAGAGTTTAATGAAGTATTAGAAAAAGGAAGGGTTGTACACAATCCCCTTTTTTGGCTAAGAACAATAAACTCCACAGATAAAACCCAAGTTTCGGTTATTTGCCCAAAAAAGGTTGGTAAAAACGCTGTTATAAGAAATAGATTTCGTAGGGTCGTTTACAGATTAATTCAAGAAAATATCTTCAATTCTCTAGTTAATTCAAAAAATATCATATGTTTGAAAGATCCAGTAATTAAGGCCAACAGTACAGATTTGAGCCAAAATTTAAAAGATATTTTTGTAAAAGCTAAGCTTTTGAAGTAGAATAAGCCAATGTACAATACACTAATATTTACTCCTCTCTATAATATTTTGGTAGAGATAATGAATCTAATTCCAGGTATCGGTCTTGGCGTGGCGGTGATTATATTTACTATAGTTATAAAGGTTATTCTCTTCCCTTTGACCAAGAAGGCGCTTATTACACAAGTCAAAATGAAGGCCATAGAACCTGAAGTAAATAAGATCAGGCATCAGTATGCAAATAATAAACAAGAGCAGGCCATCAAAATAATGGAATTTTACAAAGCAAAAAATATTAAGCCTTTATTCGGTGTTTTGCTCATGTTTATTCAGTTGCCAATACTTTTTGCTCTGATTTCGGTCATTTATCATGTTATCCCTGAGGTCAATCCACAATATTTGTATTCTTTTGTAACCGTTCCTCATATTAGTACAACATTGTTTGGTATAGATATTACAAACAAAAGTTTGATTTTGGCTTTGCTTGTGGCTGTTTCTCAATATATTCAACTCAAATACTCTGTTTCGATGCGCCAACAAAAATCCGTTAGTGACAAAATTTTGAAGAATGGTGGCAAATTAGACGCGTCTTCCGAGATTGCAAACAATCTAAACAGCCAAATGAAGATTATGATGCCTATTTTGGCTTTCGTTTCTGTTTATTGGCTTATTCCTATCAAGTTCCC
>CAZPKQ010000068.1:0-2853 GCA_964587205.1 uncultured Candidatus Saccharibacteria bacterium | reverse complement strand
GTAACTCGACCCCTATTTTATAGAATACTAGGCCTAAGTCGTCTCGTAATATTGTCCGCCGGCCATGAACAGATCGAAGAAGGCGATCAGACCGATACTGTCTTCGATCCTATTGATTCCGAAATTGCCGAAGAGATCCGTACCCTCTTAGGTAGAAGGATAGGTGTCCAAGTCATCGAACACGAGACCGAAGCAGACAAACAAGATGCTGAAGCAAAAGCTCGCAAAGCATATGATTTATAAAATATAAGTGCACGGCAAATGCTTTGCTCTGCGAACAAAATATCGCTTCGCTCATTTTGTGCACGGGAGAGGACTCGAACCTCCAAGCCTTGCGGCATACGCACCTGAAGCGTACGTGTCTACCAATTTCACCACCCGTGCTTACTATGTTTTACTATATCTAATATCCTATATACTTTCAACTTTTTTCTTGTGAGACACATAACATTTTCTGCATAATACATTTTATAGATAATTTTTATAGAATCATTCTTTGCATATTTAAGCTGTATGGTATTAGCACCCTTTGCGGTTGTAACATGTCCTATTATGTCCAGTTTCTCTTTAATTTCCTTACGAATCCAGGAAATAAAATTCGGACTTGCCGATGCAAATGATAAATAAAACATGAAACTTGATTTCCATCTTTTATCATAATATGAATAAATACTACCATCACCATCAAAGCACCCTCTCAAAAAATCAAAAAAATATTTTTTAGGAATTTTTATACGAGAAATAGTCTTGGATTTATTTGGACCAATACCTATTGAAAGTAAATACTCGACAAGGTCTTTATCTACCATCTGAATTCTATATGTTAGACTTTTCTTATTTCCTGAAATATTTTCTCCAATTTTAGACTTTATTCCTAAACATTTGGAAACATTTATAACCTGTTCATAGTCTTTTGAAGTAAATGAAATTCTTTTCAAGTCGCTATATACACAACCATCGGTAGCCAACAATCCGATAGTATAGTAAAAATTTGAAGCTTGATAAATTTTTACTTTATTTTCCAACTTCATAATTGATATATTATATTCAACACAAGAAAAAACCCCTTGCGGGGCCTAATCTTATTTTGTCTCTTGTACTTCTACTGGAGCTTCTGTAGGAGTCGCAGCTGCTACTGTCGCTACCTCATCTCTAGTATCCATTATCTTTCGCATTTTCTTCCTAATCTCTTTTGTGGCTTTGCGTCTTACGAAGTACAGTTTTGCTCTTCGAACTTTTGATCGACTAACTCTCTCTACTTCATCGATCATTGGAGAATATAATGGGAATGTTCTTTCGACACCCACACCATCAACGACTTTTCTTACTGTAAATGTTGCACCAGCTTCCCTGCCATGCTTGTGTGACATGATGATACCTTCGAATGCTTGCAAACGAAAACGACCTTTGTCTTCTTCGATCTTTTGCCAGACACGGACAACGTCACCAGGACGAATGTCTAGTTTTTTGCGTTCCTCTATATTTACTGGGCTAATTACCTTGGTTGCCATAGTGGGAATAACCTTATCATACTAGTCTCAAAGTTTCAATACCCAAATCGTTAATCGCCCTTTTGAAGTCTAAAGGCAGAGGTGCTACTACTTCTACGACCTCTTCATTCAAATTTGTAAACTTGATCGATCTTGAATGCAAAGCGATTCTTTCAAAACCCAAAACCTTCGGCTTTTTCGGTGCATATAATATATCCGATACGACCGGATGATTTATTGCATTGAAATGAACTCTGATCTGATGAGTTCTACCGGTCTTGGGCTCAACCTCGACCAAAGAAAACTTATAGTCCGTACCATCAATATTTCTGTGACAATCTGAAAGCTTGGTCCAATATGTCTCGGCTTCTTTCATATCACCTCTTGCTCCTCTTTGAGCAGAATATTTGCGGAAATCGCTTCCCGATCGACCAATCGGTCTATTGATCGTACCAAATTCTTCCTTTATTTCTCCCCAAACGAATGCCAAATATTTCTTTTGAACCAATCGATCTTGAAACTGTTTTTTTAGAAATGTATGAGCATCTTGATTTTTTGCAATTATAAGAGCACCAGAAGTCTCTCGATCTAGTCTATGGACTATACCAGACCTCTCCAACGACTCACCTTCTTGATCTCTCATGCCCTCGCCTACATTTCGAGCGCTAGGATAGTGTTCTAAGATCCAATCTGTAACAAAAGGACCCTGTGATCTACCATCAGGATGGACCATAAGTAGAGCCGGCTTATCGATAACAAGACAGTCCTCGTCCTCATATAATATTTTTATATCATTTAGCAAGTTATTGCTCATTATTAAAATATACGCTAATCTGTAACATACTGCAAAGGTACGCGTCCTTAGCTCAGTTGGTAGAGCAGCGCTTTTACACAGCGAAGGTCGGGGGTTCGAATCCCTCAGGACGCACTACTACGCAAACCATCCCTCGATAAACTCGGGGTGGTTTGCTTCGTAGTGCAGGCACAAAAATCAAATCGATATAACATAATTACCCTTTAATGCTGAATCTTATATCTTTACAATAACCTTCTCCGAGAAAAAGAAAACCCCGATCCTAATTTTAAATATTTTTCAAATTTAATTGCTTTTTGCTCATCAACAAAACAACAATACCAATGCAACTTTACAGGCCTTTTGTTTTTCGTACTCAAGACCAAACCTTCTTGATGTTTTTTTAACCTAATTCTGATATTAGAAGTATATCCAACATAAAGTGATTCATCGGCACATTTAAGTATGTATACGAAGTGAGACATCGGCCTATTATATCAAATATTAGTATCGGGCCTGCCCTACGAAGCAAACCGGCTTATGGCCGGTTTGCGTAGTAGGGTCCCCTCG
>CAZPKQ010000067.1:1475-2868 GCA_964587205.1 uncultured Candidatus Saccharibacteria bacterium | reverse complement strand
TGAAGTGACTCATGGTCAACCCTGTCCCGGCGCACATCAGTGCGCCGGTTTCATTTTGTAAATAAAATGGCGTGCATAAAAACGGTCTCTAATTTATAGGACCTTTGTGGTATAATGTTTAAAGTATGGATGATAATCGCATTACATATTTTGCCGAGACAGATGCGCGCAATCGCAAGATCAAATTTGGCATAAAAGCGAAAGATCGTACTAGGCATGTCTACGTGATCGGAAAGACTGGTATGGGTAAGTCGACCTTACTCGAAAACATGGCCGCTCAAGACATTATTGGTGGTGAAGGGATGTGCTTCATCGATCCTCACGGTAAGACTGCGGATTTACTACTCGAATATGTACCAAAAGAGAGAATAAAGGATGTTATATATATTGCTCCTTTCGATACCGAATATCCTATTTCTTTCAATGTTTTGGAAAGTGTCGATGCTTCAAAGAGGCATTTGGTGGCTTCAGGTCTTATGAGTACATTCAAGAAGATTTGGGAAGATGCTTGGTCTGCCAGAATGGAATATATTTTGACCAACACCCTTCTTGCTCTTTTGGAAGCTCCAAATACTACATTGCTTGGGGTAAATAGAATGCTTTCTGATAAAGAGTATAGGAAGGAGATTATTTCTCATGTTACAGATCCATCGGTCAGAGCTTTTTGGGTAAATGAATTTGCAAACTACACCGAAAGAATGGCTGCCGAAGCTGTACCAGCAATTCAAAACAAGGTCGGTCAATTCACCGCCAACCCTCTCATTCGAAATATGATTGGACAACCGACCTCTTCATTTGATTTTCGTGAAGCGATGGATAGAAGAAAAATTATCATAATCAACCTTTCAAAGGGAAGGATCGGTGATGAAAATATGAAATTGCTTGGTGGACTTTTGGTTACAAAAATATATCTTGCTGCTATGTCGCGAGCAGATGTACCAGATCAGAAGTTAAAGCTCTTACCAAATTTCTATCTTTTTGTCGATGAATTCCAAAACTTTGCTAATGCCTCGTTTGCAGATATTCTATCTGAAGCAAGAAAATACAAACTCAATCTTACTATTGCTCACCAATATATTGAACAAATGGATGAAGTTGTTAGGGCTGCTGTAATTGGTAACGCTGGAACAATAATTGCTTTTAGGGTTGGGGCAACAGATGCAGAAATGGTGTTGGAAAAGGAATTTGCACCAATTTTTGTTCTTGAGGATTTAGTCAATTTGGGTTTTGCACAGATATATCTCAAATTGATGATTGATGGCGAAACGTCTAGACCATTTTCTGCTACTACATTACCTCCGATCCCACATCCTGAAATATCGTTTGTAAAAGATATTATCGACTCATCAAGAGCACAATATTCTAGACCAAAAGCTGATGTAGAAAAGATCAT
>CAZPKQ010000067.1:0-1375 GCA_964587205.1 uncultured Candidatus Saccharibacteria bacterium | reverse complement strand
CAAAAACCAATAACCAATGAAATTCAAGTGCCGGTAAAGCCAGTCGCCAATGTACCACAAAATACAAATATTAAAGAAGTGCCAGAAGATATTCTAAAAAAGGTCCTAAATGGTTAGTTGCACAAATATTTTAATAGAATAATATTGAAATATGAAGAAAACTTTAATATTTTCTCTAGTATATTATCCTCGTTTCATCGGAGGAGCTGAAGTGACTATCAAGGAAGTTGCTGATCGGATTCCTGGTAGTGAAATATCTTTTGATATGGTTACTTTGCGTTTGGATAAAAAACTGCCGAAATTTGAGAGAATTGGCAATATCAATGTCTATAGAGTCGGTTGGGCTTCAAATCAAAAGCAAAGTTCAGATTCTCTTCCTTGGTATTTGCATCTAAATAAATATTTTTTTCTTATCTTCGGCACATTGAAGGCTTTATCTCTGCACAAAAAACACAATTATTCGACGATCTGGTCTTTGATGGCTACATACAATACTTTTTCTGCTTTATTTTTCAAGATATTAAATCCAAAAGTTAGATTTGTCTTTACTCTTCAAGATGGTGATCCCATTTCCTATATCAAAAGACGTGCTTTGCCTCTTTATCCATTCTTCAAAATGTTCTTTACAAAAGCCGATCATATTCAGGCAATTTCCAAATATCTTGCAAAGTGGGCTGTCGATATGAATGCCAAATGCCCGATATCAGTCGTGCCAAATGCTGTAGATTACAAATTGTTTGCACAAGATTTTACAGAAGTGGAATTGAATGAGGTAAAGTATGAAATTGGCAAAACACACAATGATATTTTCCTTGTCACCACATCGAGACTGGTAATCAAAAATGCTGTCGGTGACGTAGTAAAGGCTTTGAAGCATTTGCCTCAAAATTATAAGTTTTTGATACTTGGTCAAGGTTATGAAGAACAAAATATTCGAAAACAGATAGTGGAACTTGGTCTCGATAGGCGAGTGATTCTAAAGGGTTATGTCAGTCACAAAGATATGCCAAAATATCTTAAAGCTTGTGATATCTTTGTAAGACCATCATTATCAGAAGGTCTTGGCAATTCATTTTTGGAAGCAATGGCAAGTGATATACCAGTGATCGGTACTCCCGTCGGAGGTATACCAGATTTTCTGGTCGATAGGGAGACTGGACTATTTTGCAAGGTGCATGATCCAGAAAGTATAGCCAAGTGTGCGAAATTGCTATCAGAAGATCTGCCTCTAAGATCCAAGATTATCTCTAAAGCAAATGAAATGGTCAAAACAAAATATACTTGGGAGAATATTAGCAGGGAAATGCAGACTATATTGCAAGGCTAATTCAATAAATCCTAGGATATGCTAAGATAATCCCATGAAAATCCTTAT
>CAZPKQ010000066.1:0-2904 GCA_964587205.1 uncultured Candidatus Saccharibacteria bacterium | reverse complement strand
CACCACCTGAAGCTGCTGCTGTGATATTTAGAGAAGAAGTAGAGACCCATTGTACTCCACTACCTGTTGTCTGGAGAACATAACCATTTGTACCTGAAGCGTTGTTTGTATCATACAAGATACCATTTAGTCTCAAATTAGTTGCTATTACGTTTGGTAGAGTAGATGAGGCTGTGGTGGAGGTGGCGGTGAAATATTCAGCAACTGTTTGACCGACAACAGATAGCTTTGCATAAGGAGAAGAGGTGCCGACGCCCAAGTTACCAGCAGAATCAATCCTTAATCGCTCAATACCGTTTGTTGAGAATCCAAGTGTATTCAAAGCCGGACTATAAATACCATCGCTTGTTCTTGAAGTGAATGTATATGTAGGCGAAACAGCGGTACCGAATGAACCATAAGAAACTCCTGCAAAAGTTACTGAACCATATTCAGTTACAGAATATCTTGTACTACCAGAACTATCCAAAGTCAAAATTGGCTTACCTCCCAAAGGACTATTTGCATATATCAAAGATGTTGGATTTGCAGTTCCAATACCAATATTTCCAGCATTTGTAACTACAAAGTTTGTTGCAGTAGAAGAACCTATAGCAAATGAGGGACCTGTAATACCATCTGGATTGATTGAAAGTTGTGCCCATGGACTTGTCGATGCAAGAGATGTCCTGCCATTTGTGAATGAGTAAAGTCCTGATGTACCACCGACTGATAAGCCACCTAGGAAAGTAGAAGTTGCAGTAGTAGAAGTTGCAAAGTATGAAGCTGCTGTAGGAGTACCTGTTGCTGTTACTGTCGAAGCTCCACTCCAAGAAGTAAGCATACCATCAGTACCACCTGACAATGTTGCATTACCTCCGGCAATATTTAAAGAAGATGTAGAGACCCATTGTACACCACTACCTGTTGTCTGTAGGACATAACCATTTGTACCAGAAGCGTTGTTTGTATCATACAAGATACCATTTAGTCTCAAGTTTGTAGCAATTACGTTTGGTAGAGTAGATGAGGCGGTGGTGGAGGTGGCGGTGAAGTACTGACCTACGACTTGGCCTGCGACAGAAAGTTTGGCGTAAGGAGAGGTGGTGCCGATGCCGACATTGCCTGTTCTTTCAATCCACAACAAAGGATTGTTCCTTGCTGTACCAATATAATATTCATCTCCGTCTCCAATATCATCACTATCTGCCAATCCAGAGTACCAATACTGACTATTGCTACCAGTATAATATGAAATAGTTGAATATCTGTTTGTTCCAACTCTAGTTAAAGTAATTTGGGTATCGTAGAAACCTGGATCAATATCAACACCAGCACTACCACCAACCTGCTGAACGCTTAACAAAGTATTTGGATTAACTGTGCCTATACCAACCTTACCAGCATTTGTTACAACAAGGTTTGTGGCTGTGGAAGATCCAATCGCAAAAGATGGACCGGTGATACCATCAGGATTGATTGAGAGTTGTGCCCAAGGTGATGTAGATGCAAGTGATGTTCTACCGTTTGTGAAGGAGTATAGTCCTGATGCACCGCCGACTGATAAACCACCAGCAAATGTCGAAGTTGCAGTTGTTGAGGTGGCGGTGAAGTACTGACCTACGACTTGGCCTGCGACAGAAAGTTTGGCGTAAGGACTTGAAGTACCGACACCGAAGTTGCCTGTACTACCGATAAATGAACTTGATTGATTTCCAAAGTAAACGTTTCCTATTGAATTTAGAGAATCATAACCCAAGAAGACATTTCCTGCTGTACCATTTTGACTTGCACCAGTACCGCCTGCACCACCAGTGACATATAGGCTTCCACCATTACCACCATTATTTGTTGTTGCACCTGAAGCATTACCTCCAGCACCAGCCTTCAAGACAAATGCCCCACCATTACCTGCTGTATTTAGACTTCCTATACCACCGTTTGAAGCATTACCTCCAGCACCAGAAGTCAATGTTATTTGACCACCATTACCAGCTTGTCTTGTCATGAAGTCGACTGAAGCCGATGAAGCTGCGCCTCCAGCACCGCCTGTAATACTGATCATGCCTCCAGCACCACCAGTCTCTGAGAATGTAGAAGCTGTAGCAGTACCTCCTGCACCGCCGGCAAACTGTATACCACCACCTACTCCTCCGACACCGATATTTGTATCGAGAGAATTACCTCCAATACCACCGCTAAGATTGATACCGTAAGGCGCCGCTGTACCTGTACCACTGACCACTGCTGTAGGTTGTGGATTTGTAACAGTCAATCCTCCAGCGCTACCATTGATTGCCATTGTGATACCTCCTGATGAAGAAACCGATCCAGCGAGATAATTGTCCTTATCATAAGCTAACTGTAATTGAGGAACTGCGGTAGAAAATACTGAAAGTGCTGAAGTTGGAGTCGTAGTACCAATACCTAGATAACCAGCAGTAGATAAAAACAAAGATGAAGTGGCTGTAATTGCCTGACCATTTGAAGCATAATATGGGAGTTGGCCTGTAGTACCAGCACCGATAGCACTAGATGCCAAAATTCCTAGAGACGATGTAGATGTAAGATCATATCCTCCTGAAGCGTTACCGACTAGCAATTTTCCATAAGTAGGAATTGATGATAGACCCGTACCTCCATAAGCGACCGATAGAGTAGAAGTTGCTGATACCAAACCATTGATTGCTTGAAGAGGACCATTTAGACCCGAAGCAAGTTGGAGACCATTTGTACCCGCTACAGTAAGAGCTGTTGTTGAGGCGTATGGGAATATGGAAGCGGTTGTAGAGGTTGCAGTGAAGTACTGACCGACAACCTGACCTGCGACTGCTAATTTTGCATATGGTGATGTAGTACTAATTCCAACATTTCCATTACCATTTATAACAAACTGATCTGAAGTTCCGAGTGCTGTAGAGCTTG
>CAZPKQ010000065.1:0-2960 GCA_964587205.1 uncultured Candidatus Saccharibacteria bacterium | reverse complement strand
TATGAGACGGCGCAGGCATGGCTTGACGCGTATATCAACGAAAATACGGTGATTATGCCGGAGGTGGCTTATGGGTAAGCACCGAAGCACGACCGGAAAGGGCTACGTTCTCGTTTTTGTGGGGAAAGACCACCCTTTGGCTGACGTGCGCGGTTATGCCTACGAACATCGGTTGGTCGCAGAAGCGGCATTGGCTAGACCACTGGAACCGGGGGAAGATGTTCACCACAAAAACGAAAATAAGGGGGACAATACGCCCGACAATTTGGAGGTTTTGACCAAGCCCTGGCACAGAGTCGCTCATCGTAAGGCGGGATCACAACTGCGGATGCCGGACGAACCGAATCCGGTAGTGACTTGTGCTTGTGGGTGCGGGGAAACGTTTTTACGGTATGATGCCGAGGGACGCCCACGCCAGTACGTTTCAGGGCATAATCCGATAGCTTCTCCGAACATAACTATGATCTTGGATGCCTTGGCGACTGGGCCTAAGACGTTGCAAGAACTTGCGGCCTTATATGCCGGACCCGTGGGGATTATCAAAACCACCTGTAGTAAATTGGTTCAGGAGGAGCGGATCGTTCGCTTGAAGAGGGGGCTTTATGGGAAAAACAACTAAGATCGGCTGGTGCCACTCCACTTGTTCGCTATGGTGGGGTTGCGTCGAGGCGTCGCCGGGTTGTGATCACTGCTACGCTAAAGCCTGGGACGCCATGCGCGGGGGTGGTGTAAGCCACTGGGGAAACGCTGCGCCCCGCCTGGCGATTAAAAGTGTTTGGAAGTTGTTCAAGGACTTACAACAGGCGGCGGCGGTGTCTGATGTGCAATATCGCGTGTTCGTGGGCAGTATGATGGACATTTTCGAGAAGTCGATGCCGTTGGTGGACCGCCAGGGCAACCCCACGGGGGAAACGACGGGGGAGCGCCGGGATCGCTACTTCCGGGAAGTGGTGCCAGCCACCCCGAACCTGACGCACTTGTGCCTGACGAAGCGCCCGACCGCGATCTGTAAACTGTTGCCAGATGCCTGGTTGACGAACTGCCCACCGAATATCAAATTCGGGTACAGTGCGGTGAACCAAGAGACGGCCAAGCTGATTGATGCGCTGTTAAAGGTGCCGGGGGAACACTTCCTTTCGTGTGAGCCGCTCCTTTCGCCTTTGAACTTGGGCCAGTACCTGCTGACGCCGGGGGGGATCAGTTGGGTCATTATTGGCGGTGAGTCGGGACCACATGCCCGCCCGCTGCATTTGGACTGGGTGCTGGATTTGATGGAACAGTGTAAAACGGCCAACGTGCCGGTGTTTGTCAAACAACTGGGGGAGGTATGGGCGAAACAAAACAAAGCGCAGGACCGGCACGGGGCCGATCCGAGCGAATGGCCGGAAGCGTTCCGGGTGCAGGAGGTGCCGGCGGGCTGGTAGTGTTACAGTATTTGCTGGCCGACCTGTCGCCCCATCCCGTGATCTTGGAACGAACCGAGAAGCCGGGCGGGGGGCATTGGTGGCGGATTACCAAAGGGGGCCACTATCTCCGCAAAGAAGCATTTCACGGCCTCTTCTTGTTTACGGCTGGGGGGAAGCATGACAATGCCACCCACTGGGCCACGGCAGAAGAGGCGTACACATTTTGGAGTAAACATCAGGCGCGGATCGCGCTGACCTTAGAACACTGGGCGGTGATTGCCGCCGTCCAACGCACTGAATCACATACCGACATTGATTACTGGAAAGGACTGTATGCACAAACGTAAAGTTAGACCTGTGGACAAACGCACCGCCCCCTGGGGGAAGTGGGAGGACAAAAGCGAAACGTTAAAAGATCATCCGCTGAATCAGTTATTTTCACGGATTCACGCCGCCTGGACCAACCAGGTGTTAAGTGTGCAGATTTCCGATGAGGCAACCGACTGGGGGACTGTGACCCATTTATGGGTGCGGCGGCATGACCAGCAACCGACAACCTGGGGGGAACTGCAACGGGTTAAAAATGAATTGGTGGGCGTTGATCGCGTGGGGGTGGAAGTGATGCCCGCCGTGGCTGACCTGGTGGACCAGGCCAAGGCCATGTACCACGTTTACGTCCTGCCGGAGGGGTTCCAACTGCCGTTTGGGTTACACTTGCGAGGCAACGATGTTCTCAACCACGTCGTACCGGCTGCCGAAGGAAACGGCCAAGGCGTTACACTGCTTGGCGGATGATTTGGGCTTTGGGGCGACCACGGGGGCCGGGAAACGGCTCGACGTGGGCAACGCCAGCGCCTTCTTACGGGCGCTGATTGTGGCCTACTTGGTGGACCGCCGCAAGCTGTTAGACGCCCTGCGCAGTTGCGGGGTGTGTGAGGGGGGACAGGATGGATCGCTTTACCGAGATGACTGACCGGATCGTGGACCGGGTGCTGGCGTGCGACAATGCCGCCGTGACCCAGATGCTGCGTGATCTGTGGGACACGGCGCACGAACAGGGCCGGACCCAGAAGAAAGAACAGAACCGCGCCCAGCGCCTCCAAGTCGTCAATGAACTACTGGGGGAGATTGCCAACCGGGGCCGCCGCTTCTTTTGGCACCGGGGGAACGTGTCGCGCTTTGTCTGGGACCAGGACAAACTTTGGTACGTTGACGGGGGGAACGGACGCAAACTCGCCCTCCACGGGCGGCCTACGTGGAACGGGTTTACCGAGGGGTTCACCCTGGCCACCCTCGTTGCGGGGCTGCGTGACTTTATCAAAACGGGCCAGCCGCTCCCGTCTGCTACCTTTGGCCCTTGGCCGGAGTATATAGCCGGGGGGGGGACTTGTGGGGCTACGGGGAAGAGATGGTCACCATTCGCCAAAAAGCCTACGATTTGGGGATCATTGTCGCCCCGGTGGAACTGGAACCGGCCTAAGTTTTTTTTGTCTGCCTTTATTACAATTAGAATACCAGGAAAGGAATAGAATATGCCTACCGCTTTATACACGT
>CAZPKQ010000064.1:0-3019 GCA_964587205.1 uncultured Candidatus Saccharibacteria bacterium | reverse complement strand
ACAATATACGCCAAAAATTCCGCTCCTATAGCTGGTGGTTTCAGTGGAGTAAAGAAAGTTATTAGTCCTTCAGCTTTGGCTACTTCGACATCCAAGCTCAAAAGCGATCTTACAGCTAGTCTATTGTCAGACATCAAATCAAACGTACCTGCAGGTTATATCGTCTATGACAAAAATTACACCACTACATTTACATCACCGGTCGTCGGTGGTACAGATCCGAAGTCTGCAAATGTCGGCATAGAAGGCACTCTTTACGCTATCGCTTTCCCAAAGACCAAGCTTGTCGAAAGTCTTGCAGGTGCTCAAGCAATTGCCATGTTCTCACCATTCAATTACACCACACCAGGTTTGGAAACTCTCGATGTATCCATCACAAATCTCAAAGACTTCGGTCCAAATAAGAAGATTTCATTGGTCCTCAAAGCAAAAGGCGATCTCAAAATAGTCGGAACTATCCCAGTAGAAGAGCTCAAAAAGAAACTTAGCGGCAAGACATTGGCCCAAAGTCAGGATATAATAAAGTCGTACAGTCCTGTAATCGAAAGTGGTCAGGGAGAGCTCGCACCTCCTTGGGCCGATATACCTACCGACCAAAACAAGATCAAAGTCGTGGTAGAAGAACCATAACTATTGACTTATTAGCCCTATTTCTGCTAGTATCATCTAGCGTCCTTTTACGCAATGGATTTAGTTAATAAACAAAATAATTCTGCTACAGGCACGGTCGTCGAGGCTTTGCCTAATACTCTATTTAGAGTCGAGCTGGAGAGCAAAGAAATTGTCTTAGCATATCTAGCGGGCAAGATGAGGATGAATAGAATCAGGGTCCTTATCGGTGATAGAGTAGAGCTAGAATTGGATCCATATGGAGGTCGAGCAAGAATAACAAGAAGAATATAACATGAAAGTCAAAGCAGCAGTCAAAAAAATGTGCGCAAAATGCAACGTCGTCAGACGAAGCGGTTATCTCTATGTTACTTGCAAGGCAAATCCTAGACACAAACAAAGACAAGGCTAAATAATAACATGAGAATACTTGGAATTACATTACCAGAAAACAAAAGGCTAGAAATAGCTTTGACAGCTATTTATGGTATCGGTAGAGCGAGAGCAAGACACATTTTACTCAAGACAAAGCTCGATGGTGGTATGAAGCCAAGTGCGCTTACAGTCGAACAAGAAAATACACTTCGCAAGGTTATCGAGAGCTTCAAGATCGAAGGAGATCTCAAGCGCGAAGTAGCCGGCAATATCAAGAGACTCAAAGATATCAAAGCATATCGTGGCAATAGACATAGTCGACATTTGCCAGCAAGAGGTCAGAGGACAAAGACCAATTCCCGCACAGTTCGTGGCAATATCCGCAAGACTATGGGATCTGGTCGAAGAAAGGAAGAAAAGAAATAATTAAAATAACATGGGTAAAAAAAGAATTGTTACAACTGAAGGTGGAGAAGGATCAGCAAAGACTGATAAGCAACAGGTCTCATCGAAGAAGCGTGTCGATGCTGGTATTTTACATGTCCAATCTACCTACAACAATACAAAAGTCATGTTGACTGACAAATCTGGCAATGCGCTAATGTGGGGTTCAAGCGGTGGAGCTGGCTTCCGTGGTGCAAAGAAAGGCACACCATTTGCAGCAGCAAAAGTCGGTGAGACTTTGGCGCTAAAAGCCCAAAATATCGGCCTCAAAGAAGTCGACGTGATCGTAAAGGGTGTCGGTTCTGGTCGTGAATCAGCGATCCGAGGATTTATTAGCAAAGGTATCACAATCTCCTCTATCAAGGATGAGACACCAGTACCTCACAATGGCCCTCAACCCAAGAAGCCACGAAGAGTATAAAGAATAATATTTTATTACCATGCAAATAGGACCACGATACAAAAAAGCACGATACCTAGGAGTTCCGATCTTCCCAAAGACTCAGACTCAGAAGTATTCTATGCGTCTCCAAAGGAAGTCAAAAAATCTTGCTCGCAAAGGCGGTAAGAGTGAATACGGTAAGCAGATGATGGAGAAGCAGAAAGCTCGTTTTAGTTATGGTATCGGTGGTCGCCAATTTACAAATTATGTCAAAAAGGCATTGAAAGCCACTGGAGACAATGGCAAGAATCTTCTCTCTATTTTGGAAAGCCGTTTGGACAATACTATTGTTCGCGCTGGTTTCGCCCCAACCCACTCTGCAGCAAGACAGATGGTGTCTCACGGACATATAGCAGTCAATGGCGTCAATGTTCGCGTTCCATCTCATCAGGTCCGTATGGGAGATACTTTGACTATCAGAGAAGGAAGCAAGTCAAAGGTTCTTTTTGCTAAACTAGACGAACAATTGAAAGCAAATAAGCATCCAAACTGGTTGAGCGTCGACGAAAAGACCAAAACAATCAAGATTATAGGCAAGCCAACAAACGAAAGCACCGAATTGCTGTTTGATGTTGGTGCGGTATTGGAGTTCTATACTCGCTAGACATTATAAAATTTTAATGTATTATTATAAATCCATTTTAATATAAAAAACATGACCTACGACGTTGTACTTCCTTCAAAGCCAAAAGTCATCCGCGAAGACAAAATCAGCGGAATTTATGAGATTGATGGACTATATCCAGGATATGGTCATACTTTGGGTAATTCACTAAGAAGAATTATCCTTTCTTCATTGCCTGGTACCGCTATTACAAAAGTCAAGATCAAGGGTGTAGAACACGAATTCTCAGCTATAGAGGGTGTCAAAGAAGATGTCATCACTATCCTCCTAAACCTCAAGAAAGTTCGTATTCGCCTAGATACAGATGAGCCTCAGATCATGACGATCAAGGCAAGTGGTATCAAGGAGATAACCGCAAAAGACATAGAAGTTCCTGGTCAGGCTGAAGTCCTAAATCCAGATCTACACATCGCTTCTCTCACAAGCAAGTCTTCGGATTTGGAGATTGAGCTTACAGCAGAGAAAGGTCTAGGTTATGTCTCAAAGGAAGTCCTTCAGAAGGAGCGTGTCGATATCGGTTCTAT
>CAZPKQ010000063.1:0-3156 GCA_964587205.1 uncultured Candidatus Saccharibacteria bacterium | reverse complement strand
CGGGATGATAATAGCAAAATTTTGGGATTTGGGAAATTGGAAACGAAAAATAATTAAGGCAATATTTAGGGTCACATAAGTATATAATTACCTTAATTTTTATCAAATAACCATCAAATAAAAATCCGGGGTTAGACGATACCAAGATCTAGCCCCGGTCTTTGACAAGGATCGTAATTTACGGTCCTTGCTTTAACTATAACGCTTTTTCAAAATCCGAAAAAGTTCCCGCTCGAATTCTTCAGTTAAGACGATCGCGTCGCCTTCAGCATTCAAAACGACCAGGGACGTTTCCGCCATCGTTCGCCCGGACTGGATCAACTCGGGGAATTTATGCCGTTTGATCAGCCTTCAATTTATTTTCTTGAGAGAGACCTTTCAACTCAGGTTCCCCCAACAACATAGATTTTGGGATAATCTTTGTCTTTTGTTTTCTCTCCCATTCTTCTACCAATTCTTTTTCTGATTTCTTGAATCTGAGAATCGGGATTGAACCTAATTTTCCAAGAATGCCTGTGGGTAACATATAATCTAAAATACAATATTTGAATAAACTGAACCGAAACTTGGGGTTATTTTATTTCCCATATTAAACTGATAAACATAAATAGAATTATTCTTGAGAATTTCTTTTAATTCTTCATCTGATAATTTCCATTCATATCTGTAAACATTTTGCTGAGTGATTTCTGGCAGCAGCCAATTATCTAATGACCCATTCTGAGAAGTGTAAACCTTCTTGTAATGAGATAGCATAATATTCATCTCATCAATGAAGAATGCCGAGAGAATGAATCCAGTTAAGTTGGGGTAATTTGGATTAGTTTGATAAAAGAAAATAGTCTTTGATTCAACCAAAACATCTCTCTCATTATCAGTTTCATCAAGTGCCCATCTTGAAAGGCATACTTGATGAGAACAGAAATATTGAGAAGGCATTGTGGTGAATTCTGATTGATTCTTTGCGACAAGAACGGGTTCTAAATCAGGTCTGCCGATTATCACAGGTCTTACTGGTATCATTTCTTTATATCTCCTTCTTTGGGCTTATCATCTGAGAGAGATACAAGACCTGAAATCAATTCAGATTGTGGAAGTAATTTAAGGGCTATTACTTTGAATTGTTTCTCAATATCTGAATAAAGAATCTGTTCTGCATCTTTCCCTTTAACAGATAAAACTGCAGTCATTTCTTTTGTGCAATATTCAATATCTTTAAGAGAATTCAAACTATCAGATGTCGCTACATACCCAGCCTTAGCTTTTAGTTGAATTCTTGCAATTCCATCTTCGATATACTTCAAATAATTATCTTCATATTCTTTTGATTGAACCATAAAATTTTCCTCGACTTATTTTTAATTATTCACAGATACACTGAATATTTTTATTTTGACAAACTTCGCAAATTGCCATTGAATACTCAAAATTTTCTTGTTCTGATTTCCCACATTCATTACAAATTGTAAATGGAAAATCTTGATTAGAATAAAAAATATCTTCATCAGAGATAATTGGCTTTTTACATTCTTCACATTTTAATTCTGATAATGTATTCTCATAAATAACCAGATTCTTTTGTGTCTTTCTGAGAACTTTCAAAAGACCTAATCTTTTGATAACTTGAATATGATAGCCTATCTGTGAAACTGAATCCTGACCATTGATTTGAAAATAATCTTTCACAGAATAAACCGAAATTTCTCTCGGGAGAAACTTCAATGCTACTTTTAATTGCCCACTACTCAGAATTGCCATATTTTTTCTCACAAGTGTTTCACAAGTGTTTCATAAACTTGTTACCGTATGGTGAACACTTCTAACTAAGTATATTATTTTCAATACTTTGAAAATTTGCTATAAATGGGCGAAAATCCCATTTTCTATGCCCTTTTAACCTATTACAATCCCAACATAATAATTGAAGATTAGATAAATCATTTGTTCCACCATAATATCTCGATTGAATATGCTCAAGAACTATTTTCTCAGTTGATAAACATCTCATACAGATATTTCCATAAACCTTTATCAAGATTGATTTTAATTTCTTCAATTCTTCTTTCTGATATAACTCTGGATTATTTTCAGCAAATTTTTTAACCTTAACTTTTATTGATTCTTTTATTTGAGGCTCTTTAGGAACCTGAATCCATTGTTTAGTTTTTCTATCTTTAACCCATTTTAATTCTATTATTGGTTTATTAGTTTTAATTTTCTTTTTTCTTTCAGATTTATTTTACTGTAAATATTTTTTCAATTCTTCTTGCTTGATTATTACTTTTTAATTCGAGATTTCTTTCTATTGAATAAACTTCGATGAATTCATCAGGCATAGCATATTCAGAAATAAATATTTTATTATTTTTGCTCATTTTAATAGCCCAATCATAAAAAGCACCATAATCAAAATTCATAGAATATTTTGTTGTATTTTTATAAGGAATATCGCAATAAATTAATGAATCAATTTCTGATGAAAATTGAGTATAATCTCCTAATTGAATTAGAGCATCATAGATTCCATTTCTAGTCTTTAACACTTGATTATGAGCATTCAAAGCGAAATTTCTATCAGAATTTTCTCTTGCATATCCTCCGAAAAATTTTCCACCCCAACTACATCCGAATCCTATAAAACCTCTCAAAGCACTAGGTTGTTCATTTTTTATTTTATTATATTCTATTTCTTCGACTTCTTTTGGAGGAATCCATCCATCTTGAATCGCTTTCCACATATAAATCAAATCCTTTGAAATATCTCCACCTTTTTTTGGAGAATTCATCTTTTCAAATATTGCACAACTCCCTATAAAAGGTTCTATATACATTTGATTATTAATTCTCTCCGATTCTAAAAATTTAACTATTTCTTTAGCTATTCTTGATTTTCCACCTAAATATTTCATTCATTTATCCCAGATAGATGTCATAATTACATAAGAAAATATAAATCCTATGAAAAGAATCACCATTTTATTGATGAAGCTCTCACCTTTTAACATCATTCGATTAAATTTAATCTTTGTTTTCTTTTTCACTAGATTTTCTCACCTCAATATTTTTCAAATCTTCCGCCTCTACTTCGAGCCAATAGTTTCTGTTTTCAATGCGCTCATCGGCGAGTTGTTCGAATCTTTTTTCCAGATTTTCGTC
>CAZPKQ010000062.1:0-3183 GCA_964587205.1 uncultured Candidatus Saccharibacteria bacterium | reverse complement strand
TTTGTTTGAATTTTGTAGGTGAACAATTCTCTTGGCATTATATTGTGAAGTTTCTCAACCATAACTTCTGCTTCCTTTTCGGCTCGTCTCCTCGATACCACTCTTGCAAAAGCTATGACAGGCTCATCAGCAACGATGACGTCCAATCTCACTACATCAGCTGGTTTCTCTTTTGTAATGTCATAAGAAATTGATGCGTATCCAGAAGAAAGACTTTTGACTTCATCGAAGAAATTTCTCATCAACTCTCGAAGAGGCATCTCAAGTACGACCATCGTTCGATTGTCTCCGAAGTTTTCGGTCGATAAGACTTCTGCTTCATGATCGTAAAGAGATTTCATTAGACCATTGAGATAATCGAGAGGCGTAATAATTTTCATTGTTACAATAGGCTCTGTAACTAATCTAACATCATGATCTTCTGGAAATAGAGCTGGAGAATATATAGTTACTACCTTGCCATTTTTGAGTTCAACTTTGTAATTTATGCTTGGTTGAGTGACTACCAATTCGAGATTGAATTCCCGTCTTAATCTCTCGGTAATTATTTCTAAGTGAAGCATACCGAGGAAACCACAACGATAACCCTTGCCCAATGTACCAGACGCTTCTTCTTCATATGTAAAAGCCGAATCAGACAACTGTAGTCGACCCAAAGCCTGTCTCAATAATGGCAAATTATCCTGACTTTCTGGATATATCGATGCCCAGACGACAGGTCTTGGACTCTGATATCCAGATAGAGGTGGAAGATTATCTTTGAGGCTTGAAACTGTATCTCCGACAGATGCGATCTTCGGCTCCTTGATACCTGTCACGATATACCCTATCTCTCCCGCCCCAAGAATATCAACAGGTTTATTGTCTGGAGCAAAAATTCCTACTTCTATAGCTTCAAACTCCCTATTGGCAATTTTGAATTTGAGTTTATCGTGCCTACTGACCTTACCAGCCATGACACGTATGAAGACTATTACACCAGTATGATTTGAATATTGAAAATCGAAAATAAGTGAGCGAAATGGTTGATTTTGAGGATCGATAATATCCGGAATATCGGACTTTGGAGGCGGTACGCGCTTGATAACTTCATCGAGAAGTCCTTTTACACCCTCACCTGTCTTACCTGAGACTTTGATCACGGTATCAAAATCACAACCAAGCAATTGGCAGACTTCGGCAACAACATCATCAGTCCTTGCCAGAGGCGAATCGATCTTACTTACTACAGGCAAGATTTTGAGACCATTTTCTCTAGCCATATTGAGTGTGGTAAGAGTTTGAGCTTGGACGCCTTGAGTCGCATCGACAAGCAAGATAGAACCTTCTACTGCCTTGAGACTTCTTGAAACTTCATAAGAAAAGTCAATATGACCGGGAGTATCGATAAGATTGAGGACGTATTCGGTACCGCCGAAATTCCATTTCATACGCACTGGTTGCATCTTGATCGTTATACCCCTTTCCCTCTCAAGCTCCATCGAATCGAGGACTTGCTCTTGCATTTTCCTTTTTTCGATTGTATTTGTTATCTCCAACATTCTATCAGCCAAGGTGGATTTACCATGGTCTATATGGGCTATTATGGAAAAGTTGCGTATAAGTTCCGCTTTCATATTGACGAAATATAGCAGAAAACTTACATATGTTCCACTTCTGCAGGAGGGACGGGAGTTTTCCAGATCTTCTTGTGAAGAGTGGTAATAACGTCTTCTAATTCACGATTTTTGAGTAATTTGAGAATAATAACCAAAACAACTACACCAGTAAGACCAGCACATAATCCCTGTAGGAACAAACCCCAGACCTTGGACAAAGGAAATAACAAAGCATAAAATCTCAAACTTATGAAGGCTACATAACCCATTATGACTGAGGCTGAGAAGCTATGAAATAATGTCGACAATACAGGTAGAGTAAATCCTTTATAATGTTTCTCATAAGTCCACCAATGTAATATTGTATTTACAATAACACCGATCGTAAAGGCAAGAGCGAGGACCAAAACACTTGTACCTGGCTGATCGGAGACTTTGAGTAATTCTTCTAGGAAATAGCGGAAGACTGGATGAGACTTGAAAAGGTCAAACAAAACAAAACCCGACACGACAGTAACTATAGCCGAACTTACATTGATGAATAATGGCTTTGCTGTCTTACCTTCGGCATAGAATGCCCTGACGAAAAGGACAATGAGGCTTTGACCGATAGTCGAGATAGCAAAAAGAGCGAGCATTGCTGCAGTAAGCCTTGTATCTGCCCAATCGAACTTACCTGCTCCAAGGACAGTACGAACTATCTGTGCTCGCAAGACTATAAATAGAACAGTAAGAGGCATCGACCAGAAGATAATGTGTTGAGCGGAAGCAATCATCTTTTGCTTGAATTCGGAAATTTTGCCTTTGAAGATAAGCTTGGATAATGTAGGAAAAACCGCAGAAGAATAGCTAGCACCGATAAGTGTAAGTGGTACAGATTGGAGATTGAAAGCAAAATTATAAATAGAAATCGATCCGACTGTCATTATCGAAGCGATCGAGATCAAGACAAAAGAAGCGAGTTGATTTGCCGAGAGAGTAATCGTCCTTGGAAATGTAGTCAAAATAATTTTCTTTATATCTGGCCAATTGATCTTGAAGGTAAATACGGGCATCATCCTCTCATAAATCATAAATGGAATCTGTATACCCATGTGCAAAAAGGCTCCGATAGCGACACCGATAGCAAGACCTGTAATGCCAAAAATCGGATATCCGAAGAGTACACCAGCTATAATCCCAGCATTATAAAATACTGGACTAAAGGCATAGACCAAGAATCGATACCTCATCTGAGTCAGACTTGAGAACAAATTTGAAAGTCCGAGGAAAAATGGAGACAAAAGCATAATCCTCATCGATGTAATGAGTACGGGTAGTGCAATGCTATTTGCAAAGCCAGGCATGACTAGCGGAACGAGCTTGGGAGCAAAAATAAAAACAATTGAACTTACTACAATCATACCAATAAAGAAAACGGTGAAAATACTATCAAAAAAGGATTTGCCATTTTCTTTGGAATTTTCAAATTTCTCTATGAAATATGGAAGCAAGATAGAAGCGGAGACCAAGGATCCGATAGTAGTGAAGATGAGGTCTGGTATGCGGAACGCTGCATAATAGACGTCGAGAGCCGGTCCTGCTC
>CAZPKQ010000061.1:0-3304 GCA_964587205.1 uncultured Candidatus Saccharibacteria bacterium | reverse complement strand
TCGACCTCTTCGATCTCATCTTCACTGTCTTTGTCCACTCGGACAACTCCAGTTAATCTTTCAAAGAATGAACGTTTATCTTTTGGCATTTTATTTTCTTGTCCTATACTCTTTTTATTTAGGAGTAATAGGAATATTTATAATTATATCAATTTGCTTGCGGATACACCACCTTAACTTCTTCGAATAAAACGATAAGGATTACAACCGCTCCCCAAATCCATGCAAATGCCTTCAGAGTGTCAGACATCGTTCCATTAATTATAGATAAATTGAATGCAGAGTGCAATGTTATAGCAACTGCAATTCCTATTAGCAGGGCAAAAAACTTGGATATTATACCTCGATAATAAACATAGCCAAGAGCAAAGCCGATAGAGGCTGAGCTCACTACATGTACAAGTGTCGCGCCGATGAAACGCATATTGCCGGTAACAATGCTTTGGATATAATCACCGCCGACAAGAGGCTGGAATAAGAAGAAGGCATTTTCTAGAGCTGCGAAACCTAGAGCAACTGTAATGCAATAGACCATAGCGTCAATAGGTTCATCGTTGTAGTCAGTATTGAGAGCGATAACGGCAACAGCGATAAACTTCGTAAGCTCCTCGACACCGGCCCAGAGTGTGTAGCGAAGGCTTTCGGATAGATTGAGATCACTTACGAACTTTTCGGCAAAAATAGATGCTATCACTGCTAGAAATCCTCCAAGGAATGTAATAACTATAAGCCAACGCGGTTCTGGATGACTATCTTCTCTCAACCAAAACCATAACCATACCAACGAAGGAAGAACTCCGGCCAAGAGAGCATAAACAAATGTACTAAAGTGCATGTCTATATTATATAGGACTTCATTATTTACGAAAAATAGTGGATAATCAAATTATGGATAAAAATGTCATAATCCTCGACAAAAAACTGGGCGAGACTCCGCTTGAATGTCTAAATAGATATAGGGCAGAGACCGGAGAATCAAGACCAATGACCTATGCAGGTAGACTTGATCCTATGGCAAGCGGAGTGCTAGTGGTACTTGCAGGAGATGAATGTAAGCACAAAGACAGATATATTGCTTTGGACAAGGAATATGAATTTGAGATTTTATTGGGTTTTGATACTGATACTCATGATATTTTGGGTTTGCCCGAACCCCCTAGGGATGTGTCACGTCCCGGGACAATAAATCCTGCAATTATTCAA
This sequence comes from uncultured Candidatus Saccharibacteria bacterium, assembly GCA_964587205.1. GTDB lineage: Bacteria > Patescibacteriota > Minisyncoccia > Phycocordibacterales > PALSA-1337 > C7867-002. Next base: position 2,101 of record CAZPKQ010000061.1, on the reverse strand, counting down.
GAGTTCATGGGAAAAAGGACTCAGACCTATCCGATATATTCATCCAAGACTGTAAATGGCAGACAATTACACGCTATTGCAAGAGAAGGGCAGATTGATGAAATCGATTTGCCTACAAAGGAAATCGAGATATTTAGCATTGATAATTTGGGTGAAATAGAGATCAATGGAAAAGACTTACTTGATAAAATATTGAGAAGAATAGACTTAGTAAATGGTGATTTTAGACAGACAGAAATAAGACAAGCATGGATAAATTCATTAGGAGGTAAGGAGCAAGAGATTTTTACAATTTATAGATACAAAATGACCTGCTCATCAGGTACTTATGTTAGAGCTTTGATAAGAGACCTTGGAGCCAAGCTAGACCTGCCAATGTGTGCTTGGAGCATAAAGAGGACAAGGGTAGGTGACTTTACCCAATACAACTATTGACAAATAGCTCATAATCTGATAGGACTATGTTAGAACAGCAGGTACCGAATGCTATATTTGATATATCCATGGCCGGAATATTGAGTATGGTATAGGTACCAAAACCAGGAAAGGAATGTCAGTGAAAATGATTCAGTTTTGGTTCTTGATGGCTTTCGCCGTGATCGGCATCGACCTCGACGCCTCGGCGGCGACGTCGCCGAAGGCCATGAAGTCGCTTCTCGACGGGGCTCCGTCCATGGAGCCTGTCGTGCGGGTGGAAAACAGTGCTCAGGGCAAGACACTGACCGCGGTTTCCACCAAGGATGTCGAAGTTGACATTCTTCCCATTCTGGCTCCGGCTCAATCGCCGGGTCAGTGGTCGAACCGTCTGGAGGTCCACGAAGCGGACTACCTCGCCGAATTCGGGGAGTGGCTCCCTAAGGCTGAGGGTATTTCGTGGAAGTCACTTGCTGTTGGAGGAGACTGGAATGTCCTCCAGCAGATTGTCCACTGCAAGACCGTGGATGGCAATGACGGAATCAGTCTTTCGATGTTGACTCTTGAGTCGACGTCGGCCACGGGTGCCCTCTCTGACACGTTCAGTGTCGGGAGGCATGGATACTCTACGGCTGCAATCGGCTTCAAGGCCGATGGGACCGTCGTGAAATCCGGTTCGCCGGATATCATGGTGTCGCGGATTATCGTGGTGTTCCAGATGAGCCTCTTCTCTGGAGGGGCGACTCAATCAGGACTCGATGAGATTCGCAGGTGGGTCTTCGATTGTCGGCCTGGGAAGGTGCCGGAGTCGTGGATCACCTATAAGCTCTCAATGACTGGTGCGAAGGTGATCGGCGGTGAGGCTGAAGTCAAGATCCTTCAGCCCTACCTTACCATCGTTCCCGGTTTCGTTACCTTCCAGGGGGACGAACCAGGATACGCCTGGAACATCTTGGAGGCCCCGGCGATCGTCGGTCCCTGGAAGCTCTTCGCTGTTGCCAAGAGTGGTAACAGGTTCCAGATTTCTGGGACGAGCCCCCGATTCTTCCGAGCCACAAGTGGGCCGTAGACCTGGACTCAAGGTCACCAATCTGATTCTGGTGGCCTACACAACGCCTGTCTCCTATGGGGGATGGGCGTTTTTTGTTGCTGGCAGATGTCGGACATCTGCGAGCATCCCCCCTTGACAAATTGTCCATTTTAGTATAGGGTCTAGAAATGCTCGATGTATGTTTTAGGTTAGTTTAAGCAATAAATTAAACAAATAATATGAAAAATAACATTATAAAAATACTACTTTCACTGGTCATTTTGCCGGTTTTTGTTCATGCCGAACAAATTAACCCTACACCAGCCCCATCAGTAGCTCCACAACCACAGACTACTACAGCTCCAGCCGTAGCAGTTTCTACAGCATCTGTTGGTCCAGAAACTACTCAACCTACTGGTTCAGTAACAAATTATCCATCATCAACAAATTCAACAGCATCTGTTGGTCCAGCATCAACAGTCTCAACGGCTACTGTTGGTCAGGAATATCCTGTCACCCCTGTAACACCTCCATCAAACGGAGGATCAAACGGTGGTTCATCTGGAGGTAGTACTGGTGGTTCATCATCTGGATCACCTTCATCTGGTAGCTCTTCTTCAGGAGGTAGCTATATCGGATTCTACGGTTGTCCTATGA
>CAZPKQ010000060.1:0-3465 GCA_964587205.1 uncultured Candidatus Saccharibacteria bacterium | reverse complement strand
GGGCTGGAAATAATGACAATAGCCCTATGAGCCAAAACATTGCCGGTCTCATTATTTCACCTCTTTGGGGAGCTTATATGAGCCAGGTAGCAAAGAATTTCCCTCCAGAGGACTTCCCTCTCGCCCCAACACCAAAAACAGATACAAAACCTGTAATGCGCGGTATTTGGCAAGGAGGACTTTCTTATCGTATCGATACTGTATCGGGCAAACTTGCTACCGAATACACACCAAAAGAGACAACCAAAGAAAATGTTTTCAATAGTATACATTCAATCTTACATTGGGTAGACAAGAGTGATCCAAATGGACCAATCCCTACAAACCCATCTCAAGATGTTCAATATGATCATTGGGAATATGCTGTAAGGAAATGGTTTGATCAATGGAAAACCGTTCATCCAGAATTCAAAGAATCAACCGATCTTAGAATCCCTACAGAAAAAGACGATGTCCATGTACCAGAAAAAGCTCCAAAAGTAAGTATTGTTTCCCCAGCAAATGGTTTGATAGTCAATCCAAACAATACTCTGTTTGTAAAAATTCAATCTTTGGGCAATTTCCCTCCAAAAAAGACCGAAATATACTTAAATGGCAAATATATTTTGACAAATGAGACTTCACCTACGGATATATCATTTATTCCAGCAGATGTTGGAGATTTGCAAAGCGTAAACACCCTAAAAATTAAACTATTTGATTCGGTTTACAATAGTAGCGAAGCTAGTGTGCAGTTTGGTATATAATCATCTAATATCAGTAACACTGAGACCTTGATCTATCAACGATTGGATTATTTTGGGTTTTTTTATAAAAATAGCAGACAAAATTGCTGGGCTTTGTCTTTTTATATTGATTACCCCATCGTTAATCGATATATCTTCTATTTTTAATTCTATTTTTGTCTGATTCTTGATTGAATCCCTGATTGCATTTCTGACAAAAAACTCTTTTGCAAAAGTTTTTTGAATATTATTGAAAAATTGCGATAAACCAAACATATTATCTATTCATTGGCATAGCCAAATACATAAATGATTGATCTCCGGATATTGGTCTTATGACCATAGGGCGATTTGTACCAGAAAATTGCATAGTCAAACTATCTGAATCTATAGACTGGAAACTGTCAGCGACATATTTGTAATTGAAATTGATCTCAACAGGATCTCCAGTCAATGCCCCGTCAACCAAGGTATTATTTTCTCCTATATCACTGTTCTTGGTTTGGATTTTGAATTGCTTTGCTTTCGGATCTATTGAGAAACTTATTTTATTGAATTTATCAGAAAAGATATTTGAAACTTTGAGTGATGATACAAGATCCTGTTTCAAAACAACAACCTCCGTAGCAAATGATTTTGGAATAATCTGTCTATAATCAGGAAATACCCCATCAATGAGCCTTGAGACTAGGTAGATTTCGCCAGAAGAAAATGAAATTAGGTTTTTGTTTAGACAAATTTCAACATTTCCGTGAATATTTTCGAGGACACGAAGAATGTCTGGAATATTTTTGAATGGAATCAAAATATCCCCAAAATCTATATTACCATTAAGCTTAATTTTCTTTTCTGCAAGTCTAAATGAATCAGTAGCCACAAAGACTAGATTTTGACTATCCTTATAAATATAAACGCTGGATAATTCTGGTTTTACACTTGAAATAGACGAACTATACCAAACAGACTTAAGCCCTTTCAAAAACGACTCAGCTGGCAAGGAAAGTTTCTTACCATCCAAAACCCTTGGTATAGATGGAAAATCATCAAAAGATTGAGTTTTGATAGTTCCCTTGGTCTTTTGGGTGGATATCAAAAGGTTTTGCTCCGAATCCTCCAATCTTACAATTTGATCATCTCCAGATATTTGGGAAATAAAAGATGAAAGTATCGAAGCTGGCACAGCCAATTGTCCATTTCCGGTGGATTTGACTGGTAAGACAATCTCCAAACCAACATCAAGATTTGTAGCTTTGATAGTAGCTGTATTGTCTTTTACCTCAAGTAAAATACAAGAAAGTACCGGTAGAGTCATGTGTTTGCCTGCAACTCTATCCACAACCTGAACGGATTCCTTCAACTTTTTCAATGTTAGTTCTAATTTCATATTTTTTTAAAGTTTATTACTATTAAGGCTGTGAATATGTTGATTGGTATATAGTGGCTCAGCTGACTATCTATTTTAAGTTCTACTTGAAACTTCTTGTTAATAATTTTTTATAACTTTCAATCTTATATCATTCTACCAAGTTCTCTACTTCTTATTCTGATTATTATCCCGAAACTTTTCCCCAATAAAACACTTGTTATCAACAGTATCTCCACAGTTACAACATAGAGCGAAGTTGATTGATCTCTTGCTCGAGCACGGTGTCGGTTTTAATCTCACCCCTGATCTTCTCGTATGAATGTATAGCTGTGGTATGGTCGCGTCCACCAAGCTTCTCACCTATTGATGGGAAAGATACACCAAAATCTTCTCTCAAAAGGAAGATAATAACTTGTCTTGGTCTGACAACCTCCTTTCTTCGAGTTTTGTTGTATATACTTTCTTCGTCTATATTGTAGAAATCTGATACAACCTTGACCACATCTTTGATCATCACAGTCTTCTTTGGTTTTGAGCTGTTTTTGAGAATGTTCTTTACTTCATTTACGGTCAATTCTCTGTTTCGAAGTTGGGTCTGACAAGCGATAACGTTTATTATACCCTCTATCTCTCTTATATTGTCGCTAATCGCTTCGGTAATAAGTCCTATCGCTTCTTCTGGTAGTGAAATGGAGTGTGTGGCACATTTTGTTTTGACTATTGCATTTCTGGACTCATTGTCTGGTTCTGGTATATCGACTATCATACCTACGCTAAATCTACCTCGTAGACGATCTTCAAGTCCGGGTATGACATTTGGGTGGCGATCTGAAGAAAAGATAAGCTGTCTTCCAGTATCGTGGAAAGTGTTGAAGAAATGGAACAATTCTTCTTGGAATTTCTCTTTATTTGAGAAGAATTGGACATCGTCCATGATTATGACGTCGTATTTCCTGTATTTGTCCTTGAATGGCTGGACTTTACCTTCTTGAATAGCAACGAAAAACTCTGATCCGAACTTTTCGGAGGTAAGATAATAGACTTTTTTATTTGGGAAACTGGTCTTGATCTGATTTCCTATAGCTTGGATGAGATGAGTCTTGCCTCTACCTGTCGAACCGTATACAAATAGTGGATTGTAGACCATTCCTGGGCTTTTGATGACCGCCTGAGAAGCGGCGTGTGCCAGTTCATTGAATGGTCCGACAACGAAATTTTCGAAGGTATAGCGAGGATTGAGATTGTCTTCTTTGTTTATGTAGAAATCCTGCAAAGGCATAGAAATAGTCTGCGCAGAGAGGAGTTTTTTGTTCATTTCTCCCCTTTTTTGGGCATCATCTTTGATAATGATATATTCTAAAGCCCTTACATGAT
>CAZPKQ010000059.1:0-3473 GCA_964587205.1 uncultured Candidatus Saccharibacteria bacterium | reverse complement strand
CGCCCAGTTGGATTCGAACCAACGACCCACTCCTTAAAAGGGAGTTGCTCTACCACCTGAGCTATGGGCGCAAATACAGGATACGATAAACAATACCATAAAATCTCACTATCGCAAGTTCTGCATATGTCACACATATGCCAAAGCTACTTCTGCTAAATACTCAAAACCAGCTTTTCTATACCCAATTCCAAATCGACCAAACCTCTATGACCATCATGATACAGGACGATCGCTTTCTTCAACAATTCACTCAATCTCTCCTCTCCATATAAACTGTAGCCTTTCCTTGCTTTTGAATATACAAACGGATTTAATCCCGCCTCCCCCGCCGTCTTAGCAACACCTGCCACAGCCATCGATTTTATTTGCCAAAAAATCGTACCCAATATGCTTTCTGGTTCAAGATCATTGTCGAGCGCTTGTCTATATATAGCCCACGCTTTCATCGAATCGCGATTGCCTATCGCGTCGGCCAAAGCAAAGATATTAAATTCTTTTTTGACGATTTTTTCGCTTTCATCATAAACGACAACCTTATCTCCATATTTATCAAATTTCTTTTTGGACTCTGCGTTGATTTTGCCTTCACTTACAATAAAAATATTAGTCGACTCTTTCATCAAATCGAGTTTCTCCAAAATATTTTCTAATTTCTCTTCATTATTACAAACTCGATTTATATAGACTATATATTTATTTGAAAATAGACCCTGACCGCCGACATGCTCATCGATTATCGAAGCTGTCCAATTGTCCGAGTTTATTTCTACAAAAGATGCATCTGGCTTCTTGGACCGAAGTGAATCAACCAAGACTCTAGCCTTGTCTGCCACCTTTTTTTGATCTGTACCGTAATATATATAAAGCATTATTTTAGTTCACCCCAATTGTCACCAATAGCTTTTGATGCCTTCAAGATAATACCGCAAGTATCTTTTGGATCCATAACAGTCTCCATTATTTTTTCTATATTACCCGCCACTTCTTCTGCCCTATCAGCTTTGATTTCGTAGACCAATTCATCATGGACCTGCAAAAGCGGATAGACTACTTCTTCGAGTCTATTTGTAGCGATATATTTGTCAATTTCTATCATCGCCAATTTTATTACATCAGCCTCGGTACCTTGAATCGGAGCATTGATCGCCATTCTTTCGGCAGAGGCTTTGATATAAGGTATTTTGGAATTGATCCCTTCGAAATATCTTCTGCGACCGAAAAATGTCTCAGTATAACCTTTTCTCTCGGTCTCAGCCTTTACCCCATCGAGATATTTCGCCAAACCATTGAATGTTTCGAAGTATTCATTCAAGAATTTTTGAGCCTCATCTCGACTTGTTCCGAGATTTTGTTTCAAAGCCAAGACTCCCATGCCATATATTATTCCAAAATTTATAACCTTGGCCTGTCTGCGCATATCCGCCGTCACTTTGTCTGGAGATACTTTGAAGACAAAAGCCGCAACTGAAGTATGGACATCTTCACCTTTGCGAAATATATCTATAAGTTTCTCATCGCCAGATAGAAATGCTGCTATTCGAAGCTCTATCTGCGAATAATCAAAACTGCAAAGTTTGAAACCCTGACTTGCCACAAACGCTCCGCGTATTGCTTTGCCTAGTGGTGACTTTACTGGAATATTTTGGAGATTTGGATCGATCGAGGCCATGCGACCCGTAGTCGTACCCGCCGAGACGAAATTTGAATGAAGTCGGTCTTCACCATCAAGAAGTGGTGGTATAGCATCTATATAAGTAGACAATAATTTTTGTAACTCCCTATATTCGAATATTAGTGGCACTATAGGATGTGTATCGCGTAGTTTCTCCAATTCTGATTCTCTAGTTGATCTCGCTCCCCCACTTGTCTTCTTGAGGTTTTTTGCCGTCAAAAGCAATTTATCAAATAGAATTTCTCCCAGCTGTTTTGGTGAATTTATATTAAATGAAGTACCAGCCAGATCGTGTATCTTCTTTTCTAGGATTTCCAACTCTTTGTGATAATCATGAGACAATTTTTGCATCAATTCGAGATTGATTTTGATGCCTCTGCTTTGCATCTTTTTTGTAATAGGTATCAACGGCAATTCGATCGACTCATATACCTTGCGCAAATTCCTTTTGTCCAATTCTTCAAATATAGCTTGTTTGGCCTTGCCATAATCAAGAGCATTAGCAAAATTTATAACGTCATCAACTTTCGGATTGGTTATATTTGAATCGACCAACCACAAAGCCAAAGCGGTCTTTTCCAAGTCTGCTTTATCAATATCCTGATTTGACCACATATTGCCAGTCTGACTTTTTTGTTCACCTTGCCCATCATCACCATTTTCGAAACCTTCTTCGGATGTATCGTTTCTTTTGACCTGACTTTTTTCTTGATTTACACCATTCAAAACTTTTTCTAGTCTTGGAAATAAAGTCCTAAATTCTAATTCATGCCATAAACCGCTTATCTTTTTTGATTCGACCCCATCCCGAAAAGTCTTCTCTGGCAAAACAAAATCTATCGGCACATCTCTTTTGATTGTAGCTAGCATTTTGCTAAACTCGGCTTCTTCTTTATTTGATTTCAATAATTCTACGATTCTTGGAGTAATACCCGCTTTTTTGAAAGCCGAAAGATCGCCACCCTCTAGAGCTTTGTAAATATCTTCGACACCTCCAAATGTTTTGATTAGGGTTGTTGCCGTCTTTTCTCCTATACCTTTGACACCCACTATATTGTCAGATGGATCTCCTCGAAGACCTTTATAATCAGGTATCATTTCTGGTCCAAATCCGTATCTTTCATTGACCGTGCTTTCATCATAAGTGATGGTGTCTTTGATACCCTTTTTGAGAGTATAAACGCGAACATTGATACCATTTACAAGCTGGAGAGTATCCATATCTCCAGAAGCAATTATAACTTCAATGTCTTCATTGTCCCGAACCCTCTCGACTATCGTGCCGATAATATCATCAGCTTCAAATCCTTCTTTATCATAAATCGGAATATTCAAAGCCTTGAATATATCTCTCGAGCGGATCATCTGTGCCACCAAATCGTCTTCAGCTTTCTTTCTTTGAGCTTTGTAATCCTTATAAACCTGATGTCTATATGTCGGACCCTTCACGTCGTAGCAAGCAATGAGATAATCTGGTTTCAAATCTTCGATGATCTTTATGAGCATTGTCGACAAGCCATATAGCGCTCCGGTCGGCTCTCCCTTGGATGAAGCGAAATCTGGCAATGCATGATAAGCGCGATGCAAAATCGCATGTGCATCAAGCAAAACCAACCTCTTCTTTGAACCCTTTTTTATCATATTGGAATTGTAGCATAACAAAATAAGAAGTGATGTTTATGAATTTTCAGGAATCACATAGACAAAGGCTGTGTATTTAGGCACAGCCACTCCGCACACCCATTCTTCGAGGCCGCAAAAATGTTGCAACATTTTTGCTTAATCCTCGAAATTTTTT
>CAZPKQ010000058.1:0-3506 GCA_964587205.1 uncultured Candidatus Saccharibacteria bacterium | reverse complement strand
GGCCTTCGAGTGAAGCATCATTGTGACCGAGGGATCAGACGAGAAAGCCGGAGCGTGCGAGGCTAGCAAGCCGAGCCGCGAGGCGGGGTCGCGAGTTCCGAGCTGCAGCGAGGAAACTTGTGACCGAGTCCTCTCCCCGGCACAATTGTTTTGCGCTATTGCATAAAAATATAAATTATGTAATATTAGACTCATGGTAAACCGAATGCGCGCTACGCGCTCACATAGAAATAACAGACGCTCTCATCATTCTCTTACGATTGTGAGACTTTCTAAGTGCAAAAACTGCAATGCATTACATCAGAGCCACCGCATTTGTATGAATTGCGGTTCTTACAACGGTCGCAAAGTTATAGACCTAACCCCAAAGAAGATAAAGTCCAAAGCATAAAATAATCGTTAGTAGTCCCAATAAAAAATTGTTCTTCAAATAATATGTCAAATCGTCACCTATCTCGCTCAGTTGTCCTCCAAACACTCTTCGAATGGGACTTTAATGGCCAAAAAAATGACAATGTAAAAGACATATTGGAGCGCAATTGCAAGGAATTTGCTTCTGGAATTACTGATATTAGTTTTATTCAAAATTTGACCAAAGGTATTTTGGCAAAAAAAGAAGATTTGGATCATGTCATAGAGAAGGCTGCACCAGATTGGCCTCTAGACAAAATTTCTCCTATAGATAGAAATGTTCTTAGAGTAGGACTCTACGAACTTCTTTTTGCCGATCGCAAAGATGTACCAGCAAAGGTTGCTATCAATGAAGCGATCGAATTGGGCAAGACATTTGGAGGTGAGACTTCCGGTAGATTTATAAATGGAGTTATGGGAGCTGTATACAAGGAGCTTGGTGAACCAGATAAGGATGCTGTATCGCCAGCCAAACCTAGGATTCCAGATATACCATACGAGAGTATGCCGATCCAGCATTTGGGTGGTGCAGTCGTATGTTCGAAAAATAGCGGACAGATCTATCTGGCTTTCGTCCATGATGTTTTCGGTCATTGGACTCTTACAAAAGGTAAGATCAAAGATGGTATAGATCCCAAGGAAGGCACAATTGCAAAAGTCAAAGAAGAGATAGGCTTAGATGTCAAGATTATCGCTGATCTTGGTACAAATGAATACATTGCCAATGATCCAGAAAATGGCAAGATCAGAAAACAAGTCCACTACTATTTGGCTGAATCAGGATTTGCAGATTTGAAATTGGCAAATAAACCTGGTCTTGATGATGCAAAATGGTTCAAATTAAGCGATATTCTCGAATTAAATTTCTATAATGATATTTTGCCAATAGTCACTCAGTCTATAAATATTCTGACAGAAGAGAAATAATATGAAAAAATCATTCGAAGATCTTGCAAAACACATTGGTATAAAATTCGACAATATCAGTTTGTTGGAGACGGCATGTACTCATCGTTCGTATATCAATGAAAATCGCTCAAAAGGTTTGGAACACAATGAGCGATTGGAGTTTTTGGGTGATGCTGTTTTGGAATTGGTTGTAACAAGTTTTTTGTATAGGAAATATCCGCAAAAAGCCGAGGGTGCGCTTACCGCCTATCGATCTTCGATAGTCAATACAAACAGTCTGACCAAAGTGGCAGAGCATATCGGTCTCAATGATTACATTTTATTGTCAAAAGGGGAGACCAAAGATACTGGTCGGGCAAGATCAATCATCCTGGCAAATACAGTCGAAGCGATAATCGGTGCAATATATCTAGATCGAGGCTACGATATGGCCGCCAATTTTATTTCAGATCAGATTTTGAATCTTATAGATATCGAAGATATTGTTGCAAAGAAGGCGTGGATCGATGCCAAGAGTCGTTTCCAAGAGAAAGCTCAGGAGAAGGTCGGTATCACGCCTACATACAAGACTCTCAAGGAGGTTGGACCAGATCATGATAAGAAGTTTACTCTCGGGGTATTTTTGAAAGATGTCCAAATCGCAACTGGTACTGGCCCATCGAAGCAAGAAGCAGAACAGCAAGCTGCCGAAAAGGCCTTGGAAATAAAGGGTTGGTAGTTTTGCGAGGTTAAACCTCACAAAATTTTGCGTATGTTTGATTTCTGCAGTTCTTAAGTTGTGGAAAAAACACCTTAGGCGATGCCTCGGGAGCAATATGTTATAATATTTGCGAGGTTTAACCTCGCAAAAAATAGATGTATCTGAAATCTCTTGAAGTCTCTGGTTTCAAGTCTTTTGCAAAGAAGGCTTTTTTGACGTTTTCTACACCGATCACGGGTATTGTAGGCCCAAATGGCTCCGGCAAGTCAAATATGGCCGAAGCCTTTCGTTTTGTCCTCGGCGAGCAATCGATCAAATCACTTCGAGGTAAAAAAGGTGAGGACATGATCTGGAATGGTGGAGGTGATGCTATATCCGTCGCTAGGGCAAATCGAGCCAGTGTCAAACTTACTTTCGATAATAGCTACAAGATATTTCCGACGATTGATTTTGCTGAGGTAACTATAGAAAGGGTGGTCAATCGTGATGGTATCAATGAATATTTATTGAATGGTAGTCAAGTCAGACTCAAGGATACAGTAGAATTGTTGGCCAGTGCTCATATCGGTGCAACAGGTCACCATATCATCTCACAGGGTGAAGCAGATCGTATCCTCGGCGCATCGATAAGAGAGAGAAGGGAGATGATAGAGGACGCTCTCGGCCTCAAGATCTATCAGTGGAAGAAGCTCGAAAGTCTGAGGAAACTCGAGAAGACTGAGGAAAATATGAAACAAGTCGAATCTCTTAGAAGAGAGATTGCTCCTCATATAAAATTTCTAAAAAAACAAGTAGAGAAGGTCGAGAAAGCCGAAGAACTTCGCAAAGAGCTGATCGTATTATATAGAGAATTTTTCGCATGTGAAGAAAATTTTATAAACAAAGAAAAAAACCGTCTCAAAGATGAGTTGCACAATCCAAAATTAGAGATGGAAGGTTTGGACAAACAATTGTCCGAAGCAAAAGAAATTTTGGGCAAATCAAATTTGAAGGATGAAAAGACCAAGGAACTTATTGAGACAGAAGAGAAATTAAATAAAGTTAGAAGTGATAAGGATCAGCTTGTGAGGGAATTGGGAAGAATCGATGGTGAGATATATGCAAATAAAAAAACCATTGAGAAGGAGGAGATAAGACAAAAACAGGAAGAATTCCAAACTGTTTATCTCAAAGATGTAGAGGAAGTAGTGACAAAAATCGAATCATATCGAGCTCTCTCAGATATCAGTGAATTATTCAAAAAAGTAATCGAGACTTTGCGTGATTTTATTGCAGGGCATAAGACCAAGACAGACTCGACTCTTATCGGTGAATCAAGACAAGAGATAGAGAAGCTAAATATGGAAAAGAGTAAGATAGAAACCGATCTCAATAACAAGAAGAGCGATGAAATGTCATGTATCAAGATTTACAATGAATTGAGAGATAAGATCGAGAAGGACAAAGATACAGACAGGGAAGCAGAGAAAAATATTTTCAAAATTAT
>CAZPKQ010000057.1:0-3507 GCA_964587205.1 uncultured Candidatus Saccharibacteria bacterium | reverse complement strand
ACTTCATTCTTGGAAGGGAGGACCGAGCTGTCACGGTTGTCGATGAAGTAAGGGAGGCAGAAATTCTCGTCTTTAATCTGGGATATAAGCGAGTCGATGTTTTCTGTCAGGCACCTAGTGTTCTAAGGCTGAAGAGCCTGTGGTATAGGCATGGTCCGAACTACAACAACGTGGTCTTCCACCCCGTTCCCGTCGGTCTCAAGTACTGGATCATCGAGACATTCGTGGTTATGGGTAGTCTGTTTCGCAGTCTTTTTCGATGGTAGTTCTGCTCTTTACTACCGTGCGAGTCCCGGCTCTTCACCGGGACTTTTTGTTTGGTCCTGTCTATACAATAACCCTCTTCAAATGTTGGGGTATCCTAATGGCATTTTCGTATTCGACAGTCTTGCAAAGTTTGGCCATATTTGTGATTGAATTTTTGTCTTCATAATGATCGCTAATCACTAGTACTTCATCGCCGATAGAGATATTATCAAGATGACTGACATCGACTTTAGTAATATTCATACTGATCCGACCTATGATCGGGCAATCTTTGTCATGAATTTTGACAAAACCAATATTGGATAATCGACGGTCGAGAGCTTCGAAATAGCCGACAGGAATGGTAGCAATTTTCATGGGTTTTGTAGCACAAAATGTACCGTTGTAACCTACCAATTCACCTTTATCAATCTTTTTCACGCCAGTTACGATAGTTTTCAGGGAGAGTACAGGTCTGATATTTAGGTTTGGAATAGGGTAAAGGCCGTAGAGACCTATACCAAGTCTTGAAAGATTGGCGATAGCTTTGCCAGTATAATTGTGTCCGGCGGTATTGCTAATATGAATAAACTTTGGTGTCAATGACTTTTGAAATCGATTTACGATCTTGTTCCACCTATCGATCTGATGTTCGGTATTTGTTTTGTCGGTAGAGTCGGCGTCGAAGAAATGCGAGAATATTCCTTCCAAAATAATATTTGGATTATTTTGAATAATAAAAATTGCTTGATCAATCTCATCTTCCTTGAGACCTTGTCTATTCATACCAGTGTCGATCTTGAGGTGAATTTTGATTTGATTTGTCGTATTTTTTATGGAACTCAACATATGAAGACTGGTAATAGCAAAAGAAGTATTTTTGAGGTTTGAAATGAGGATATCTTCTGGTCTAGTAAATCCAATAATCAACAAAGGAGTCTTGATCCCTTGTGACCGCAAAGTCATGGCCTCGAAATATGAATCAATGCAAAAAAATGGAATTTTTGACTTAAGACTAGAGTCACTTTTGAACTCACTTTCTATAATAGACGCAATCTCTACGATACCGTGACCATAAGCGTTGCTTTTGAGGGTAGGGGCTATATGACCTTCGGGTGCAAGAGTCAGAAATTGCTTGATATTGTGAATAAGACTAGATCGGTCTAGGTAGACTGTGATGAGAGGTTTATAGGGAAATCTGGCCTTTTTTAGCCATTTAATGAGATTTTTCATCACTCTATTTTAGCAATAATTGACTATTTCACATATTGACAAGTAGCTTGTAATATGATAGGGTATTTGCAGAAGGCCATTAGGCCGTTTTTGTTACACTGACGCGGTGTAGCAAGAAAGAAGTTTGACAATGAAGTCACAAAACAAGATTGTCAGCTGGGTCATTGAACAGTTCAGCAAGAAGGTTTCTTCGGAGACGCTTTTCCTGATTTTCATTCTCTGGCTCATTGGTGCGCAGACCGCGCATCGCATCCGTCATATCTGTGAAGATGGGCGGGTGGCTGGTAGTCAACAAACCCAAAACTGGAGGTAACATGAAGAGTCACAGTCCGTCCGGTCTTCCACTGGCACTGCCTTTCGGTATTCTTGCCTTTCTCGTCGCCATCTCGCTGATTGCGACGGCGAACAAGAAGGTCAACACGATCGAAGTCGTCCCGGCCTCGGGGTCGGTGACGCAGGAGGTGGTGAAAACCAATGTCACGATCGTCCACGATCGTGGTGCTAGCCTGAGTTTCGTCCCTGCAAAGTCGGGGATGAGCAATGGAGTCCAGACCGGTGGTCTGAATTCCAAGTAGGTTGTCGGATGTTGGTAGTTGGAAAAAGAAAGTAAACAATCGGAAAGATAGGAAAAACCATGAAGAAGATCAGTTCATTCGCCGTTGGCTTGCTCAGTCTCCTCGTTCTCTGTGTCCTCAACCTGTCGGCTGTCGGGAGCATCCCGCTGCCGATTGGTTCTGAAGATCAGTTGCGAGAGTACGCGCTCCCGCAGGTGGTCCGAGGTTACCGCGAGGTGACCTCGATGTCGATCGTTCGGCTCGACAATCACCCGACCTGGGTCGAGGTCTACGGCAATGGTGCCGAAGATGTCCTCGACAAGCTGTTCGGTACCGAGATCGTCTTCGGGTTGAGTAATCCCAATGACAAGGTTGATGGTCGGCTTTGGCTTTATGACACCGATGGCAAGGCTTTGTTCTACGGGAGCACCAGTTACACCGTCGAGGATCTGAAGGATGGCCCTCCGTCCTACCGGATTTGGATGCAGCACATTCCTCTCCTTGGCGGCGTGTCGAATGCCAAACTTCTGGCACTCAATCCGGACGGTGTCACAACCCGCACGGAATCCATCGATGTCAGTAATGGCCGGATCATGTTCCAGCCTTACTTGGCCGGTGTCGTGAACGGAATCATTGCTATCCTCTTCAAGGATGGTACGGAAGCCGTCTACAATCTCTGGCAGAACGGCGGAAACCCTGTCGATTCGGTGCCGGAAAATTCGCCCGAGTGGCAGATCGAAGGTCACCACGTCGTGAGTGGTGGCAGTTCTGCCAGCGTCACCGTCAGGTTCATCGAGACCTACAACCCCCCGACCATCCTTTTGAAGGATGTGAAGCAGGGTCAGACGGTCATTCTCGATTGCCTCGCTATGACGTACGCGGACGGCAAGGGTCAATATTTCGAACGTCCGACCGAGGTGATCATCACCAAGTCGGACGGGTCGATGAGTACGGCGCCCATCTTTAGTGATTCGATGACGTCGCTCAAACTGCAACCGGGAACCTACCGATTGCGGTTCACATGGCCGACATTCCAGAAGAGTCGGACCATCTGGTATGGGGATTCCGAACCCCAGGGCTAATCAGTCCACCTGTTCTTTGTACGGTCCCGCACTACTTCGGTAGTTGCGGGATTTTCGTTTATGCGGTATATTAGAGGCTCAAATATATTAGATATTATGTCACAGGATAAATTGATACAATTGAATAATAAATCTACTGGTGAGACCTATTGGACCACAAAGAACAGGAAAACCGTAGAAAAGAAGCTAGAACTCAAGAAATATAGCCCAAAGCTTCGCAAACATGTCGCTTTCAAGGAGGCGAAGAAATAATTTTGCTTAATCAAGAAAAAGAGGGTAGTATAAGGTATCCCTCTTTTTCGTTGGGAAAAGTTTGCAGTTTAATGAAAGAAATATCATGGGCGATTAGTTAAGTGGTATAACTGCGGTCTCCAAAACCGCTGTCGGGGGTT
>CAZPKQ010000056.1:0-3522 GCA_964587205.1 uncultured Candidatus Saccharibacteria bacterium | reverse complement strand
ACCTCTGGTCTACCTGCTGTCGTGCCAACGGCACCGCAGGGTAGCTATGTTCGGATCGGATAACCGCTGAAAGCATATAAGCGGGAAGCCGGCCCCAAGATTAGGTATCGTTTGAGGCCCGTAAGAGATGATTACGTTGATAGGCTTTAGGTGTAAGCACCGCAAGGTGTTCAGCCGAGAAGTACTAATCCGCCGATCTTATTAGGAACTTTGTACGCAGACATTTACTTACAACATGTGCATATGTTTTGGATTCTCTGTTCTGGTGGTTCGGCGCTATGGCAACACCCGTTCCCATTCCGAACACGGCAGTTAAACGTAGTTGCGGCGATGATAGTCCGAGAGGGCAAAAGTAGCTTGCCGCCAGAACTGAGAATCCAAGGAAAACACGGTTATCCGTGTTTTTTGTTGCATTATTTTGATTCTATGTGATAATTATTGTATGAAATTCTTCAAAACTATAAGTGATAGTATTACAAATCGTTCTTTTTACCACGGTATCTCAAATCATTCAAACAAGCAATCTTGGAAATATTTTCTAGGTCTAAATCTGCTTTCTTCTATAGTGATTTATATTGCTTTGGTCGTATTTATTACACCAGTCTTTTTGGTATTGACTAGCAAAGAATCGCAAACCGAACTCCAAAAGGTCTTCCCAAGTGACTTGGTCATCACCATGAAGAGTGGTCAATTGAGCATAAATCAGCCAGAACCATATACTATTCCTCTGCCTAAGTCTCTCCAAAACGGACACAATATCGATATCAAAAATCTTATTACAATAAATACAAAGGAAGATTTCTCATATGAAGCTTATACGGATAGTCAATCATTCATATATGTCACAAAAAACATCGTAGCTGTCCCAGACAGTCGCAAAGGTCAAGTGAAGATCAATTCTCTCAAGTCTTTTGAAGATGTCGTTATTGATCAAGATAAGTTCATTTCTCTTGTCGATCTATTTTTCTCCTTCATCAAAAAGGCTGCAATCTTCGCCCTAATTCCAGTTTTTGTTCTGGTTTTTATATTCAATACTGCTTCAAATATAATTTTTATTGCGGTACTTTCATTTGTGGTATGGCTAATCCAAAAACTCACTTCTCAAATCAAATCATACGGAGCTATATTCAAAGAAGGACTGTATCTTATAACATCTTTAGTTATTTTGGATTTGTTATTAGTTATTAGTGGTATCGGTTCAATTACACTTCTATATATTGCCGTCTATCTACTCATATACCAATTACTAATCGGATACAAGAAATAATATGGATTCATGGGCTCGTAGAAGAAAAATAATTTACGCCTTCATTGTATTAATTTTATTGGTACTTGTTGTAGGTGTGCCATCATTTTTGATCTTTTACAAAGCCCCAACTTGTTTTGACGGTAAGCAAAATAGTAGTGAAGCCGGAGTTGATTGTGGTGGTAGATGTGAGAAATTGTGTCAAAGTGAATTTTTGTCTCCGAGCGTCACATGGACAAGAATGGAGAAGGTTAGTTCAGGCATTTATAATGTTGCCGCTTACATCATCAATCCAAATAATCTCGGTGAGGCGATGGGAGTACCGTTCAAAGTCTCATTGTATGATAGTTTCGGCAAAGCCATTGCAAGCAAATCCGGAATAGTGAATATTCCCGCACATAGAAATACTTTGGCCTATTCTGCTCTTATCGATACAGGCAAGGTCAATCCTACAAAGGCATCTTTTGAATTTAGTCAGTCTCCTCTTTGGGTCAAAGCCACTGATAAGCTCAAAGCGATCAATGTTATAAATAAAGACTATACAGAACAAAAAGATTCTTCGGCTTTGGAGGTCAATCTATACAATGATTCTTTGTATGATATTAGAAATTTGACCGTCTTTGCTATTCTTTATGATCGATTGGGAAATACAATCGGATTTTCAAAAACTGTTGTAGATGAGATCGGGGCCAAATCATCGGCTATCGCACCATTTACTTGGAACACAAATAGAAATGGTCAGGTAGTTTCCATAGAGGTCTTGTATGTGGCAGAATAGGGGGGTGCAAAGGATATTAAATTATTTTTCTACAAACAAAGTTGATCAGCAAGAAAATCACTTCACTGATTGGTGGCTTTTTATTTCGACATTACCTTTGATATTGGCAGGACTCGTGACCATGCACTCATTTTCTGCAGATGATTCGTATGCCTATCATCAGGTTATTGCCATAGCAATTTCTTTGTTGGCATATTTCATGATCGGTCAATTTCTTGATACAAAGATTTTGAGGAAGTCATCTGTATCAATCATTATTTTTATAATAATGATAGTTTTGCTTGGAACGCTTACCGTCTTGGGTACGATATCGCATGGAGCAAGAAGTTGGTACAATTTTGGTTTTTTATCCTTCCAACCATCAGACTTTGCAAAGGTTGCCTTGATAATCATTTTAGCCAAGTACTTTTCTCGCAGACATATTGAGATAGCAAATATTCGTCATATACTTGTGTCAGGTTTTTATGCTTTTGTCTTCTTCTTCTTGGTTTTGACTCACCCAGATCTAGGCTCGGCTGTGATCATTGCTCTTATCTGGTTTGGTATGATAGTTGTATCCGGCGTTTCGAAGAAGCATATCTTGGCTATGGCTATTTTGGCTCTCATTTCATTTATTTTGCTTTGGTCATTTGGATTCAAGGAATATCAAAAGGATCGAATTCGAAATTTCTTGGACCCTCTTTCGGATATAAGGGGTAGTGGCTACAATGCTTATCAATCTACTATTGCGGTAGGTTCAGGATATATATTGGGTAAGGGTGTCGGCTACGGTACACAATCTAGGCTCAATTTTCTTCCCGAATATCAGACAGACTTCATTTTCGCTGCTTTTGCAGAAGAATGGGGTTTCATCGGCGTAAGTCTATTCTTTATCTTATACGGTTTATTTATCTCAAGGATAATATATTTGGCTTCAAGAGGGTCATCAAATTTTGAAATTTTATTTGGAGCTGGAGTGGCTATATATTTCATAGTGCACCTATTCATAAACGTAGGTATGAATATTCAGCTTCTTCCCGTCACTGGTACTCCTCTGCCATTTTTGAGCTATGGAGGAACTCATATATTATCCGAATATATATTGTTAGGTATTTTGGTTGCAATGAAAAAGCATTCAAGGGTTATGCATAGGGATTTGGACAAAAATGAATTTGTCGGACCTCAATAATTATCCACAGAATTTAGCTAGTATTTGCCTATAGATGATATAATTTATCCAAATGGCAAATTTTCTTGACTCAAGCGTTTTACCAGGTGATACCATCCCAAAACACCATCACCGCAAACTGCTTGTTATATTATCAATATTAGTACTACTTGCTCTTGGGGCTTTGGCATATATGCTTTATGGTCCTGGCTTCAAAAAGCAGGATATTAGTGATTACAAACCCCAAAATACTACAGATCCTATAGTAGAGAAGCTTCGAAAAGACGCGGTACAGATGACTGATGCTCAGAAGCTCCAATCTGCAAAGATGCTCCAAAATTCAGCACAACC
>CAZPKQ010000055.1:1833-3532 GCA_964587205.1 uncultured Candidatus Saccharibacteria bacterium | reverse complement strand
AGTAGGGATGTGTCACATCCTCCGATGATTTATTTTATTTTTTCTTAATCAGAAATTTATTACGTTTTCATAAGAAATTAATAGTTTCTTAATATTCAGTTGATATTATTTGACTACGGAAGAGATTTGCCTTCCGTGGGCAATGGCAGGTACCGATATATGGTCTCACCAGCTATATATAGGGGTTCGACTCCCCAATGGTCCATGAAAACTTGACACTTAAACAATAAAAATAATAAAATAGCATTGTCGATTAACCTCGACTGGTGGAACAACATGGCTAAGATCCATGGCCCGCAAATTTCCAAAAGAAATTTGCTCACTGGTGACACAGAACTCCTTCGGGAGTTTTTGTGTTTTTGGAGTATGTTGCCCAAAGGATGTGCAACATCCCCCCCCCCTACACCCGACACTTCATCACAAATGCAGGTGGTAAGTTGAACGGCTCGAAGGAGATCGAGATCTTTGGAAAGACTTTTTTGACCGATCTTATGCCAGCAAGAAAATATTCAAACTGGATGAAAATCCCGTCTTTTTGCAAACATCGTCTAGCTTCCATTAGTATTTTGTTGCAGGTATCGCTACTGAAATGTCCGAGGGGCAAACCAGATACTACACAATCAGCTTTTTTGTAGCCATTTTCGTCCAAATACAATGAGATATTACAAGCATCTCCGATATACAAGACAAATCTTTTGTCAGTAATATGTTTTTTCAAATAATCAGCAAAAGCTGGATTCTTCTCGATAGAAATAAGCAAACCATCCTCTGGTAATTTCTTGAGAATCTCTTTTGTGAACACTCCGGTGCCAGGACCCAATTCTACAATAACCTTGCCTTTTAGATCTTTTGTCATTCTTTTTGCCAAATATGTCGAGCTCGGCAAAAAAGCGCCAGTTGTAATGAAGTGCTTAAGGGACTGGCTTGTAAATTTTGCAAATGATTCCATTTTGCTATTTTTTCTCACCAACCTTGACCTTAGGTGGCCTTAGAGGTCGACCATTCAAGATATAGCCCTTTTGGATAACGGCGACTATCTTGTGATGATCTTTTGGATCATCGACTGGGACATATTCTGTTGCCTCATCTCTGTTGATATCGAACATCTCTCCCGATGGATTGACCTCTACCAAACCAGAATCGGCTAGGACCTTTTTGAGCTGGGAATAAATATATTCGACTCCCACACGCCAATTTTTGTCGACTTTCTCCCATGCTTCTTTATTGCCCATAGCCATATCGAAGCTTTCTAGGACTGGAATAATTCCCTCTATCAATCGCTCATTTGCATATTTCATGAATTCTTGTTTGTCAGCTTCATCGCGCTTGCGAGCATTGACCAAATCGGCTTTGGCTCTTTGCCAACCTGTGAGATATTCTTGTTTTTCTGCTTCGGCTTTCTTGAGCTTATCTTTGAGCTTCTTGATCATTTCAAGAGCATTTTCTTCGGCCACAACAGAATCATCGAGATCGGAGGAGTCAGTAACTTCCTCATTTTCTACGATTACTTCATTTTCGTCATTATTATTTTTGTCAGTCATAAAAATATGATATCAAAACTGTAGCGCTTGGCAAATATTGACTATATATATTCTAAGCGTAGTATAAAAATAGATGAATTACCCAGTTCCAGACAATGCGGTTGGAGTTACCCTCCGACTGTATTATGAAGATGTACATAGTCAGGCCTGTGGCAATA
>CAZPKQ010000055.1:0-1733 GCA_964587205.1 uncultured Candidatus Saccharibacteria bacterium | reverse complement strand
TGTATCCGAATCGTGCAACTGACCCTTGTTGCGGGTCAATAACAAAACAATCGCCGTGGGGCGATCGTTTTTTGTTGTTAGCGCTTACTCCACTGTGGAGACTTACGAGCTTTCTTGAGACCGAACTTGCGACGCTCTTTGGCTCTTGGATCACGACGAAGATAACCGAGTTTCTTGAGGCCAGAACGGAGATTTAGATCATATTCAAGCAAAGCTCGAGCTATACCATGTCTCAATGCCTCAGACTGAGCAGAGATACCTCCACCGACTATTTTTGCGGTAACAGTAAACTTCTCTGCAGGTTTGCCGTTGTGCAAAGCCTCTTCTGCTGTGACCTGCATCTCCTTGACTGGGAAATATGTCTCCAATGCCTTGCCATTTATCTCAAAGGAATTTTTCTTGGCAGGAAATAGTCTGACACGAGCAATAGCGGTCTTCCTTCTTCCTACAGCTTCAAAATATTTTGTTGTTGTCTTTGTGGCAGTCATATTATTCTTTTATAATCAAATTCTTTAATCGTGGACCACGCAATTTGTTGTTTGGTAACATGCGAGTAATAGCCCTCTCGAAAACCTCTTTCATACCCTTGCGAATAATCAATTCACCCAAGGATTCTGAATTTAGACCACCTCGGTAGCCAGTGTATGTGACATAAGTATCCTTTGTCTTTTTCATTGCACTGACATCGGCCTTACTTGCATTGACAATCTCAACCTTATCAGTTGTGACTACATTGCGAGCAAAACTAGTGCTATGCTTACCCAAAAGTCTATGAGCTGCTTCGCTAGCTATTCTTCCGATCTTTTTTCCTTGTGCGTCTATTGTGTATTTCATGTTTTTGTATTTATGGTGAAGTTGAGAAATTATACAAATTCGATTAGGGACATTGGGCTTCCATCCAAATCACGATTTTGCAATTTCATTATCCTTGTGTAACCACCATTTCGACCAGAATATTTTGGAGCGATCACATCGAAAAGCTTCTTTGTGATAGTTTGATCGTGAATCTTTTCGTTGATCAAACGGCGACCAGCTACTGTATTGACTTTTGCTTTTGTGACCAACTTCTCTACATAAGGTCGTAGCTCTTTTGCCTTCGCTGTAGTAGTGCGGATTTGCTCGTCACGGATAAGGTTGCGCGCCAAAGAACGCATCAAAGCATGTCTTTGTGTCTTTTCTCTTCCGAATTTCCTTGTGTTTGAATGGTGGCGCATATATTAATCTTAAAATTAAAATCTAAAATCTTAAATCTATTGCCTGAGTGTTACTCCGTATTGTGCCAATAATTTCTTGATCTCTTGTACTCCTTTTGCTCCCAAGCCGTCGACATCCATAATGTCTGACTCCTTTTTGCGGAACAAACCGCCCAAAGTCCTAATATTTGCATTTGAGAGAGCCTTGATTGTACGAGCAGAGAGGTTTAGGGAGTCAACTCTTGTCTTGGAAAGCTCGGTATCGAGTTCGACTTTCTTGTCTTCATCTGCACCAGAATTGTCTGATTTCGAAGTACTTGCCTCCACTACTTCCTCTTCTTCTTTGAATCCTACGATAGATTTGAGTTGGTGGATCATGAGAGTGATCGACTTCTCCAAAGCTTCCTTTGGTGTGACTGTGCCATCGGTCTCAATAGTGATCCTCAAACGATTGAAGTCTGTCCTATCGCCAACGCGCATATTTTCGACTTCGTAATTTGCCTTGCGAATAGGAGTAAATGAAGCATCTAGGGTGATAGA
>CAZPKQ010000054.1:0-3933 GCA_964587205.1 uncultured Candidatus Saccharibacteria bacterium | reverse complement strand
ATCACAGCAAGTGTCGCCAAGAAATTGGTCAAAGACAATACTAAGGTCAAGATTACTGCTGACATTATGAATACATTTGGCAATACGGCCCAATTCAAGATCGGTGAAAGTATCATGGCTGGCGATCTATATTACCCGCTACTTATGGTCTCTTCAAATGATGCTGCTGAAGCTCTAGCTAGAAGTTATAGTCGTAAGGAATTTATAAAATATATGAATAATTTTGTTCAATACCTAGGTGCATATAGGACGACATTTTATGATCCATCTGGACTGTCTCCTGACAACCGTTCTTCTGCAAATGATTTGGCAATTATATATGAGTGGGTGGAGAAAAATTATCCTGAACTTATCGATATTACAAAAGAGAAGACTCGCTCTACAAGATTGCATGTCTGGACAAATCCCGCTCATTTTCTCAATTGGTCAAATTATGAAGGTGGCAAAAATGGTTATACTGATGAGGCTTTGCAGACCGGTATTGCAGTATTTCATATAAATAAAGAGCGGTATCTTTTTGTTGTCCTCGGAAGTCATTCTAGGGATCAGGATATGATCAAGTTGATGAAGAAGTTGTAGTGATAGAGTGTTGCAAAATCGTACGTAGCAACATATTTTCTGAGTGGCTCCGCAGAAATTTTTAGCAAAAAATTTCGAGGATTAAGCAAAAATGTTGCAACATTTTTGCGGCCACGAAGAAAGTATGTTGCGGAGTACGATTCTGTATCTATTACTTATTTGCATTGACTAACTACTTAATCATATGTAAAGTATTGTGATGCAAAAATGGGCAAATAAGTCACAAAAAAATAGCAAAATGAAGGAAATTGACCCTATTGGCCAGGGTTTTTGGGCAGGTTTGCAAAGACCTTTCTATTGTCTTGCACCTATGGCCAATGTCACTGATTCTGTATTCCGCAAATTATTTGCCAAATATGGAAAGCCGGATGTGACTTGGACTGAGTTTGTCTCAGCCGATGGATTAAATTCAAAAGGAAAAAAGAGGCTACTCAAGGATCTTGAATATACAAATAAGGAAAGACCGATCGTAGCGCAACTATTTACAGGGCATCCACTTGAAATGTACAAAGCTTGTAAACTAGTGGCAGAACTCGGTTTCGATGGTATCGATATCAATATGGGTTGTCCAGACAAAGCGGTAGAGAAGCAGGGTGGAGGCGCATCATTGATCAAAAACCCAAATCTTGCCCTTGAGATAATTGAATGTGCAAGAAAGGGTGTACTTGATGCTTACAAAAAAAGAGGCAACAAAAAATTTCCAAAAAAGGTGATTCCAATTTCGGTTAAGACTCGACTTGGATACAATAAAATCGATCTTGATTGGATAAAAATCCTGCTTGAACAGGACTTGCCAGCTCTTACTGTCCATCTAAGAACTAGAAAAGAAATGTCACTTGTAGACGCGCATTGGGATTTGATGAATGAAATTGTAAGACTTCGGGATGTTATCTCTCCAAGTACCAAGATCATAGGCAATGGTGATGTTATTTCAAAAAAAGATGGAGAGAAAAAGATCGCTAAATCTGGTTGTGATGGAGTAATGGTGGGAAGAGGGGTATTCGGCAAGCCGTGGTTCTTCGGGGATGTGACACATCCCGGGACAAATGCAGATGTCACACATATGCAAATTTCATTTCGTCTGGGAGTAATGGTTGAGCATGCAAAAGCATTCGAAAAGGCATTCAAAAATATAAAGAGTTTCGACATTATGAAAAAGCATTTCAAGGCTTATGTCTCTGGTTGGGATGGGGCCAAGGAGTTGAGGATAGAGTTGATGGGAGCGAAGAGTGCTTTCGAAGTTGGACGTGTTGTTGGGAGGTATTTGAGTGTTATTAGAGAGATAAATTAAAATTAATGGGAAAAGGGCAGAATGTAAAAGTTAAAAGTTAAAAGGCAAAAGTAAAGGTTTAAAGTATAAAGTTCAAGCACAATAATATTGATGAACACCTATTGTTTAATATTTTGAATCTTTAACCTAAACTTTTGCCTTTTAACTTTTACCTTTTAACTTTAATTATCGCCTTTTCCCTTTCACTCACAAATGCTACTATACCCCTATGTCTGTCTTATACCGCACATATCGTCCGAGCAAATGGTCTGAAGTGGTAGGCCAAGATCATATAGTCGGTCCTCTCAAAGAAGCGATCAAAAATAACAGGATCGCTCATGCCTATTTGTTTTCTGGTGGACGAGGTATAGGCAAGACCTCTATTGCAAGAATTTTTGCAAAGTCAGTTGGGACAAATGATGAAGATATATATGAGATAGATGCAGCATCGAATCGTGGTATAGATGACATCCGTAGCTTGAGAGAGCATGTCTCAGTCATGCCATTCTCATCTCCGTACAAGGTATACATCATCGATGAAGTCCATATGTTATCCAAGGATGCGTGGAATGCTTTACTCAAGACCTTGGAAGAGCCACCGAAGCATGTTATTTTCATTCTTGCTACTACCGAATTGCAAAAGGTGCCAGATACTATCGTATCTCGTTGTGAGACCTATTCATTCCAAAAGCCAAATAGGGAAGTCATAAGAAAATTGATCGTAGAAATAGCCAAAAAAGAAGGATTCACTATCGATCATAGTGGCGCCGATCTCATTGCTATTTTTGGTGATAATTCATTTCGAGATGCTTTGGGTACATTACAAAAAGTCATTTCTACATCAAAAGACAAAAAGATCGATAGAGAAGAAGTTGAGTCCATCACCGGTGCTCCCAAGGCCAGCTTAGTCAGTGATTACATTGAGTCATTAATAAAAAAAGATTGTGACAAGGCTCTATCTGTGCTGTCTACAGTCGAAAGTCTTGGTCTCAATATTGGTATTTATTCTACACTCATTCTCGAGAAGTCTCGTTTTATTTTGCTTTTACAATATTCAAGTGCATCATCTGCAAACATCAAAGATCGCGTCTCACCAGATGACCTACAATTCATCTCCGATCTTGCAAAGCAAAAAGTCTTGAAGACCGAACATTTGGTCTATCTATTGGACGCTGTGGCCGATATAAGTCGCTCCAAGATTGAGATCTTGCCACTCGAGCTCGCTACTGTGAAGATTTGTGCCTAATCACTTGCGAGGTTAAACATAGCAAAATAAATCAGACCCCACTTCCTTGCGGATGTGAGGTCTGTGTGGCCGGCGCCTGAGGCGGGGGCTAATTCGTGATCGGAGCCAGCTTCCGGACCTCCTTCTCATCGATGAGGCCGACCTGGGACACCAGTGCATTGCAGTGTTCCCAACGACCATTCCGCTTCACCTCCCACTTGGTATTGTAGGAGAGGGTGATGATTTTTCCTCCAACTCCTCCAAGAGAGGTGGAGTGGATGCCACGCATCTTCTCAAGGTCCTTCTCGTTGAGAGCCTTGAGCTCGTCGATGGTGCCCTCGAAGAGCACCTGCGTAGGGCCACCGCTGAAGCGAGTGCCGGTGCGGTGGTTCACAGCGAGAGCCCGAACGGCGACTTTGTGGATGGGATCCATCCGTTCGACGGCACACCTCGCACGATCGAAGGTGTGGTAGGGCACCCAGATCATGGCGTGGGTGTAGGCACGACCCGAATTCGGATCATTGCTATCCCGAATCAGGGCGACCTTGTCGCCCGGGCTCGGCAGAATGTTGATCCATCCCGCTTTGAGACATTCCCCCTTGGGGGTCACGGTCAGATCACTCACCCCCTGACGGATGTGGCACATGATCTCCCGATCGTCGCCGTTCTTGGCAAACATGAAGCCCTTACTGTCGTTGACCTTCATGACCGTGCAGACGATGAATTCAGCAAGCTTCATAGGTCCTCCATTGTCTCTCGATAATCTTGTGAAGGTAGTGTCCTTATTTCCTCATTTGGACTACTAGCACATGCCTTGAGACACCGTGTGGTGTAACAAGCCCTCATTATCAAGGAACTA
>CAZPKQ010000053.1:0-3960 GCA_964587205.1 uncultured Candidatus Saccharibacteria bacterium | reverse complement strand
CGGACTTGTCACGACCAAAAAGAAGGGCTATCTGGTCCAAATTCGCCCACACGGTGTCTCTTGCGGCATCCTCGCGCAACTCAATACTTCCATCTTTTGCCTGATAAATCGCCAGCTGTTGTTTCTTCTTCAATGTTTTCATAGCATATTTTCACACAATTCCGCCATCTGCTTTTGCGAAAGCCGCACAGTTTCATTCTCCAAAAGCACCTCGACCTTCGTCTCCCCGTCCAAGGTGTCATACATGATAGTTTGGTTGTTGCAAGGCAATATATCTGACATAGATTTCACATACTAAGTCAAACATCCACCGCGATATTTTTTACTTGGATTTTCGGAAACATGGCCGTAAACATATTCGACAAGCAGTGATTACATTCCTATTTTCTCCGTTTCTTGTTTTTTCTTTTATAATCAGTAATGGCTCGTTGTATTTCATCTTCTGTTTTGCTTTTTAAGAAGTGTATGATTTCATTTGAATATTTTGTTAATTCGCCATTTTCAGATTTCCAATAAAGTGCGGGCATTTCTCTTACCTTAAAATCCCATATCATCGCTTGAAAGACATGGGAAGTAAATTTTATGTTATGCAAGTTTCCAATCCTCTCTAAAACATCTTTTTGCTTAAGCGGGTGAGTTTTATTTGGATCAACGGATTTTGTTATAATCAAAGGACCAACTACTTGTTCTTTATTATTAGAACTAATGCCAGCAGTAACATCCGCTTTGGTGATTTTCTTCACTGATTCCAGTTTAACGCTAAGTACAGTAACAAGTCGTTCCGAATCAATATTCTTTGTTTCCAATTCTCCAAGCGCATTTTTCAATTCTGCCATAAATTGTTGCGCAGCTAGATTTTTTTTGGAAGAAACTCCCCTTTCTCCACTCATATACGAAATTGGATCAACTGGCAGATTAAATCCCAGTGGTAAAATTGACCAAGAAATTTCAGAAACTAAGTCTCGATCAAAGATCTTGTCAGCTAAATCTTTAAAGTTTTTTATACTTGTCTGTGCCAAAGAGTACACAATAACAGAGAAACCTTTCTCATTGTAAAAATGTACCGCATTGTCCCTATAAATGGATAAAAGATCAACATTTTTACGAACAGCTAACGCTAAAATATCTTCCGGAAAAAGCCTTTCCGCCTTAGTAAATGCATCCACCAAAGAAAGAGTCCTATATGCTTCCTTTCTCTTCTTCGGATAAAAGATTGATTGCTTTTTCTTAGACAGAATTGCTTTCAATAAGAGCTCCCATGCATTTAATAGCAAAATGACAAAACACTCATCACGATATTGTATTTGTGGTTTATTATAAATCTCAATTGAGGCTAACAATGCAGCTTTGCTATTTTTTAATAGATGTCTATAAGAACCAGAATAATTCATATCATCTTTTCACCTGCTTACCCCTAATCAAAACTCTCGCATAAATTTCTTTCCCGTCTATTGTAAATCTCTTTCCATAGTTCGGATTATCTTCAACGTATCTGTCGATCCCGACAATCTCAAACTGTTCTGGCGAGTATTTGTCGAGGAAGCTGATTGGCACACCCATCACGCCGTCGTAATCGCTCGGGATAGCATCTGTAAATGACACGTCGTTCTTCGCCCGTTTCGCCCCATGAAGATTTTTGTTTGATGCCACCCTTGCCATAATTTTGTATTCAAATCGAATCACTTGCGCCCCATACCAAACCACTGTATCGTACCAAACATTCCCACATCTCAATATACGGGAATCTGTTTACTGTATATGCATATTACACCTCTTCCCGCTTCCTTTCAAGCCGAAATGACTGAATAGAAACTTGGCATTGAAACGGATGGAAAAGCTCCTTACGGTGTTGTTTCTTGATATTTAACGAGGGCGTGGAGCAATATACCGCAACCGTAAATCATGTGGTACTGTGAAGATATGAGAAATAAAGTGGTTATATCAACAATAGCCATTCTCCTCTTTATCGGAGGGGTAGTCTTTATTGAGAAATTCAAAATATCCCGAGAGACAACTCATCAAGATGTCCAGACTACTCATTTACAACAAAATAAAACTGAACCCGTAAGCCAAACTAAACTCTCTCTTGATGATTGGTTCGTGTTAACCATACCTGATTCAGAAAGAAGTAATATCTTTTCTATTCAACCCATCAAGAGTGTAACTAGCACGCTCTTTCTTAAGAAATATAAAGACGGGAAATTGCTCCACGATACATATGACACGTACGATTATATAGGGTCTATTGAAGTATCATCGCCCGAAAAAAATGCAGAACCTTCTCCCTTGTTTAATATTTACAGGGGACAGATCATTCCAAAAGATATGAGTCTGCTGGCTTGGGTGAAGGCAAAACAAGAAGAAAATATTTCATCGGATATTCCTCAAGAGAGTTTGGGTAATATTCAGAGTCAAACGAGAGTATTAAACAGTGAACCCGGAACAGAAGTAGTATTTTTCCAAATGCCCGAACCGTCGAGTAACGGATGGTATGCCTATCGGAATCAAAACCTAGTCTACCTCTTTAGTATGGGGAATAGTAGCGACGCGATACAAGGAATGAAGAGCGGTGCGTGGGATTCCTTGTTTGCTTCAATAAAACAAAATACCTTCTCGGAAAACAATATCTTGATCAATCATTTGGGACCAGCTATAAAAGAAAAAATTTTTTCCATTTCACCCAAAGAAAAACTCCCCTCGTTCTGTCCGGAGTGTGAAGAAAATGGAGTTGACCCCATAGAAGGGCAATATTGGGAGTTTGCAGTGAGTGAAGACAAGAAGCAATACGCCTACATGACCTACGAAGGTAGATTGGAACGGATCATCCTTAATGGGAAACCCCTCAAACTATACACCTTCGTACATCATTTAACATTTAGTTCTGATGGAAAGAACTTTTCTTACCATGCATTTGATGAAAAGCGAAATGAAACGTATCTCGTTCTCAATGAAAGAGAGATTTCGGTCTATCCTGAAGATGAGGGATATCCCCATGCAGCTAATGGAGTTTCGGAAGCGTATGGCCCTCACGGGCAATTTGCGTATGCTCGAGTTCGCAGGGAAGCTTTCGACCAAATGGAGATATATCTGAATAATCAGTTAATCAACACCGTGCAAGGTGACCTCATTCACTTTTGGTTTAGTGATGATGGAGAACATCTGTATTATGTAGTGGGGAAGAATCTTTACGAGGATAAAAATCTCATCAATGATTCTGTGGACTACAATGCCTACTCCTCCCTGCAGTATAGTCAATACGTTGACGGAGTGAGAATACAGAACGGTAATATCAAGATACAGGCGGTAGATAAAGGGGTATACGTTGGAGGAAAAGAACTGCGAAACTATACGGGCATGGATCCGGAGGTGTACCTAGCCCCCTTCATACTCAGCCCGACGGAAGACAATCTCTTGTACACGGTATGGATCAATGGTGGAAAAGAGTGGATTTCACTGAATGGCAACGATGCAGAGGAAACGTTTGATAAAATTCAAGACCTAAAATTTAGTCCTGATGGAAAATCCATCACCTATATCGGGAGAATTGGCAGAACCATCTATTCAGTGACTCATGAGGTGATACAGTAATTATTAGATTATTGGGAGCGAAGGGTGATGGCACGAAAACAATGGGATGCAATTTCTTACCGGGTGGAGCAGATGGAAAGATTGTTGAGAATAGCAGAATTATAGAAAAGTCCTGCGAAGATACTATCTCATTGGGACTCTTGTAAACCGTTTTGATTGCCCTTATCACCGTTTTGTTTTGCTCAATGCAAGCATAACCTGCCTTTCCAAAAATTCAGGAAAAGTCATGCCTGCGGCGGCGGCTTCTTTAGGACAGAGGCTGGTTTTGGTTTGCCCAGGTATAGTATTGATTTCAAGAAAAAAGATGTTCCCACTCAAATCGAGGCGAAAATCCGAACACGTCAAACCGTCACACCCGAGCGTCGTATGCGC
>CAZPKQ010000052.1:0-3967 GCA_964587205.1 uncultured Candidatus Saccharibacteria bacterium | reverse complement strand
ATGAAAACTCTCAACCAAGGCGTTCTGGCATTTGCCATTACGCTCGCAATCGCATCACTTTTCCTCAACCCCTTCGGGAGAAAGAACAACGGTTCTCCCCCTTCCGGCGTATCGCTAGTGGTCTACACGGGTGACGTCACTCTCACCTCCGGCACCTGGCGTGCCTTGATTGAGGATAACTGGCATAGCGACGATGGTCGCTATGCTCGGTCTCTATTCCTCTACAAGGAGAACGAGATTGATTTCCCTTCGATCTCAGTCTTCGACGACAATGGTGACGGAAAGTGGGATCGAGTCAAACAATCTGACTCGACCACCAACCGTCCCACCATCTTAACTGACGATTTTGACCGTGTGGTCTATGAGATCGCTCGTGTCGACAATATCGCCACCAAGATCACAACCGATCGAGGTAGGCGAACGACCAGGAGTTTTTCATTTGTGCGCAGAGAGTGATTCGATCACCTTGCACACATCGCGTCCCCGCTTTCACGGCGGGGACTTTTTGTTATTTGATTAAATTTTCTAATAATATTATATATATGATGTTCGCAATACAACTTATATAGACTATCTATCACCATTTGGTATACTTGACATACTTATTGCCGTTAGGCACTGGAGGCTCCCGAATGGGGGCCGTTTTGTTGTACAACATTCCTAAGATTATTTAATATTTCTAATATACTTTTTTTATCACCATTAATATTTTTGATACCTCGAGAAAGATTAGAATGAAGTTCACCAATAGCATCTTGTAAACTCTCGGATAATTCCAAATGATTTTTTATGTTCAAACTACTCAATATTTGAGATAAATATCCAGAAGAATAAACTTCTGTTTCCAATTTGTGTATAAATAGTTCCCTATGCTTTCCAGGAAAGATAAACTTATTGTCACTTATGAATGGAAACGCCTCCGTATACACATCAACTTTTTCAATAAATAATTGCATGTAGTCACAGAATTTGATAATCAACTCCCTGATAATAGAAATATCATCAGATCTCTTAGCTTTCTCTAAAATTCTTACTGCTTTGCTATATGGATATTGACGAAAGATAGACATAAAATTACCCCCACACCGCCAAAATCGCTCCAGCAACACCCATGCAGATAAGTGAGCAGATGGCTTCAAATAGCCAGTAAGAGAATTTGCGCTTCATCCAGATAACATCTAGAAGTGTATTTGGAACTACGAAACCAAACCATAACCACGCACCCACCATCGCACCCTTGTACCAAGTAAGATCGCCCATGATAATTGGAGAATGACTTGCGACCCAGATAGCTCCATAGATAAACGTACAGATAATAAGATTTACGACAATATTCCAAAACATCTGACCATACATATCAGAAAACTTTTCGTTGCCAGTCGGAGTAACGCCCGCAAGCTTCATCCACAACTTGCCAAATAATGGTCCGTGTATCAAGAATCCAATAATGAAATAAACGATCGCAGTTACTATGATTGGGGTTAGCATGGGTTAATTATAACAGAAAATAAATGTTCGAGAAGCAAAACTCGATACAGCATGAAATTAGTATCCACTGGGTGGTAGAACCTTCTCTCCAAGCAATTCTAGATCCATATTACGAATTTCACCATCAATTTTTTCTACAATCTGCTTCAAAATTTCTCGCTCACTTACTGATTTCTTTTTCAATATATATTCGAGAGCCTCATCAAAATTGTTCTTAAATTTCTGATTTATATCCTTCCAAGGAATATCTTTTAAAATTTCTGCCACCTTAATATCAATTGATAACTTACCAATTAGCATTAGATACGCAATGGACGGATAACCTAATTCTCCCTTCCAATAAGAACTGTTATCATTACACATTATCCTTGAGCTCGACGGATCGAATGTAACATTATAATACTTATTTTTTGAGGATGAATAAACTTTAGCCTCATTTCCATTTAAAATTACACGACCATCTGCGACAGCTCCGAGTGCTTCATAAATTTTTGTTCTTGATGGATGTTTCCACTTCATAAACATATTAAATAGCTGATCTTATTTCATACTAGGCTATTGTAGCATTGTTTTTGGCAATTAAATCCAAAAGATCATCTTTCCAAAATGGAAATATGTTAAAAGTTTTTACCGACCGATACCATTCATATACTTCCTAATTAACTCAGCATCCTCTCTATCCTTTTGCCTGTTCCAAGAATTTGATTTGACTTCAAGTAAATTTGAGAGGCTTACAAAGTACATTCCATCTATTTCTTCTATCTTGTCTCTGTTGTTTCGAAAGAAATCAATATCTCCTCCAGCATAAATATGTGAGTATAATGAAACACCATCATGATTTTCTAAAGATTCAACTTGTATATTACCAAGACTCCCAATTTCAGTTTTGTATTCCCAATTAGGATCATTTTTTAATTTATCAAAAAGCTCTTTTGTAACGATTATATCAATATCTTTTGCTTTTCTAATACCCTTCACTTCGAGTATGGCACTGCCCATTACAACAAACTGCTTCTCGGGTAATTTTAGATTCAGAACCTTATCTATTATATTCATGATTATAAAAATTTATTGCTCTGATATACGCTATTATGTATAACATCGGTAGTATTTTTTTACAACATCTTCAGTAGTTTCACTATTATATTTTTTATTTACAAAACACTTTTTAACTTTTCAGATGAAGTGGTCATACTAGGCTATTGTAGCATTGTTTATAATTTGAGCCATTATATTGAAGTAATATGCTTATGATAGACTACTATTGACATGTTACTGTATGTGGTATATAATTGTTTCAATGCATTAACCTGCAGTAGAAAGGCACATTGTGAAAAGAATCGATCCTGGTATTGCGAAAATGATTGCTTCGATTACCACGAAACGGTCGGAGTGGCTTCGGTCACTCAAGTCCGGGCAATCAGTGGTAAAAATTACCATTCGAAAAAATGGTGGTACCATCTACGGCATCTACAAATGCCATAGCGACTCCACCATTACGGTGAGGTCCTCGGTAGGACTAATCGATCATGTCATGCGAGGCAAGACTTTGGTTCTTTCCTCAATGGATTTGAGATCTGAAGACATAACATTCAACTTTCTGGATATCCAGATGACGAATAGTTAGAATCGGGATCTTAAACAATAGGTAAACGAGTTCCACCTTCAAGCGCGACTCAAACCAAGCACATCCTTGGTTGAAATCTCTTCCAGCAATCCCGCTGTTAGAGATTTTTTATTTTGTCTGTGCAATGAGATCCAAAAGATCATCTTTCCAACCCCTTCTATTTTCTGTACTCAAAAAAAGCTCCGATGGGCAATTTGTTTTCAAATTTATTTCGCAATGACCGAAAATTCTATCGATTTTCACATTAGGATAGTTACTTTTGATAAGATCTGAAATTACTTTTAATTCGTTATTGTCAGGTATAGAAAACTCATGATCATCATCGATACAAATAGCAACACTTCTACAATTTATATCCCAATTTCCTGCGTGCCAACCTATCTCATTATCGAACAATAGTCTTTCGGCCGTCCCATCACTTCGTATTATCCAATGATAAGGATAAAATACTTGTTTACCATTTCGAAGATGAGATGAATATATCGGCTCTCTTCTTTCCCTCCTTGCATATTCGGTAGCGTATAGTCTAATAAGTTCAATAGCAGAAAGACGCTCATTCGATAGTCCTTCCGGATTACTCGTATGATGTATTACTATCGTATCAATCCCTTTTCATTCTGCATCCCAATTTGTACCAGTCTCACCCAGTGCTATATCGCCAATCCTCAAATGATCCTCAAAAAATGAGTAAATCTGATCTTTGGTTTTATTGTACTCATTTATGTCTCTACTGCGTAACTCAATCATTTTATTCATCACCACTTCAACATCGGAATACCAAAATGGATCCTTGATCTTTTGTTCCCATTCAGTTTTATTGAAAATTGGAGGCATTTTTTAGAAGATTGATTC
>CAZPKQ010000051.1:0-4129 GCA_964587205.1 uncultured Candidatus Saccharibacteria bacterium | reverse complement strand
TGATAACTATAAGGATAAGTATATGTACCCAATACTACAGGAGCGCGGCCATCTTGTGGCAACAATTGTAGCTCGACGAATTTGTCACCAGAAGCGGTTGTGTTGAAGTTCGCATAAGACCAAGAGACGTTTTTTGTATCTCCCACATTCCAAGTCTCTGATGCTCTAGGATAGACAAACGAAACTGAAGGTTGACCTGGGCTCTGCATAGGTGTTGGGGTTGGGGTGACTCTTGGGTAAGTACAGGTATATCCTGCTGGACAATTTGAACCAGGAGTATTTGTCGGTGTTGGAGAAGGGGTTGCTGACAATTCATATGCATCACCCTGCCTAATATTAGATGAGGCGATTGTATTGCTTACACTTGTACCATCATTGAATTCAACTACTATTTTGCCACCAACGAAGCTAGTATATTCAGCTTGTCCATAAAGAACAAACTCATTATTACCAGCCGACAAAGGTTTAGTCATGAGCGTCTGATCATATTCCTTATTAAGTTGCAATCCATTCATTACAACCACCAAAGGATATGGGTGTTCATTATATCCATCATATAATTTCTCACCGTTTTGAAGATAATTATTATATCCAGTAGACCATATTTCTCCAGAAATGTTATGTTTGATTGTAATTCTCTTGAGCATTAGGTTAGAGTTTGATGGAACAGAAATATTTAATACCCACTTCCAATCACTATTCTTACTATTTATATTGCCAGAACTAGGAGCAAAAACGGTCCAAGTACCAACCCTATCTTCATTTGCACTTACAAGCCTAGCAAAAACTGTTGGAGTAGAAGCTAGGGGACTATTACTAGGCAATGGTGAGGTTGAAACTGAAGAATTTAGCTTTATTGGAAAATAATTACTTTTACCATAAATTGCCGAAGTTCCACCAATCCGATTATTCTTAACCGGATTTACTTTAACAAAGAAATAATCTGAGGACTGCTCACCTTTTCTAGCAATGTCTACAAAAGAATCAGGTACTGATGCACTATAACTGGTCAGATTTTTATCAATATTTTGAGAATTTAGCTGACTTTCTCTGTTTAATGTGTCATTTCCCAAAAACAACTGATAATAATCAAAATCTCCGGTATATTTTTCCCAGGAGACATCGATTTTTCCAGTATTTTTATTGTAAGAAGCTTGGACAGAGAGAGATGAATTTGTAAGCACTTGTTCTGTTTTACACGATGCATTCAAACTAGCCCTAGTCAAAGGGCCGACAAAACCGGTAGATGGAATACCTTTGCTCGTTTGATACTTCTTAACGGCAATAATTGTGTCTTCATCATAAACCTGACCTTTTGCATACTTTCCTGAACTAATACTTGGAATATTATAGCCGATCGATAACAAGTATGATTGCAATTGATAAACATCTGAACCTGAGTTATAAACATCATCATTCATACCATCAGCACTTCTCCATAAATTTTTCGTAAAAATATAGCAAGAATCTCTACTTGCATCTGTACCATATATAACTGTAGAATTTTTTTGCGAATTATTGATCGGTTCACAAGTATAACCTGCTGGACACATCACAGCGGATTGATTTATAGGAGTACAAGTATACCCTTCTGGACATATCACGACAGTAGCTTTTGCGGAATTTACCTTTAGAACAAAAGTAAATATTGCAAAAATAGCTAATAATAACAAAGATAGTGATTGAGCGTTTCTCATAAAATTATGATAAATAATAAAAAACTAAGCAAACTTAACTTGTATAAGTCTATCACACCTATAATCAAGTACAATAATTTGAAATATTTTGCCATTTACATTATTTATCATTTTTGGTATACTATTTTTACAAAGTGCCGAAAGGCTCCGAGAAACCCCGCATATGCGGGGTTTCGAATTTCTAAAGAAAAGATTTTAACTTTTGTTTAACTTCATCAAGAAAACTACATGGAGTTTCATATAGCTTTCTATTTAACCTTTTAATACTAACCAATTTCATTTGAGCCAAAATAGCGGAGACTTTTTGACCGTTTGGGTCAGTAAAGTTGAAATAAAAATCTAAATTTTTTTGTTTGGTAGACAGTGGTATTGCCCAAAACATATGATTGTTAAACTTTTTTACAATAAAGACTGGCCGAGAAAAATTATCTTCGCTTCCATTTTGCTCAAAACCGATATTTTTTCCGAGGCTACAAATCCAAACTTCTCCTTATTTAGGAAATTTATTTAGGTCAGTTTCAACCGCCTCAATTTTTTTCTTTATTTCATTCCATAAATCAAAATCTTTCATGAAAACAATTTTATCATGTTAGTCTGCATTTCATAAAAAATATATTTTTTCAATTTCTTTTTGGAGATCTACAGAAATGACCATGGTGACCATAAAAGAGAAACAGCCGATTTGTCGGCTGTTTCTCTTCACTTTTATCTTCCAAATATAACAGTTACCAGTACACAAGCTCCCCTATTTACGTTTTTCCTTAATCGCCTCTGCGACATTTGATGGAACAACATCATAATGATCAAATTCCATCATTGCACTACCCTGTCCTGATGTCATAGAACGAAGTTGAGTTGTATAACCGAACATTTCTGACAATGGAACCTTTGCAATAATCGATACATTTTGACCCTTTGGATTTTGACCTTCGATAATACCTCTCTTTGAAGCGATGGAACCGTTGACATCTCCGATGTATTTTTCTGGACAGACAACCTCCAACTTCATGATAGGCTCGAGGATGACTGGCTTTGCTCTCTTTGCAGCATCTTGGAATGCTTGAGAAGCAGCGATCTTGTAGGCAATTTCGGATGAGTCGACATCGTGGTACGAACCGAATGTAAGCTCACAAGATACATTTACCATCTTGTAACCAGCCACAATACCTCTATCCATAGCTTCTTTGACTCCCTTTTCTACAGCAGGGATAAATTCATTTGGAATTACACCACCTTTGATAGAGTTGATAAATTCGAAATCATCAAATCGGTGAATGTTCTTTGGAATTTTCTCACCTTCTGGCAATGGCTCCATAGGTTTTAGGGTTAGACGTACGTGACCGTATTGACCCTTACCTCCTGTCTGCTTGATATATTTGTGTTCTGCCTCTGCGCTACTCTGGATAGTCTCTCTGTAAGCCACCTGAGGTTCACCGACATTTGCCTCGACTCCGAACTCTCTCTTCATACGATCCACCATGATTTCAAGGTGTAATTCTCCCATACCAGAGATGATAGTCTCACCGGTCTCAGTATTAGATGAAATACGGAATGTTGGATCTTCATTTGCCAATTTCCTCAAAGCTAGACCCATCTTTTCTTGATCAGCTTTTGTCTTTGGTTCTATTCTTAGAGAAATAACTGGCTCCATGAACTTGATTTGTTCAAGAACGATAGGATTGTTTTCATCACAAAATGTGTGGGATGTAAGAGCATCCTTGAGACCAACCGCCGCAGCGATCTCTCCAGCAAAGACTTTTTTGACTTCTTCTCTCTTGTCTGCTTGAAGTCTTACGATACGACCCAAACGCTCCTTCTTACCGGTTGTGACATTGTAGATATATGTACCAGCCTCTATAGAACCAGAATATACTCTGAAGAATGTCAATTGGCCGACGAATGGGTCATTTTGCAATTTGAAAGCCAAAGCACAAAATGGCTCAGAATCAGAAGCGTGTCTGACAATCTCTTCTCCAGTATTTGGATTGATACCTTTTATTGATTCGATATCCAAAGGAGATGGCAAATAATCTACAACCGCATCAAGTACCAATTGCACACCAATGTTCTTGAGAGCAGAACCAGTGAAAACTGGAAACATTTTGTTTGCAATAACAGCTTTTCTAGTAAGTTTCTTGAGTTCGTCAACAGAAAATTCTTGACCCTCCAAATAACGATTCATTGATTCTTCATCGTTTTCGACGATCTTTTCTACCAATTCTGCATGGTATTTCTTTGCGTCAGCAACCAAGTCTTCTGGAATTGGCACTTCCTTTATGACATTTCCCATTTCGCCTTCGAAAACATATCCTTTCATCGTTAGAAGGTCGACAACACCCTTGTGTTCACCTTCAAGACCGATCGGTATCTGGAAACGAACAGCGTTTTTGTTGAGTCTTTCCAAGATAGATTTGTAGGAACGCTCAAATGAT
>CAZPKQ010000050.1:0-4191 GCA_964587205.1 uncultured Candidatus Saccharibacteria bacterium | reverse complement strand
TCAATATCCACTTCATTACTATACAATAGCAAATATACTTGTCTTTATATAGAGAAAAAACCTTAATATTGATATAATTTTACCGTGATTCCAATAATTATTTTTGCTATAAGTGGCTTGGTACATGTATACAATTTTGGCTGGCCACAATCCGTCGTCTTTGATGAAGTCTTTTATGGCAATTTCGCTAGTCAATATTGGCAAGGTTTATATTTTTTTGATCTACACCCACCTTTCGTAAAATTACTTTTTGCTTTTGTCGGCAAATTACTTGGCCTAGATCATTACAATGTAGATTGGACAAGCATAGGCAATACTATTCCGATCGAAATGGTCAACTTGCGTCTGATTCCTATGATTGCAGGCATCATCTTGCCCCTTATCATCTATGCCATCTGCAGACGATTTGAAATTTCCAAAGCCTCCTCTTTTGTAGTGGCAATGATGGTCACATTAGAAAGTTCTCTCATAGTCCAATCGAGATTTATTTTGCCAGATATCATACTCCACACTTTTGGCTTCGCTTCTATCCTCACCTATCTTGAGTACACCCGCAGGATTGGTATCGGCAAGACCACTTGGTTTTTTGGAATTTCTACAGTCTTTGCTTCTATAACACTCTCGATCAAGTGGACCGGACTTACCTATCTCTTTATGATTATTGTTTTGGAGATGACAAGACAATATATAGATTTCGAAAGCTTCAAGATTTATTTCAAAAAAACTTTGATATTCACATTCAAATACCTGTTTGTGGCAATAATGATTTATCTCATGCTATTTGCAATGCACTTCTCGATCCTCACCCGCTCAGGTTCTGGAGACGCCTTCATGTCCCAAGAATTCCAAAGCACACTAGAAGACAACCATGTCCCGACTGCGATAGCGACACCGATTACATTTCTAGACAAAGTCATGGAGCTCAACCGCGTCATGTATACATCAAGCGCAGGTCTTACTGCCACACACTCAAATGCAAGCAAATGGTACACCTGGCCTATAATGTTACGCTCAATCTTCTATTGGCAAGGTTCATCACAAAACAACAGCGCGATTGATTCTTATATTTACCTATTGGGCAATCCTTTTGTCTATTGGTTCTCTACTTTGGCAATATTTATTACGATTGTCCTCGGTTTTATCAAACTCATTTTCAAAAAATTTATCCCTACAAATCCTGATACTTTCGTTATTATCACATTTCTGATCATCGGATTTTTGGTCAATTGGCTTCCATTCTCTTTCATCGGCCGAGTAATGTTCCTCTATCACTATGAAGCCGCCCTGATCATAAGCATTATGTCTGTAGGCTTCCTACTCGATTCTCTCCAACCACCATACAAAAAAGCCTTGATTGCAATAATTATTGCACTTACTCTTATAGCATTTATATATTGGGCACCTCTCACTTATGGCTTACCGATTTCCCCAGACAAACTTTCACAGCTGATTTGGATACCTAGCTGGAGATGATACCACAAGCTTTCCCAAATCGACTCTAAAAGTTATAATAAAAGCATGGCAACCGAAGCTCTTATCTATTGGAATGCACCCGAACATTTTCACATCGAAAAGACCCCGGATTGGTATTGGGGCGTAGGCATTATCACTCTTGCATTATCTGCAGTCTGTATCATTCTCGGAAATGTCATAACTGGTATTTTTGTCTTAGTAGCCGCGACCACATTGGTCATCCACGCTTCAAGACCACCGAGGATCGTCTATCATGAGATCAATGACCGCGGAATAATGATTCATGATAAATTTTATTCTTTCTTACATCTCGAATCATTCTGGATCCCTCATGACGAATTCCCTTCGAAGATCATCTTGAAATCAAGAAAATTCATGATGCCATATATCATAATTTTTATTGAAGAGATCGACCCAGAGATCGTACGCGAAGTTCTCTTGAGGTATATCGCCGAGACCGAACATCATGAACATTTTCTCCACCGCATTTTAGAAAGTTTTGGGTTTTAGTATATTTCTTTATTCTTTGAAGCAATCTTCTCTTTTAAATTTAAAACTCTCCTAATGTTTGAATCTATTTTTGATTCTTCTAATTCCCCATCACGTACAGCATTGAGCAACACAGAGTAAGCTTTGTTTACAGTCTTTATTGGTGCCACAAATAGCAAAATATCATTTCCTGAATTTATAGCTCTTATCACACTATCGTCTAATTTATATTTTTTTGAAATTGCCCCCATATTCATATCATCTGTAATAACAATCCCATCATATCCGTAATTTTGTCTCAAATCGCTTATATATTTTTGAGATAATGTTGCTGGGTATAATGGATCAATAGAAGGATAAAGTACATGTGACGTCATCACCATATCGGGTTTTTGTCTCTTTATAACTTCAGTAAATGTCCTTATGAATTCTGAATAATCTATATTTTTAATTTGTGAAACTGGTAGATACTTGTGTGAATCAACCGACTCATCATCATGACCTGGAAAATGTTTGACTGCAGTAGCGATACCAGACTCCTGATATCCTCTAACCATATTTTCGCCAAAAGAAATAATATCATCCTTTGAGCCACGAAAAACCCTAGCATAAAGAAATGACTTCGGTTTTGTAATATACTCAAGTATGGGAGCAAAATTGACATTGATACCCTTGCTACGAAGCTCCTTACCACGATCAAATGCAACTTTATAAGCCTGACCGGATGTATTAATTTGCGATTGAGGTGTTAGATTAGACTGTGGTTCCTTGATACGCGATACCGTACCACCCTCTTGATCTACCGCAATAAGTAATAGTGGTTGATTGGAACTAGAAGCCACATCCTGAAAATGCTTTGTAACATCATATATATTTTTGCCGTTAATATTTTGATTTAGCAATATAATCGACCCAATCTTATTTTCTTTTATCAACATCTCCAACTGAGCATTGCTATCATCAGAATACAAACCAACCATAAATAACTGAGCGATTTTCTGTTCCAGAGTCATATTTTCAATTTTTAATTGAATTTCATCTTTAACAACCTGGCCACTTTCATTAGACAAATTATTTTTTAATTTTTTCCAAATACCTGGATTTTCTACCCCTAGAACCCATGCAGAAAAACCTCTTAAACTATTCTTTCTAATAAATTCAATTCTTTGACCAAAACTTCTTGAATCTTCATGCCATACAATATATGAATCCTTACCGACAGAATATTTCAAATAAGGAATTTTTAAAATTTCGTCAAAACCTTCGGATGTGTCGTATTGTGCCCTTATATATCTGAGCCTTTCATAAGTACCTCCAGATCTCAATCTGATAAATGGAACTTCTCTCCAGCTCCAGTAATATAATGGAATCCCCAATGAAAACTTTTCTTTTGGAATTTTATCCTTTAGATATGAATATACATTTTCCACAAATGGCATTGATGCGCTTGGACCTTTTGAATCTGGGTCGTCGTAAGTCATTACACTAATAAAATCTAGTGATCTTGAGAGTCGTTCATAATCAAAAGCGCCACTCCAATTCCTATAAAAATCTGTCTGTTGATCATTTATTCTAGAAACAGCGGCAATACTCAATGATAAATTATTAAGTTTAAATTTTTTGCTTGCACGCTCGACAAATTGACTGTACAAATCCCTATCTAGATAAGAAATATGTTCGAAATCCAACTGCCAACCAGCAAAATTATTAATTTTGGCTTCGGAAAGCATAAAATCTATAACTCGATCTTGAATGTCTTGAGTTGAAGTTAACAACTTATGAATAACAGTTTGACTAAAATTTTGATTTACAATAAGCGGTATAATCTTAACCTTATTGTCGATAGCAATTTTTTTTATTTCTGAATTCACATTTCCAGAAATACCTAGATTATTGGTTAATGTATAGCTCTGAGGTGCAATAACATCTATAACTGACACGTTCTTACGAAAACTCTCTATACCATTCTTTGACTCAGAAATATAAAATATTTTTTCTATATCTATAGAGTCTGCAAGTAAAATATTTGGATTGGATAGAAATATAAATAAAAAATATATAACAAACAAAAATACTGATTTACTTACTATTTTCCTCATTACCTATAAAAAATAACATAAAAATCAATAAACAACCATTAAACCTTATATAACAAAATATGTTTCATAAGGAATCGGTACAGGTTCTGGCTTACTAGCTAGACCTGCGAAGAATCGAAGCTTACAGCTT
>CAZPKQ010000049.1:0-4407 GCA_964587205.1 uncultured Candidatus Saccharibacteria bacterium | reverse complement strand
ACCCACATATTATTATTTGTTTATTCTGCTAAAACCATTACTGATAAGGAATGTGCTAAATTTTGTAGTTCTCTTTGGGGCTATAGCGTACAAGAATAGTCTTGAGACTGTAATAGCAGTAAACATACTTACAAGAACACCAACAATGAAGACTAGAGCAAAACCAGTGACAACTGAAGTACTACCGAAGTAATACAATATTACACCAGTAATAATACTTGAGATATTTGAGTCTCGAATCGATAACCACGCTCTTGCAAAACCTTCATGCATAGAATCCCAGACACCATGACCACGTGCCAACTCTTCTTTCATTCTTTCGAAAATAAGAATATTTGCATCGACTGCCATACCGATTGTGATAATAAAACCAGCAATACCTGCAGCGGTAAGTGTTACTTTGAAGAGCAAGAATATCGCCAACATAACTGCTGTATAGCAGGCAAGTGCAAAAACCGCTACAAGACCAGGAAGTCTATACCAGATAACCAGAAAGACTGAGATGATCAAGAAAGAAATAATACCGGCATTTATGCCACCGTTTACTGCTTCACCACCCAAAGAAGGACCGATAGTCTGAGTAGATATGAGCTTGATCGGTACAGGTAGAGCTCCAAAGTTTAGATTACGAACCAGGGTCTGAGCTTC
Source organism: uncultured Candidatus Saccharibacteria bacterium (assembly GCA_964587205.1). Taxonomy (GTDB): domain Bacteria; phylum Patescibacteriota; class Minisyncoccia; order Phycocordibacterales; family PALSA-1337; genus C7867-002. Next base: position 3,759 of record CAZPKQ010000049.1, on the reverse strand, counting down.
ATCCAGACTGAAACCGCCACTTATAACAGCCTGTCCATTTGGTATCTCTTCTCTGACAACTGGAGCCTGGATCAAACGATCATCCAAGAATATACCGATATAATCTCCGACATGGGCTTTGGTCAAAGAACTAAATAATTTTCGTCCATCAGAATTGAAAGTAAGACCAACCTGAGGAGTGTTTGTGGTCTGATCGAAGATAAGTGAGGCACGGCCGATCATAGTGCCATTTAGACCTGTAGGTTTAAACAATGATAAGAATTGTAAATATTCCGTCGAAGTAGCACTAAGGCCTTCGAATTTGCCAGAATTTGCTTTCATATCATCTGCAGAAATAACTTTGAATTCTAGTTTTGGCGTCGCGCCGATTGCAGAAGCTGCCTTATCAGGGTCAGTAACTCCTGGTAATTCGACAATGAGTTTGTATGCACTTTCTTTTGAACTTAGAGATTTGCCCTCTTCTGTGTAAACAAGAGGTTCTGAAACTCCAAAAGTATTGACCCTTTTCTCGACATCATCACGAAGTGCGGTCATCGAAGCCTTTATGTCGGCAGGATCGAGTTTGGATACATCAGCATTGAAGACTAGATGTGAGCCACCCGAAAGATCCAAACCCAAGACGAATGGCCTAGAACCACCTGGAGCGCTTGATACATAGACAAAATAACCAATAATAATTGCAATAACGAATATCATTACTGCCTTAGATCGTTGTTTAAGCATATTGGGGTATTATAAGCATAATAAAAGATAATGCAATTATCGCCCCTCCCTTTTTATCAAAATCTGAAAAGTCCTAAATATAATCTTTATATCAAGCAATAATGATCGATTCTTAATATAGTAAAGATCATAAGACAATTTGTCTTTTGTATCCTCTGTAGCGACACCATGATGAGGGTGGTTTTCGTGATAGATCTGAGCCCAACCGCACGCTCCAGGCTTGACCAAGTGTCTTACACTATAATAAGGAATTTCTTTTTGATAAACCTCGACTAATTTTGGCAATTCTGGACGCGGACCAACCAAAGAGAGATCGCCTCTCAAAATATTTATAAATTGTGGGATTTCATCCAATCTTGATGCTCTCAAAAATTTGCCGACCTTGGTGACTTTTAGAGTAGTAGTACCATTTTGACCATATTGACCATTGTCATTTCCAGACATACTTCTAAACTTTATGATCTTGACTGATTTTCCATTTGATCCGACTCGCTCTTGTAGGATAAATATAGGACCTCGGTCTTCAGATTTTATCGCCAAAATGATAAATGGATAAAAAATAAGTGAGATGAATCCACCAAAAACAGAAACAACAATATCTATGATCCTTTTTAGGAAGTCATAAACTTTGCGATTACCCAAGGATGTGCCGGAATTCTCTACAAGCCAAGTCTTACCAACCATAGACAAAGGAATTTTATCGAAAATTGATTCGTAGAGTTTACTTGCGTCTATGACCTTGGTTCCTTTGAAGATAAGAGAGTGCAAATAAGGTACCAAATGTTCCAAATCTTTGTTGTGCAAATCCACAACAACAATACTTGCATTATTTGAGCCGATTGACTGATCAATAGTCTCTTGGATCTGTGGATTATTGAGATCGGTGTTAATTTGCTCTTTGAAATATATTCCATAGCCTTTTGCCGAATTTATCTCCTCTTTGAGGTCAGAGATATCTTCGCCATTACCGATCAAAATAGCTATTTGTTTCTTTGAAATACTGAAAACCGGAAACATTACCATTCTCCAGACAAATAGTAGAATTGTCGAAACCACAAAATAAATAAATAGATTTGCCTTTGGTGCAATACCGACTGGTGCCAAGTAGAAAAAGACTATACCAATGAATATGTTTATTATCTGTACCCTAAGCAAAATACCCTGAATCTGTCTACGGATAAATGCCACCTGCTTATCATATAGACCAGCACTAAAAGTCACAATAATAAAAACAATAAAAAGTAAAATAAATGAAGGTAAATGACTCAAGAGCAAAGATCTTCCAGGTAGAGAGCCGTAACGTATAGCCAAAGTCAAAATTAGAGAAAATAAATAGACAATTAAATCTCCAATAACCAGCAAATTTGCACCGCTATTTTTCGTTGAGGAATTCATGACAAAATACTAACACTTTTTTGATACTTTATCAAGGTTGGATTTTCTTTGTTTAATGGCCTTTATATGGTATTTTTATGGTATGAAGATAATGTATATTATCACTAAATCAAACTGGGGCGGAGCCCAGAGACACGTCTTTGACCTATCTACTTCGATGAAAGCCAACGGTCATGAAGTCTGGGTTGCTCTTGGCGGTGATGGTATTCTCAAAAAGAAACTCGAAGAGGCTGGCATATACACATTCTCTATCGCAAATATGAATAGAGACATCAATCTAGGCAAAGATGCTGGTTCATTCAAAGAAATCTACAATGTAATAAAAAACAAGCGACCAGACGTAATACATCTTCATAGTCCGAAGGCTGCCGGATTGGGCGCTCTTGCCGGTAGATTGCTCGGTACAAAAAAGATCATCACAACCGTTCACGGCTGGACATTCAATGAACCTCGTCCCGCCATAGAAAAATTAGCCATATACTTCTTCTCATGGCTTACAATGTTGCTAAATCACATTACTATTGTCTTATCAGAAAAGGAGTTCAAACAAGCGACTTATTTCCCTTGGGTCAAAGACAAACTCCGTCTCATACCGCTTGGCATCAAACCAGTAACTTTCATTTCTGTAGATGGAGCAAAACAAGCATTGGCAAAGATTATAGGTATGGATTTTGCCGAATTTTACAAAAAGAACGTTGTTACAACAATAGCCGAATTACATCCAAATAAGGGTTTGAAATACCTAGTCGACGCAATGGTCAGCGTCAGCGAGCAACAACCCAGTTCAATCTGCCTCATTATCGGCGACGGAGAAAACAAAGATCTTTTGACAGAACAAATCAAGACCAACAAATTGGAAAATAAGATTTTCCTTACTGGTCTGATAGATAATGCTAGCGAATACCTCAAAGCATCTACAGTCTTTGTCCTACCTTCCATCAAAGAAGGCCTACCTTATGCAATCCTAGAGGCTGGAATGGCAAATCTTGCCACTGTCGCCACTACAGTCGGAGGCATACCAGAGATCGTCGAGGATATGAAATCTGGTATCCTTATCCAACCAAGAAATTCTCGCGAATTGGCTCACGCCATCTCCTTTATGATAGAGCATCCAGAAGAGAGGAAGCGATACGGCAATGCCCTAAAAGAAAAAGTTACAAACAAATATTCATTTATCAAGATGATTCAGGACAATGAATGGTTGTACAAATAATGTTTGATAGATTTCAGATCAAATATTGATTTAATACACTTTACAATAAAGAAAACAAAAAAGAACTCTAGGAGAGTTCTTTTTTGAATATTGAAATTAAAAACTATTTGAAACAGATCATTTCACATTTGTAATTAGGATCTGATGCCAAATAACCGGAAATTTTCCATTTACCATCGTCATTTTTTGTTACTTGACAATACCCAGTCGAAAACGATCCGGAATTAACTCTTCCAAGTTCAGATTCTATGCGAGAAAGAGCACAAAATAGATACGGAGTAGGTGTTGTAAATGATTGAAGACCCTTATCTCTCAAAACAGTAACACTAAAAGGTGTAACCTCACTCAATGTAATAGAGCTAGAGCCTTTAGCCTTCCACTCTGCCTTGCCTGTGCCGTCATTTGTAAGGACATAGCCAGCCTTATCC
>CAZPKQ010000048.1:0-4530 GCA_964587205.1 uncultured Candidatus Saccharibacteria bacterium | reverse complement strand
CCAAATATAGACTTCAATGCTACCCAAATAGAAGCTTTGAACAGTTCATTGTTGTATGCGGTAGGAGAACTAGAAGGACTTGGAGATGAGGATGTGCTTGGTCTAGGAGTAGAGCTTGCACTAGGTGTAGGCGTAGCACTTGCTGAAGCTGAAGGTGTAGGGGTGCTTGCTGGGGTTGGTGTAGCCGAACTTACAGGAGTTGGAGTAGGAGTAGGAGTCGAAGATACAATAGGTGTAGGAGTAGCACTGTAAGTAGGAACTGGAGTCGAACTATATGTAGGAACAGGGGTAGAAGAATAAGTAGGAGTAGGTGTATTTGAGGCAGAAGGATATGGAGTATTGGAAGCACTAGGATAAGGTGTCGGTGTCCTTGTAGCGGATGATGATGGACTTGGACTGACACTTGCTTGCGCGGTACCAATTAGCTCAAAATTAATCCTATTACTATCACAACCTCCCCTACAATTGCTTGATACGAGACTTAGACTATAAACAGCGGAAGGTAGAGATACTGCAAATTCATTTGTAATCCTAAAGGATACACTTTGAGCAGATACATAACTTGGTACTAGGCCTCTGACTGGATAACCATTTCTATCATAGAATTGAACACTGGTTACATTGCTCAAATTCCTTCCATAAACCGTAACATTTGTATTTTCACCTCCACGACTTGGACTAATACTTGATATATAAGGCAACGATGTACTTGCAACACTAGCTACACTTGGAGAAGGTGTAGCAGAAGACTTAGGCGCTACGGATGTACTGATCACTGGTGTAGGAGAATATACTGGAGTAGAAGTACCGATTGTGAAGTTTATATAATTGCTTGGATTACATTTTGGACTGTTCCACGTTGTACCACTAGGTTCTACAAATATCTTGTAGACACCAGATGGTAGACTTGGGATCGTGAAGCGAATCGATCTAGCATCTCCTGAGATTACAGCCTTATCATCAGATATATCATATCGCTCACTCGCAAAAGTAACGACATTCTTGACTGTCGGACAAAAATCTTGACCGTATGCAATGACAGATGTCCCAGGTAGACCATTATAAGTCGAGAGGTTATTTAGTTTTGGACTAAAAACAGTTGTAGTCGAATAATATGTACTAGAAGCCACATCAAAAGCCACCACGACCTTCATATCTGATACTCCATCTTGAATTCTTCGATCAAATGTATATGTAGAAGTGCCGTATGCAATTGAGTTCAAACCATAACTTACATTTCCATTATAGCCGTTACTAAATAATGTGCCATTTATGTATATATCTTTTTCTGATCTTGCGGGTATGATCACTGCACCATTTGAGTCTCCAGCAGAAATTGGACTGTAATTTACTGAATATTCAACCCTTGCAGAATTTGGTACAAGAAATCCTGTTCTGTCATTGCCGTCATTTTTATTTCTAATATATACAGGATCATCATTTATATTTACTATTTTTCCAACCATTGAGAAATTATATCCAACCACCTTACCATTTTGGACATTTGGTCCAGTCGCCTGACTTCTAGCATTCTTTATATAGACAGACTTTGGATCATAAACAGTTGAAGAAGTTGCATTTTCGTCTGCAACCATATATACAAAGGCTTTGAGATTACTATTATCAGTACCTATATATTCAGAATCTACCCTATCAGCACTTAATCCATATTTAATTGCTTTTACTTGAATTATTTTGTCACCAGTATATTTTGCACCAATATTTGATACCGTCCCTTTGTAACTAAACGATCTTGAAGCACCTGGTGGCACCATCTTATAAAATACCGAGTCTCCAATCAAATTATCTGGAACAGAATTAGAAGAAGTTAATTGAGGCATGATATGTCGATCAGAATCAGTGAACACAAGTGGCGATTTGCCATTTACAAGATTTGCAATATAAACTGGACTGTCTTGAGCTGTAATATTAAATTTGATCTCTACAGGATAATAATACCTTGTGTAATTATTTGAGATAATCGGAGAACCCAAAATAATTTGTGATAGGGATGATGTTGCATTTGTGTTTTGAATTCGACCATCGATGTAAACAGTTAGTCGTGCATTATCAAAGCCAGCATCGACCTTCAAATTATCGACACTACTGTATTCGGTCTTGGCCATAATTCCCAATATTTTGAAGGTAATGAGCTCTGAATAACCTCCATTCTTAAGATAACCTGAAAGTGTAATCCTTCTTGACTGACCTGGTTGTAAATAGTAATGAGTATTCGTATCACCAGCCAGAGTCTGCGAATCGGTAATTATCCTTGAAGTACTTGCTTCTCTATAACTAACACTATACAAAACGCCATCACCATTTAGGTTTTTATTGATATAAATTGGGGATGAACTTGAATTGCTTAGATCAAAACTTATGTCATATCTATAAGCAACTGTAGCATTGCTAGAATACAAAGGATTTGCTGTTGCATTAACACTTGAGATCATTATTCCACTACTTGGACCAATGTAGAAAACCTTACTTTTTGCATAATACTCAGGCTTCGATCCTCCGAAGAATCCTCTATTCGCAGCGACCACAGTAACATAATAATGATTTTGTAGTTGACCTTCTGTGAGTCTATTACTTTGCTTGACCATTTGATCAATTACTTTTTTACTCAAATTAAAATGATAAGACAAATAAGACGAGGTGGATGTAATATTATCACCGACTATTAGCCCAACATCATTGACTAACTCGTTTTGGAGTAAGACATAATAATGATCAACATTGAGGTTGTCTGCCTGCCAATCGACATAAAGATCTGAATCCGCCATATGCATAACACCACCCTGAGGATTTATGATATCTAAAGATTTAACTCCATTATTAACGACCAATGGTTTTACTGTTATTTTTGTGGATGAACCAATAGCGTAATCTATATTATTCAACAAATACTCGTAGAAATTGACGGAGATCTCCTTATCACCTGCACTTGTGTTTGTAACATTGAGAGTAATAGGTGTCAAAACCCTAGAAAGAGTCACTTTTGTATTACACATCTCCCTATTCTTGCCCTCTATCCATCTTGCTGAGACACCATCTGGACAAATCAAGTTTAGAAGTGTTGTAGATGCATTTGCATTTGTCGTATACGAAATCATCGTATTAGAACCACTAGTCAATGTTTCAGGCAAAGCTTTTATAGATAATGTACCATTTTTACTTGGCTTTTCTTTGAGTGAAGTCAACAAACGAACCTCAGGAACATACGTCCCGTCAACTACACCGACACCCTGACTATATTCCTGATTTTTATACGTTGATTCAAATAACATATTTGAATAAACTGGACTGAAACGATATCCATAATATCCTTTTATATATTGTACATTATCAGATATGTCACATCGAAAATCTACTTTTTCCTTAGTGCCACGATTGATTGTTATATGATTTGTTTGTGATCTGTTTTCATAAATACTATATACAAAATCGTTGAATGGATTTCCTGTCTGACCTTTAGCAATTTTATTTTTTTCAATATAAAAACCACAGTTTGACAGATATTCTGAACCATTAGAAGCAACAGGCTCTGAAGTGGAACTGTAGGATATTGGTCTCATAACAAAATCATAGAAACGAACATCAAAAGGTGATTTTGAAGCATCAAGTATAAAACTAGCTAATAGAGCACTTTTTTCTCCTGAGTTTACTGGCTCTGAAACAGATACAGGATATAAATTCAACTGTGGCACACTCGATGATGCAACTATGTTTATAGTCTTATATATCCAGCGACTATCCGCAAAATCACATTCATTACCATTTAAGTTACAATCCAAGCTCAAATTATATTTTCCCGACGCAATATTATCTCTAAGATATACGCTCGCTTTTCCTTCACCAACTTTCACACAATCGACTTGAGCAAAATTACTATTAACACAATAATTATTGTCTTGAACAGAGATTAAGTTTGCTACCAAACGACCTTTTTCTCCAGATGAATCTAAAGTATAAAGTCGTACTCTAATTAGGCTTCGGGAGACACATTACCATTGGTCTTCCAACGAACCTCATAAGACTGACCTTTCTCCCATGTCTCCAAATTGGAAGGTTTGGTAATGGTAAATGTAGGATTGTATTGCGCCCTAGCCACCGATCCAAAAGCAAAAACTGTTACTAATAAAAACAAACTAGAAAATATAAATTTTTTCATTTTAATAATGATTAGATATTTCATTATATACCCGATACAAGCAACAAAAAAGTCGCCCTGTTTATATCCGGCGACTTTTTTTATTTATTAACGATCTAGAAGTGAATTTATCGCACCCCAAACAGTCGCCCTAAGTAGTGAAGTTCCAGCATCTGAAACAGGAGCACTTACTGGACTTGGAGAAGGAGTAGCATTTGGATTCTCTTTTACGTAGATATATCCTGGCATCTCCGCACCACAAGATCTGTAACCATCGACATTCGATGAGCGACAAACTAGTTTTAGCTTATAATTTCCTGGCAACCAAGCATCTCTACCTGTAGAAGTCTTCCTGTATATAGACAATGGCTGATAAC
>CAZPKQ010000047.1:0-4816 GCA_964587205.1 uncultured Candidatus Saccharibacteria bacterium | reverse complement strand
AAAACGACAAATTCGCCTTTTATTTTCTCTTTATTTTTATCAAAATAATCTTTGACTTCCATAGCATTTCCCGATACAACCTCTTCATATATCTTTGTAAGCTCTCTTGTTATGGTAACTTTCTTTTGAGGACAAAATTTCTCCAAAGAATCCAACGTTTTTGTGATGCGATGAGGTGACTCATAAAAAATAACTGTTCTTTCAGATTGAGCTATCTCTCGAAACAAAGTCTCTCTACCCTTCTTATGTGGCAAAAAACCCAAAAATAGAAAATCGGCACATGGTACACCAGCAATAGAAATAGAGGCGGTCAAAGCTGAAGGACCTGGTATGCTTTCTATCATAAAAGCTCCAGAAATAATCTCTTGTTTCAATTGATCCCTAAGATACGAGACCAATTCGAGACCTGGATCAGAAATACCAGGCGTACCCGCATCGGTGACTAGAGCTAGATTTGATCCATTTTTGAGCAGATCCAAAATCTCAATCTTCTTATCTTGCTGACTATGACTATGATAAGAAATGGTCGGCTTGTTGATATTGTAATGAGATAATAATTTCTTTGTCACTCTAGTATCTTCGCATAAAATAAAATCGACCTGCTTGAAGGTTTCCAAAGCTCGAAGAGTTATATCCCCGAGATTACCTATTGGTGTTGCCACTACGCTCAATTTGGACATAAACTAACACTATCACAAACCTCTTATTTTTTGAATTATTTAGAGCATGTATTTTGCACAAAAACAATACTTGCGATTATGGCCAATAAACTTTAGACTGAAGTTATGAATATCAATGGCAAAAAAATCATATATGTGACTCGTGATATAGAAAGAGCCTTGGGTACAACTCCAGATCAAAATTTTATTATTGTTACAAATGAGACCAAGTATGGCCAAGAGATTAAGTCCAAATATCCAGATTTCGTCCACCTCATCAGATCCGAAGGTCCATTACTCGGTACGACCGAGCTGATCTCGCACAAAGACTTCGCCAATATTGCTACCACAGATTCGCTTATTCTAGTTTTCAAAAATACCCAGAGAGTAGAAAGTGAGATTTCATCAAAAAAACTCATCTGCATAAATCCCAAATCATTTCTTTCCGAAAGAGTCGAGAATAAACTCTCCCAGATACGCTGGCTTGGCGATCTAGGCAAATATCTTCCACCTCATACCATCAAACTTGCAAAGCAGATCACCTGGAAAAACGAACCATTCATCATCCAATGGGCTCATGGTCATACTGGCGATGGGACAAACTTGGTCAATACGAGAGAAGAGTTGGCAGTGCTCCAAGAGAAATTTCCAGAAAGGATGGCTAGACTATCAAACTTCATTTCCGGTCCATCTTTCACAGTAAATGCTGTAGTCTCAAAAGACAAAATCTTAATGGCAAATATTAGTTATCAGATTACAGGTCTCCAACCTTTTACCGACAATCAATTTAGCACTATAGGCAACGATTGGGGTTTCGCAAAAAAATTCCTCAATGAAAGAGACCTTCATCAGATCCAGACTATTGTTGGCGATATAGGCAACAAACTCCAAAAAGACGGCTGGAAAGGCTTATTTGGTGTAGATTTTGTTATGGATGAGAAAAGTCGCAAGATTTATCTTATCGAGATAAATGCTCGCCAACCAGCTTCTACGACATTCGAATCTCAATTGGAACAAATCGAGCGTGATAATGGCCAAAAAGGCATTACTACATTCGAAGCACATATTAGAGCTCTCTTGGATTTGCCTATTGATCAAAATATCATTGCAATAGAAAAAGGCGCCCAAATAGTCCAGAGAATTACAAAAAATATCCAGAGTATATTTGACGATTCCGCAAAAGAGCTCAATTCAAAAGGCTTCGAAGTTCTCATATACGAAAATACCGCGACAAATTCTGACTTGATCAGAATCCAAACCGAATCATCTTTTATGGATGGACACAATATTCTAAATAAACAGGGTCAAGAAATTGTCGAGGTTATCAAGAGCTCAAAAATCAATCTAGCGGTATAATAAACAAATGGAAGTCAAAACCTTATCCCAAAAGGCCTTGAAGGTTATAAATGATTATTCAAACTTTACTATTGGTAATGCCAGTTGTTCTGTACCCTATTTCAATAATAAAAAAATCAAAAACCGCGCTGGCCTTCGAGCTCAGATCGGCAAAGGTCGAGCACAGGAGATCCGAGAAGAACTGGAGATAATTCTTAAGAAGAATAAAATTGACCTAGAACAGATTTCAAATGAAAATCTAAAGAAAATCTTAGTAGACAATAATATTGGTATTGAATGTTCTGGCTTTGTTTTCCATGTTCTTGATGCAGAGGCACAAAGTCGCAACTTAGGCTCTATCGCCCGTAAAATCCATTTTATAAATTGCCGTGGCTTCGTCGGTCAGATCCGCTGTGCTATAAGACCAATAGAAAATTGTGATGTAAGTACTTTTGCTTCTGACAAAAATAGCTTGATTATAGAGACAAAGTCGATCTTACCTGGTGATATTATCACTATGATGAGCGAAGACAAAGACCTGATGCGAAATCATATTCTTATTATCAAAGAAGTTGAATATCAAGATAATATTCCAAAATCATTTAGCTATGCACATGCTATAGCATATCCAGAAGATGGTATTTATGGATCAGGCATTAGACAAGGCAAGATTGTATTGACCGACCCAAATGCAGATCTACAAGGTCAAGAGTGGCTACCAGAAAACAACACCAGCACAAATCTTTTGAAAAATTACAAAAACAAATACAAGATAGAGATTAGGAGGCCACGTTTCTTATCATGGCTTCAAAGTCCACGCTTTTCCTGAGATTAATACTGAGACAGTAGAGAAGATTTCCAAACTTGATCCTTTGGTGATATTTGTTATCGATGATTATCTCGGTAGGCAAGTAGATTATGGTCCTCAAATGGAAGCAAAAATAAAAAATGCTGAGGCAACCAAGAGAATTCCTATTGTTCTTACCAGTGATCGCTCACCAACAGAGATCATCAAGGATATTGCCAAAATTTATTCCTTAAGCCAAAACCAAACATGATTCATTAAATCTTTTCGGAACTTGTTGGTGTTGGCGTGGCTTAAGACTCCTAAAAATGACTGCAATGACTGATTAAGATTCTCTTCCGAAATCTTGCCATCTCTGCACTCAGTGATCTTTACTTTCAGTTTTCGGATCATCCTGTGTTTTGTCTTCGTTCTCAGAAGTTGGTGATATGGAAAGACAACATAGCCCAGGAAATCTATACCTTGGTGGTGTTTCCCAATGATTATTTTCTCAGGGTGTAAATCTAGCTTCAAGCGGTCATGGAGAAATGATTCAACTTGTCTAAGTACATCATCTAATTCAGATTCATTATGATTCAAAATAATAAAATCATCGGTATATCTCGCATAGAACTTTATTTTCAGTTCATTTTTAATGAACTGGTCAAATTCGTTCATGTAGATATTTGCAAGAATCTGAGATGTGAGGTTGCCAATCGGCAATCCTTTTCTATTAAAGAGGTCGGAGGCACTACTAGAAAAACTATCGGTGATTTCTCTAAGCAACCACATCAAGTCAGGATCTTTGATTTTCTTCTCAATTATCGAAAGAAGTATTTGGTGATCAACCGAATCAAAAAACTTTCTAACATCGCACTTCAAAGCATAGCAAGGACGAGTGTAATTTTTACTCACTTTTCTAGCCATTGTGCTGATAGCTCCCACTCCTTTGTGAGTGCCTTTTCCAATACGACAAGAGAAAGAATTTGGAATAAATGTCGGCTCAAAAACACAATTTACAACCTTGAAAACACTGTGATGCAGAACTCTGTCGCGGACACTAGCTTTATGGATATGGCGGCGTTTGGGGTCGTAGATATAAAACCCGCTATATGGTCGATGTTTATAAGTCTTATTCCTAAGATCTCTGTAAAGCTCAAAAATGTTTTGTTCGAGATTGCGTTCAAATTCAATAACGTCGTACTTCTTTCCTTTCCCACGCTTGAATTCGTCCCATGCCAAAAACAAGGCTTCGGGATTACAAATCTGATTAAACAATTTTGAGTAAATCTTCATATGAACGATACAGATATACCAATTCTTAAGAAATCATACGATCTCTATAAGACTTTTCACGAATACAGGAAGGTTATCTCAAAATCTGAGAGATTCACCGTATACGAGAGAAGCGAAAACGCAATACTCGATATCTTGGAGTGCTTCTTTGAAGCTGGTTACTCCAAAGGGTCGAATAAAATTACTCTTTTAGAGAGGGCGAGCGTGAAGCTTAACCTACTCCGATTTCTATTCAGGCTCATGAAGGAGACAAAAACTTTTGATAATAAAAAGTATGTTGTCCTTCAGGAGATGATAGATGAGATTGGAAGGATGCTTGGCGGTTGGATCCGATCAAGTAACGCTTCCAGATAACACAAAAGGTATCCGAATGGATACCTTTTGCTGATTAAGGAGGAACTTCGGAACGAACCCAGAGGCAGACCCGTAGTTCGAGTTAGCATTGTCGGACCAGTTCGTGTCGAACTTGACCTTGCCGTCGTTGAAGTTGAAGTACGGGGCGTGATCGAAGCGATCATCGGAATCCGGATATTTGTCTTTACCCGTCCGTGTCACCAGAGCTTGAAAATGGTCCTTGTTGGAAGCAAGGCACAATCTCACTCCTGAATTTAATGTAGCAACACTCGCCTTATAGGCTTATTGGCTTGCATTAAGTAAAGACAAGCAGTATCTCCTTATCACGGCACGCTTCTCCAAACCTTAGTCGGGAGAACTCTGGCCGATTTCTCAAAAGAGAAAGAGT
>CAZPKQ010000046.1:0-4971 GCA_964587205.1 uncultured Candidatus Saccharibacteria bacterium | reverse complement strand
TGGCTAGTCTAGGTTCTAGGATCTAAAAGTGTCTACTAAAAGGGGTACACATCAGGCCCGTAGTCACATCGATTGAATTCGATATTTCTGAAGTCAATGGTGACATGAGAATTACCGGAATAACCGTTGGATTACTAAGAAAAGACCCTATTGATTACAATGTGGAAAATATTGGACTAACTCTCATGATCAAGAACGGTAAAGGGGAGGTGACCAGGTCAGAATTAATGACCCTCAGCAATTATCTCAAGCAGGGATCAAAAGCAAATTAACTTGGTGTAACCTTCGAGCCAACACACGCGACCTTATTGGTCGCGTTGTCATTGATATTAATAAAATACATTTTACCTAAAACTTCCAATTAAATTCTTACTGTTATATTTTTATTTTTCTTATATTACAGCTAATTATTATTGTAGGGAACTAACTATTCACATAGCCCCTCATTTTGATGCAATGTCGCACAATATATGTTTTACGCACATGCTCTATAAAATATAACCGTTAATTACTATGTAATTTAACAAAAAATTAGTAGCTTTTATGATCTGTAATACTTTTGTGCACACAATAAATTTCTCTTTTTTAATATTTAATTTTCTATTTATTTAATTCCCCTACACTGCATCATTTTTTTAATTCAAATTCTACTTTGATATTTTATTTAGCTATCAAAATACTAAACGATTTAAAAAAAGTATATTGATTAACACACAATTTGTATTACATACAGGACTTCTTCCCACACTTACCTAATTGAATGACTTTATTAGTCTTTTTAGTACTAAATATGCTATCAACGATTTATGGCCTTAAAGTGACCGTTTAAAATGCGCTATAGCGCATTTTGATTTTAGAGTTGAGACTTTATATAGGTAAAGATCGGAACCCAGACATATGGCAAAAGTATTTTTGAATAAACATAGATCACTGGTACCTTGAGATAGTTCGACCAAAGATTTGTCATCGTATCGACGATAAAATGCCAGTTATCGGTAAATGTCTTGGATTCGACAATCTCGCGCAGGTTGAGACCGAGATATGCAAGCAGGATCAATCCAGCTGTCACCAAAATAACTTGTTTAACCAATCCTCTTGAATAATTATGTCTTTTCATTAATTTGAATTTTGATAATAATAATATAATTTTTTATCTATTTACAGACTTTACATATGTCTGACATATGTAACAGACACATTTTAAAATTATAAATAATCCATCGGATCGAGAGTTTTACCTACAGGAATTACTGAATTTATACATTTGACAACACTTGGGAACTCTTGTCTAGTTATTCTTGCAACTCTCAAACCTTGAGATGCAAGAACACCGAAGTGAAGATGTGGACCGGTCGCTGCGCCAGTACTTCCACTATAGGCGATGATCTCACCAGTATCAACTCTCTGACCGGTCGTCACAATAGGGAGTGATAGGTGAGCATAAATGGTCGAGATTCCATTGTCATGCTTGACCAGAACCCATTTGCCATATGACTTACAACCTCTTATGACATCAGTATTCCCTACTCCCATGACTGTACCAGATCGAGCAGCTTTGACCGCAGTACCGATCGCCGCACGAAAATCTACACCATTGTGACTACCATTTTTGTAAAATTGTTTGTTTGTAGTGGAGAACTCAGTATAGCCATAACGCTGTGTCACAAATACATTGTCGAGTGGCCAAGCCAAAACACCCGTTCCGACAGTAGGGAGCAATTTTGGGTCGATAAGAATCTTGAGTTGTGATTCGTAGCTATTGATCTCTCTTTCGAAAGCTTGAGCCTCTTCCCTCTTTTTTGCGAGCAATGCTTTGTAATTGGCTTCATTATCCTTTGTCTCCTTGAGAAGCTGATTTTGCTCTTCGGTTGTAGCTAGGATCAAAGCTCTTTCATTATTCAATTGATTGTTTAATTTGAGTAATTCTGCTTTTGCTTTTTCGGTCTCCAATTTGTTCTTCTCCAAATTGTTTTTATCTTGATTTAGCTTTTCTATCTTATCCTTTAATCCATTTTGGATTGTACCTATCTCTTCGACAGCATTTAGACCTTCAGATATAGAACGATTTCCTAGGACTACAGCTGGCAGAGAGTCTATATCGACTTCGTTTAGGATCGAAAATGTCTTAGCAATTATCCTTTGATTGTCGCTAATACCTGTAACCTTATCATTTATATCCATTGATAGCTTCTGCAATTCGAAATTTTTGGATGTGATCTTGTCCTGAGTAAGAGCGATGTTTTTTTCCAATTTGTCTCGAGTCAATTGCAAAGTCTTGAGAGTAGATTTTAGCGTTGCGGATTGACTACCCAGAGCATCGATTTGCTTTTGGTAGCTTTGGATAACTTTTTCCAATTCAGCTATATCTGAGCTTCTTTTATCGATCATACCTCTCAACTCATTGATCTTATTTGGAACCGTCTGACTAGGGATAGACTGAGCAAAAGTCTGTACAGGCAAAAAGAGCAAATTAAAAAAAATGACCAAAGCAGAATATGCTACAAAGTTATTTTTTTGCATTATGATAGATCACTAATCGCCTTATCAATCCTTTGGATTGAAATATTCTTGCCCAATATATACGCCGAAACAAATGGGTCTGGTGACTTCTCTTGGCCTGTAAGGGCTACGCGCAACGGCCAAAGGACATTGCCACGTCCTGACTTCTCAGCATAATCCCAGATCAAATCCTTGATCGTCTGGACCACGAAATCATCTTGAGGTATATCCTTGAGTATATCCCTCACATGGACAAGATGTGCTTTGGACTCCTCTCTACTTGGGTTCTTTTTCCAGAGGAGCAAATCGGGATTGTAATTTATGCTTTCCTTTAGGAAGGCAAGATCTCCATGTTCAAACATCTTTGAAATCTCCCCGAAAATAGAAATCTTCTCTCTAATCGTACCTCTTGCTCGCTCATATCTAGGATCATTTGCAAACCATTGTGGTAAAAATTCCATTGCCAATTTGTCGAATTCTTGATCATTTAGCTTGCTTATGTATTCTTTGTTGAACCAATTTAGTTTCTCAATATTGAATATAGCTCCGCCTTTTTGGACTTTTGTAATATCAAATAAATCAACCAATTCATCGAGACTATATACCTCTCTTTCACCCCCCGGATTCCAACCAAGGAATGCAAGGAAGTTGATGAGAGCATCCTTGTGATAACCCATCTTGAGATAGTCTGTGAGGGACGTAGCACCATGTCTCTTGGATAGCTTTGTACGATCTGGGGCAAGGATGAGTGGAATATGAGCGTAGATCGGTCTTGGCGCACCAATCGCTTCTTGGATCAAAATCTGTCTAGGTGTATTGGCAAGATGATCTTCCCCTCTAACAACGTGCGTAATTTGCATTTCGAAATCATCAACAACACTTGCAAAATGATATATAGGTTCAAGTACGGATTTGGCTATCACAAAGTCACCGAGGTCTGTAGTATCGACGCTGACTTTGCCCCGGATAAGATCTTCGAAGACAACAACCGTATTTGGATTGCGAAATCGTATAACCTCCTCCCTATCACCCTCTTCCTTTGGAGTCTCTTTTGAGATATAGGCTTTGCCTTCATCAAGAAGCTTCTCCAAGTATTTTTTGTAAATTGCTGAGCGCTCGCTTTGACGAACAATGTCCTTGTTGTCCCAATCCAAACCAAGAAGCTTGAGGCCAGCAATAATATCTTCCTCATGCTCCTTTTTGGACCGTTGTTTATCTGTATCATCGATGCGCAACAAATATGTACCTTTGTTTTTGCGAGTAAATAGATAATTGAATAATGCCGTGCGAACACCGCCAATATGTAGATAACCTGTAGGACTTGGTGCAAATCTTGTAATCATGGGCCTATTCTAACATTATATGAAGACTATTTCGAGTCAATATATGGCCAAAACAAAAACCCCAACAGGGGTCTTTGTTTGCATTGGACTATAATTGAATATTATCCTTTGAAATCTACGCTTGCTGTAGAACTAGCTTTGAATACTTTCATAACGACTTGACCCTTGGAATCCTTGAGAGGAGAAGACTTGGTAATATCGAATGTCTTGTCTCCATTGTCGACATATACAACAGCATAATAAGTGCTACCCGCTATCATAGGTGATGATAGAGTAATCTTGCCTGGATTGATACCTGACTTGAACTTTGCTTGACCCAAGACTTTGCCTGGAAGGCCAGCATTGTCTGCTTGGATAACTATCCAACTTGAAGTTGCTAATTCGGCTGAAGAAATGTAGACAACATTGCCTGGATTTTGATCTGTGACTACAAGGCGATTTACTGCTCCAGTCTCTTCGAGAGCTGAAGGTGTCTCTTCTGGACTTGGTGTGTTTGATTCTTGACCTTTGTCTTTGAAGACCATAACTCCGATGACGACAATGACAATGATGACTATTACAGTCACAACCCATTGCCATGTTTTGATTCCACTATTATTAGGTTCCATATTTATAATGTTTTATGACTATTAAATAACGACGATATGGCTTACTTTAGCACATTAATGCTCATGTTCCAAGGCCATATCAAGTATGGCATTGGCTATAATTCTAGCACTATCTCTTCTTGCAAATTGGTGAGCTGAGGCTCTCATTGTCTCACTTAGCTCTTTTGAGCCTATAATTCGCCTTATTTCTTCGATTATAATATTTGAAGTTAAATTATTTTCTTCAATGACTGACGCTGCTCCCGCCTTGGCATAAGCCAAAGCGTTATTTGTTTGATCATGAGAAATTGCACTTGGCAATGGAATAATGATGGAAGGTAGACCCCAAATAGCAATTTCGAATATTGTCGAACCAGCCCTAGAAATAACGATATCAGATATACCAGCAGACATTCTCAAAGCCAATTCATTGAGATAATCAAAAGGATGATATCGATAAGCTTGAGGGTGATTTTGCAAAACAACTGGTAATAGCTCTTTTATTTCTTCAAAATTGTTCTTGCCGGTCTGATGGATGACCT
>CAZPKQ010000045.1:0-5000 GCA_964587205.1 uncultured Candidatus Saccharibacteria bacterium | reverse complement strand
CTCGGACTTAGCGTTGGGGTGATTAATCATGAGTCTTCCTTTGTTTATGATCCTTCGAATAAACTTGAGACAAGTGCAAAAGCTGGGAATGTGCCTTTGAAGACAAATAGTAATGTTGAGAGCGTGTCAGCAAAGGCAAAGGAAAACGAGGGACGCTTCGGAGCGAGCGCAGGCGAGCGAGAACCAGCCGCGGCGCTAGCAAGCGCCGACGGCGTGTCCCGAGAATCCTTTGTCGCGAACGAGACCGAGACTTCTCGATCATAAACAAAAGAAGATTCGTGATTTATCACTCCGACACTAAGACCAAGAAAACTGTAGATCTGACCCATCCAGACCGCATCACGTCTCGAAAGATAATCGTTGACCGTGACGACATGTACACCACGACCAGTAAGAGCGTTGAGGTATGCTGGCAAGGTCGCTACCAAAGTTTTACCTTCTCCAGTGCGCATTTCTGATATTGCTCCAGAATTCAAAACCATACCACCAAGTAACTGAACATCGAAATGTCTCTGACCCAATGTCCTTCGAGCAACCTCGCGTACCACCGCAAAAGCTTCTGGCAAAATGCCTTCGAGTTTTTTGTTTATGATATCCTTTGTATCTTCTACCTTGATATCCAGACGCCTTTTGAATTCGTCGGTCTTAGCCTTAAGACCCGCATCATCCAATGCCTTAATCTCCCCTTCCAAAGCGTTTATCTTGGCTATAATAGGCTCATATACCTTGACTAGGCGCGTATTATTATTTCTCTTAAATAAATCAAAAAATGACATATAGTCACTTTAGCATAATTGGCCATATACGGCGAGTATTAACTTAATTTACCCACTCAACCTCTGCTTCGATAGTGATACCGGTTTTATTGAAGACTAGATCTTGAATTTGTTTTGATAAGGCGATAACTTCTTCAGCTTTTGCATTTGGCTTGGTGACGATGACCAATGCTTGCTTTTCATAAATAAAAGCATTGCCGAATGATAGAGATTTTGCATTACATACCTTGTCCAAGATCCAAGCCAATGAAACTTTGACATTTCCATCACAATCTGGGAATCCCGGAAGATCTGGATACTGATGCTTCAATTCAAGATATTTTTGGACTGGCAAAATAGGATTTTTGAAAAATGATCCGGCGGTACCCCATTCTTTCCAATTTGGCAATTTATTTGTTCTAATTTCTATAACTGCTTTTCTCACTTCTTGAACAGTAGGAGTTTTGTCCGCAAAATAATTTGATAAATCTTTGTAGGTAATATTTGGTTTATCTTCTTTGTGTAATTTGAAAGTAACAGAAATCACAAAATACCTGCCCTTCTGATTTTTGAAAACGCTATCACGATAAGCAAATTGACACTGACTATTGTCCAATTCGATAAATCTATCCTCTCGACTATCATAGACCCTGACCCTATCGATAAAATCACTTACTTCCACTCCGTATGCGCCTATATTTTGGACTGGTGAAGCACCCACAGTACCTGGGATAAGAGATAGATTTTCGAGACCAAACAAACCTTTATTTAGACAATACTCTACAAAACTATCCCAATCTTCGCCCGAGTAGGCAGTGACAAGATCGCCATCGACTCTAATTCCTTTCAATTCTGATTTGATCACCAACCCTTCGAATCCGGAATCAGAGATAAGCAAGTTTGATCCAGAACCCAAGAAAAAAAACGATAAGCTATTTTTCCTAGCAAAATCTATTGTTTCTTTTATATCATTTTCATTTTTTACAAGACAAAAAAACTTGGCTTGGCCTCCAATTTTGAAAGTCGTATATAGAGCAAGGGATATGTTCTCTTGTATTTTCATGGTCGTATTATTCGATTATCCTTGCGCCAAATGATGGCGACGGGTGCGAGCTCCAAATAAAATGTTTAAAAATATTATGTGAGTACAGCCGCCGCCGTCATTTGGTACAAATGTGCATCCACTATCATTATATCCGATAGTACCTTTTATGCGCAATCCTTTCTCCCAAATAGCGCCAAAAATGCTTTTTACACTGAATATGAAATAACCCTGCGTATGTATCTTTGAGACCGCTTGCAGGAAATTCCTAGCAAGGAATTTCCGAAACAGAGCAAAACCTTGCAAGGTTTTGCGGGTCTTGGCATACCACATGCGCAAGGTTCTTTTTAACAGATAAACTTATTCCAAAAACGCAAAAACCCGCCGAGGGCGGGACTTTGCGAAACATTTTTGGATTCACACACTCACACCACACCATTATACTACATTTTTTGCTATAAGCAAATGGTTATCCACATTATTTGCTCAACTGTTTGATTGCATTTTCGACTTGCTCTTTGTACTCTGGATAATCTTTTGATATTTCTCTCAAAGTCTCAATAGCATCATACTTTTGACCTGCCATAAATTGGATTTGAGCCAATTGACTTCTGTAGTTTAGCTCTTTTGGTTCCCTCTTGATCAGACTTCTATATATCTCTATAGCTTTGTAATACTGTTTTTTGTTTATATAGACTTGAGCGATCTGTGGTACAGCCAATGCATCGAGATTGTCTTTATACAATTCTTTTGCTTCTTTTTCTTTGTCTGCACTAATGAGAGTCGTTGCGTAAGCCAATTTTGCTGCATCATTGTCAGGTGAAGATTCATATGCTTCCTTGATAAGAGTTACCGCTTTTTCATTATTATTTCCTACATTGAGATAGCTCGTAGCCAATTCATATATAATACTTTGCTTACGCGGAGAAAGTTCGAGAGCCTTTTCGAGTAATGGAACCGCTTGAGTATATTGACCGATACCATTCATAAATGAGCCACCAAGAACATACATGCGAGGATCTTTTGGAGCGTAATTTATCTGACTCTTTATCGCCGTATCTGCTGCAGTCAAGAATCTCTCTTTTATTTCCATAGGGACTTGTGGAGCATTGATGACTCTTGTAGCACAATTCAACAATTGCTCACGAGTCTCCTGATTTGCGGTCGTAGAATCGATATCCAAAGCTTTTTCGAACAAGGCTATGTCTGGCCTGCCACCAGCGCATGATGCCAATGCTTTGAGTAGACGACCATTTGAAGCCACAAGCCTATACTCGACCTGATAAAATGCAAGGACCAATAGGACAATGACAATTGGGAAGACGACGTATTCGATAGCATCGCGATCATAAGTCCTATCACCAAGAATGACTTTTGCTTTTTCGTGGGTAATATTGTTGCCAAATGCCAATAGTCCGAAGAAGAAGATATAACTTGCAATGTTATCGAAGACGAAAATATTGTGGACAAAATATCCCGCTACAAGACCGATCAAAGTAGCCTTTTTTGCAATAGACAAATCCGACCTGAATATATTGATCAAGAGGAAAACATAAAGAGCAAGATAAACCAAGAATCCCAATACCCCACTTGCTACCATCCAATCCAAAAACACGCTGTGTGCTCGATCGAACCATTGCTCTTGTCGGTACATTGCCGGCTCATAATTTGCATTGAAGATGTAGTTGAAGTTTTCTTGACCCCAACCAAGTATAGGTCTTTGACTTACACCCTTGAGAGCCATAGGCCAGACATAACCTCTTGCTTGAGTTTTGACATCATTGATAGAAATAGAACCCAAGCGATTTAGGACCTCATTGTTTGTAACAAAGGCGCTTTTGCGATAAGTGTAAAATACGCCTCCAACCAAAACTATAAAAATCAAAACACCAAGAGAGACATATCGACTTAGCTTATGCTTCTTATTTGCAAATATTGCATAATACAAAAGAGCTACAAATATACCACCAACCATACCCAAGATCGTACCTCTTGTCTGAGTCTGGAATATCAAGAAGAAAGTAAGAACTGGCAATACTTTGTACGGATAGGCGATAAGCAGAGCCGAAACTACAAGACCGAGAAGCAGTTGGCCTGGATGAGCATTTATGAAAGTCTGCAAACTTTCGAAAAAGGCCTTGGTTGTATCTGAATTTGACATGTAAGCCAAGACCAATACAGAAAGCAACATAAATGACCAATAGAAGATCAATCTTGAATCACTTCCATTGACTTTGAAAGAATATTTTTTCTCATCTGCCAGGAACATGAAGACTGCAAGACCCAAAGCAAAGAGCAAATAAACCGCCATATAAGCTGAGTTACCGAGAGTAGCATCGATACGTGTGCTACCTTGGTGGATCTCAAGGACTCTCGCCATCTGGAGCAAACCGTATATGCAAATCACTGAAGCGACACCCAGATTTGCAGCGAACCATCGTCTCCACAAAGTCTTATTTGCTTCATAATGACCAAATATTCCACTAATTACAAAATAAAATGCTACAAGATGAGCAATAGTAATCCAACCCTCCATTCTTTCGAAATTTGACCAAATACTTCGAAGTGGGTTGACTCCAAGAAGATCGGCCAAAAGGGTTATACCAGCAAAAGCCAAGACTACAATACTTGTCTTGGTCAATCTTGGGCGATATCTAATATCAGCAAAAGCCAAAACCACATAACAAGCAAAAGCGATCTCCACCAATGCCCTGAATAGAAAGCCTTTTCCTGTTATGAATGGGAAGAAATAAGAGTTGGCAACAATAAGCGGAAAGAGCGGGATCAAAAACAAACAGACAATTGCAATATTTAGAGATATTTTCTTTATGGGCATATATTTTTATTAAACTTTATTTCGACATAGTAACTCAAAGCTCAATATCTTTCAATATATATCGCAAAGTACCCGCATAAGCCACACATATGTAAGCATTTACATATGTCTGACTTCTGCAAGAAAAAGTGCTAATCTTATAGCATGGAAAAGGCAAAGCAAATTCTTATAAATTTGCTCAAAAAAAGCGAAAGGTACACAAAGACCGATATGGTCTATCTCTTCAAAAGCAATTTTTGGCTAAACCTAAACAAGGTTTTTAGTATTGCAAACGGTTTCATCTTATCTATTTCTTTTGCAAATCTAATTTCAAAAGAAGATTACGGAGTCTATACATTCGTCTTAGCTATCATTGGCCTTTTCTCGA
>CAZPKQ010000044.1:0-5244 GCA_964587205.1 uncultured Candidatus Saccharibacteria bacterium | reverse complement strand
CCACTACCGAAGCCGGCAACTACTCAACAACCATTACCTATATCTGCACGGGGAATTTCTGATATCCGCTACGAGAATCGGCATCGAATATTTCCAATATCCGGCTTCAGTACATCGTCTCTCAGCACCAGATCTCTTCAATGTCATCCCGAGCGAAGCCGAGGGATCTCTGCGCATCTTTACGCATAGTGCAAAACACCTTCACCACATTCTGTTTTTTGTACCGTGCAAGAATGTGCGTTATGATTCCTCCACTTCGGTCGGAATGACAACCCATGACTTCTCTCTCAAAAAAATATCCATTGTTGTCTTTACTCGTCATCTTTTCTGCCGCATTCGCGGCGTTTTTTGACGTGAGTACTGCTTACGCTCAACAAAACAACCCTTTCGAAGTCGCCGCCGAAGGTCTCACTCTTTCGCCACCCTCATTTGAAATGACGCTGAAGCCCGGCGAGGAAACCGCCTACACAATTCAAGTCACCAACCCCACAAAGAACCTCATCGAGCTCTACCCTTCGGCGGGAAACTTCACAGCAAGCGGCGATGACGGGCAGCCGAAATACGAAATCGGCACCACCGCCATAGAAAACACATCCTCCTTCTCAATCGCAAATTGGATTGCTTTCTATGCACCCAAAGTCGCCCTCCTCCCCGAGCAGGTAGTTGATTTCAAGTTTCGCATCAAAGTACCCGACAATGCCGAACCGGGAGGTCATTATGGCATTGTCTTCCTCGGCACCAAACCCCCCGAGGAAAAAGATCAAAAGTCGCAGGTTGCTCTCTCCAGCATGGTTGGAAGCCTGCTTCTTGTTCGTGTCCCCGGCGACGTGCGAGAGGAATCGCATATCGAAGAATTTTCCGCGCCATGGTTTTTCTTTACACCACCGGTCAACTTCAGTATCTTTCTCCGCAATACCGGCAATATTCATATCCGCCCCCAAGGAGAAATTGCTCTCACCGATTGGCGCGGGCAAACTATTGACCGGATGGATATCAATCCAAAAAAAGGCGGTGTTCTTCCGGAAAGTCGCCGAAATTTCGACATCGCCTGGACACCGGACATATCTCATTTCTGGAAAATTCCTGTCGGAAAGTTTCGCGCCACGCTGACCGTCACCTATGGACAAACCAGCAAAACGCTCTCACAACAAATCGCTTTTTGGGTGATCCCGAAGTGGCTCATCATCACCATCAGCATTCTTCTCATTCTATCATTCTCCCTTACAACATTTCTTTTTATCAGAAAAAAACGAAGAAATCGCCGCGCTGCGCGAACCGCTGAATTTCCCGGAAGTCCATATCGACCGGCGTTCCGATCTCAACAAGCTTCTCCCTCCACTCCAACCACCGCCTCATTTGGCGCTCCGTTTCCGCCTCAGGTCACTCCGTTGCAGAGAAAGCCTCTTGCTCCTACTCCGGTAACACGCATGGCAACTCCACAGCAGCACCCTCCACAAAGAACATCCGATACACTTCCGCCACCACAACCGGAAATCTCCCAAGAGTGGCTCGGTCGAATCACCAAGAGCAACGAACGCGAACAGTCAACCAAGAAGCGTTTGCGTTTTTAGCGGTCCAGCAAGGTGTCCAATCGCTCGAATACACTTCGTGATATACTGGTCTGGAGCGACATTGGTCGCTGTTGAAAGGAACAAAATCCATGACGATGCGTCCAGAGATATTCTCACGGACGATTCGCGTCCTCCTAAAAAATACTCGCCGAACCTTCTCTTTCGGTGGTTTTGTGTTTTCATGTTTCCTCTTTTTTATCCTCTCGACGCACACTGCTCACGCCAACAACTGCCAATCAAACGGCACCGGCGGCGGCAGCTGGGGAACGGCTGGTACATGGACATCGTGCGGTGGCACGACGCCGCAGGCGGCAGACAATGTCACCATTCTCTCCGGAGACACCGTCACCATGAACGGCAACTCGGGCGCCTGCACCAACCTCACTATAAGCGGCGTCGCCAACTGGGGACAGGCGCGCACGACGAATGTAAGCGGAAACCTCACCCTCTCTGGCGGCACGCTCTCGGGAAGCTCTACCGGAGTCCTAAATGTCACCGGAACCTTCACCGTATCCGCAAGCACCACCAACAGCATTCAGCGTGTAACCATTACCGTCACCAGTACAACCGCCGTAGATGGAACGCTAAATCTTGAGACAAGCGCTACTGGAACCAAAACCTTCGTCGGACTCGTCACGGTCGGAAGTAATGGGACATGGAACAACTCCATAAATGGAGCTGTTACATTCCGAGGCGGCATTACCAATAATGGCACGTTTACTGCCGGGACCGGCATTCAGACTTTCAATACCAATGCGCAAGCGGTTTCCGGAAATTCTTTTACTATTCCAAAGGCCACCGTCACCACCATCACCCTCACCAACAACATCACGGCTTCGGGAGGATTTGTCGTTTCAACAGCACTCTCGGGAACGGGAGGGCTCACCCAAGGAACGAGCGCCGTCTTGAAGCTCGGTGGGACATCGGGTATCACCACCATGACCGCGACGGCAAATCCGAATACAGTGGAATACAATGGCACCGGTACGCAGACTATCAAGGCTATTACCTATCACCACCTCACCATCAATGATTCGGGAACAACCGCATCGAATACGGGAACCGTAACTACAAACGGCAACCTCACCATCAGTTCCGGGACATTCAACATGAGCACCGGCACTATAACAGTGAATGGCGTGACCAATGTAAATGGCGGCACACTGGATGATTCTTCCACCACCGGAACAGACACGTTTGTCGGACTTGTCACGGTGGGTGCAAGCGGCGCGTGGACGAGTACCGGAAACGAATCCTATTCCTTTCGCGGAGGGCTGACAAATAACGGTTCGCTTACGTCGGGAACCGGCGTCTACACGTTTGACACGAATAGCCAGGCGATCGGGGGCAACTCGACGACGATCGGTAACGTTACCGTCACCACCATCACCCTCACCAACAACATCACGGCTTCGGGAGGATTTGTCGTTTCAACAGCACTCTCGGGAACGGGAGGGCTCACCCAAGGAACGAGCGCCGTCTTGAAGCTCGGTGGGACATCGGGTATCACCACCATGACCGCGACGGCAAATCCGAATACGGTGGAATACAACGGCACGACGCAAACCGTGCACAGCAACACGTATTATCATCTTACCTTGAGCGGAGGCGGAGCAAAGACACTTCAAACCGGAACGATAGCAGTGAGCGGCGATCTTACCCTTTCCACCACCAATACTACCGCTACTACGGTTGTTGGCCTCACCATTTCGGGCGCATTGACCATTGGAAGCGGAACAACCTTCACTGCGGCAGGGTTTTCTCTGGATGTTACCGGAACGACATCGGTTACCGGCACCTTCACTATCTCCTCTGCAACTGGTGCAAAAACTTTCGCCAATATCACAATCAATAACGGCGGCACATGGAACAATACTGCCGGAAATGAAGCACTCTCTATTTCAGGAAATATCCAGAATGACGGCACGTTCAATGCTGGAAATGGAACACACACCTTGACCGGAACAACAAAGACACTGAGCGGCGCCAACGAACTCACTATCCCGAGTGTCGCTATTTCCGGATCGTATACAAATAACGGCACTCTCACGATTGCAACCGCCCTCACCGGTGCCGGCTC
Organism: uncultured Candidatus Saccharibacteria bacterium; assembly: GCA_964587205.1. GTDB lineage: Bacteria > Patescibacteriota > Minisyncoccia > Phycocordibacterales > PALSA-1337 > C7867-002. Next base: position 1,593 of record CAZPKQ010000044.1, on the reverse strand, counting down.
CCTTGCCCAAGGAACCAATTCCACCCTCAACATCGCCGCCTCCGATGCAAACTTCACCATCACTACCCTTACTGCGAACGCAAACGGAAACACGGTGAACTACAATAGCACCGGAGCACAGACGATTAAGGCGATAAATTACCACCATCTTACCCTGAGCGGCAATCGCACAACAAACAGCATCACACTCGCATCTTCCGGAACCATTGGCATTGCCGGCACATTTTCACCAACCGCTACATTCACTTCAGGTGCCTATATCACCACCGGAAGCACTCTCGACTTTAATGGATCGGGTTCACAAACTATTCCCTCATTCAACTACAACAACCTCACCAGTTCCTCCACCGGAACTCGAACACTCACCAGCGCACCTGCAAACTGGTACGACACAAGTTGGATGTATCGAAAAAAAGTAACGTTTGGAAACAATTTCTCTGGAGCCGGAACCCTGACAAACTTTCCCGTCATGGTGGCAATAGACTCCTCAAGAATCGACTACGGAAATACTCAGAACTCGGGGCAAGACCTTCGATTTACCGATTCGGACGGCACAACGCTCCTCTCTTATGAAATTGAAAAATGGGACGAATCAGGCACATCCATTGCATGGGTAAAAGTACCGCAAATAGATAACAGCGCCACTGACTACATCTATATGTACTATGGAAACCCTTCGGCAACCGACTCTCAAAATAAAACCGCTGTTTGGAATGGAAACGAGGTGGATGTGTGGCATCTCGGGGAAGGAAGCGGGGGAAGCGCCGGAGACTCAACCAGCAGCGGAAATACGGGTACGCTCACCGGATCAACATGGACAACCAGCGGTCAAGTTGATGGCGCGCTTTCGTTCAACGGTACAAGCAGCGATTATGTTCAGTTTGCAAGCAATGTAGACATCACCGGAACAAAGGCTGTCAGCTTTTGGTTTAAACCAACCGGAAACATTACCAATGATCACACCATGTTCTATGCGTCCGATGGAACCGCAAACGATTACCTTGCAATTGAAATATTCAGTTCACGTGTCGCGGCTATAACTGACGATACTTTCAATGCAACCAGAAACAGAAATACGTCCGTAACAATCAGTGCCAACAATTGGTACTATCTCACTGTTAACAAAGGAACTCTATCCATTTCAAATATCTATCTCAACGGAACAGATGTAGTGCAAGACGATGGGAATTTTATTGGAGGCGGAACAGCAGCAACATTTATTGGTGGGGATACAGCTTCCTATTTTCCGGGAGTTATGGACGAAGTCCGTGTGTACAGTGGCACGCGTTCAGCTGCTGAAGTTGGCGCTGATTATCGAGGCATGTCGGATACTTTCAACACATACGGCTCACAGGAAAACGCCGCTAGCCCCATTGGTATAGCTGCGGTCTTTACACCGGGATCAAACTCCTACACCGTCACCGGAAGTACGGTGGATTTCAATGGCTCGGGATCACAGACTATTCCGGCATTTAGTTACAACAATTTAACAAGCTCCTCTTCCGGTGGACGCACACTTGCTTCATCCGGCACTATCAGTATTGCAGGCACCTTCACACCAGGGAGTAACTCTTACACCGTCACCGGATCGAC
>CAZPKQ010000043.1:0-5277 GCA_964587205.1 uncultured Candidatus Saccharibacteria bacterium | reverse complement strand
TGATGCCTATTTTGGCTTTCGTTTCTGTTTATTGGCTTATTCCTATCAAGTTCCCCGCCGCTTCATCGGTTATTGCTATTTATTGGATAGTCAGCTCTATATTTACTCTTGTACAAGAGCTCTATATCAAGCGCAAACACCTCGGAGAAGATGTTGCGTAGTCTATATACCCACTAGATCGAGTGACCAAAGACTTAGATCGTCTTTGTTCATGAAGAATAGGTAGTCGTCCTTATTATCTGTGTTTAGGTTGAATGCATTTATCAAGCTATTACTATTTAGAAGATTTGCTATAAGTCTTACATCGGCAGACTTTATGTTGTATTGCCAGATTTTGTCATTTGAGCTGATTATGCCCTTGTACCAATCGTCTGGATAGGTGCCATTAGTTGGGATCGATGGAGTAGCACAATAAAGTAACTCCTTGTAGAAATTACCCCAAGTGCATTTTTCGGCCGAGATACGCAATGTAGTCTCTATAGGCGTGGTCGATCCGACTTTGTATATATTTGTGACAATGTTTTGCTCTTTGCCTGTAGAAGATGTAAGGACGTATTTTGCATCTTTGCTTACCTTTGTTGCTAATCCGGTTATCGGTCCGATTATTTTCTTCCAAATACCAGTTTTTGGATTTATGAAATATAGGTATCCCGATACAGACGAGCCAGCTTTTGTGGTAATTGCAATGTTGTTTTCTTCTGGCCATTCTACTACTACCTGAGTAAGTGGTTGGGCGAAGATCTTGGTTACCGATGTACCATCAAATTTGGATATATAACCTACTCCTTGGCTGTTTTCTTTTATTAGCATAAATAAGCGGTCTTTCTTTGGTGAAATGGCGTAAGCAAGCATGTTGTCTGGTAGATTTTTGCCTCGTAAATTGTATGGTGTTACATTTGTCGTCGTCGCAAGAGTGCTAGTAGATTGCTTATTTAGTTTTGCAAAAACAACATTTGGTGTATCGCTATTTGCAGGCAATAATGTACCAATAAGAGAACTAAGATCTTTGTTCCAGATACTGTCGTACATGCGTGGAAGTACGGTATTTGAAAGTGTAATGATTTCATCTGTGTCCCCACGAGTTTCCAAGACATTGCCCCTACCCCGCTCAATCCATCTAATGATCGTGGAGCTGGCTGTGGTACTTGCTCCATAACCGCCCACAGGTTCTTTGCTTAGCAGTCTAAGGGTTTGTCTTGGGGTATTTGTCGATTGGGTCGTCGTTGCAGGATTTGGATTGTCATTTATCGTGTTGTTTTGATTTTGAGTCTGATCTGAATTTGGATTTCCGGTAGGACCACCTATAGGTACGAAGCCTCCACTTGAGCCATTGTTTGGAATAGAGTTTGTCCCAGGATTGCCGTTGCCTGGGCCATAAAAGAACATATACCAATATACCCCACCAGCGATGAGTAGAAGCAATACTATTAAGATTATTATTTTGGAGGGTTTCATAATTAATTCAGATACTGGTTTTGATTGATTAAAGTAGTCATTGAATCGCACTCAGAATCAAAAGATTTCTGTAATTCGGGATCGACACTCAAAGTTGCACCGTTTGATTTTATTATTCTGGTCCAAAATAATAAAAACTTTTTTGTAGATTCCTTTGATGGAAATGTTACTACTGTACCATCAGCATTAACCATCTCAACTTTTCCAGATGGTTTAATTTCGCGAACAGATAAATTGGATAATTTAATCTGTTGAAGATTTAAAAGGTTTTGACCGTAAGTATCCAATCTTGTAATTGGGCCTATATCGACAGCACCTAAGGTCTGAATATTTTTAATCCTTTTTTCTTTGAAAGTGTTTAGGGTGTTTTTGTTTTCACGAATTTGTTTCATCATACTGATTATGTCTGACTGGTTATATGTATCTATAAATGCATCGGATATTCGATTTACTGAGTCTCTAACTAATCCATTTATATCAACCCTGAACTCATCAATATTTAATCTAATAATATTTTGATTAACTATTTCTAATTCCTGTTTCCTTTGATTTTCAAGTTTGGCTATTTCTTCGCTATTTTCAGGGGAACTTGTTGCATTTTTTAAATCCCGAATCTTTTTATCGATCTCATTAATTTTTGCAACTGATTGATTTACATTATTTTTGCTATTTTGTACATCTTTGCCGATCTCCTCTCCCTTTATATTGTACTTTTTTGCATCGTCATCAACAGCCCCAATTAATTTTGAATACGCATCTTCTGTCAAAAGTGAATTGAATTCTATCTTCGGTACCAAAGTATTTGGTATTTCGGTAAACCTTGGGTCGACAGTCCTCAAAATAATAAATGAAGTAAGTACCAAAAGTAATCCATAAATAGCATTTTTTGCTCGATCAAGACCAGTCTTTTTGCCAGTGATAGATGTCGTCACGATATATTCTATACCACCCCAGACTAGCTGTATCACCGCCACAGCAGCGGATAGACCGATGAGAAGATTGAAAGTGTATTGAACATAAGTCTTAAAATCTACCTTTTCTTGTAATGCCCCATTGCCACCTGTGCATTTGACATCGCCACCCTCTATACATGGAAGCGGTGCCAGGACTGTATATGATCCAGATGAACTAGCCACTTCCCCTTTTGAGATCTTGGGTGTAGCGATGAGTCCTAGGCCTATAACCAAGGCTATTGCTATGACACAAAGATTTTTTTTGAAATTATAAGACATTTTAGTTATTGTTATTTTCAATAGAATTGAATTTGATTGTGAAATTTGCACTGGCAGACTGTAGAATGTCTTTTTTATTCTTTATGGAAAGTTCGATATTTGATGTACCGGATGTATTTTCGGGTGCTCGAAGGGTGACAGATTGATTTTTGGACAATTCTGGTTTTTCGTAATTATTTATCATCCATGTAAGATCCAAATTTCCTAGACCGTTTGTGGGTTTGTTGAAACCATATGGCTCCATAATGACGCTAACCTCCTTTTCTTTGCCGATTATGATATTTTCGTCTAGGATTTTGTTGTAAAGTGGACCATAGAGTGGATCGTCTACATAAAAATTTAGACTTGGTGAGGTATATGAGACATTTATATAGCCAGAAACCTTCTTTTTGCCATCTCTAGTAGAAGCTGTAACCGTAATAGTCACATCTCTTGGTACTATCTCGCCAGTAAGGTTGAAGCTTTGTTTGCCGAAACCACTTTCGTCTTCGACAGTTCGACTATTGCGTTTCCATTCGTATACTAGGTTTTTTGGATCATATTCTACTCCTTTTGAATCTGCCAAATGCGGAATAGCTATGATATTTATTGTATTTTGATATGAAATTGGTAATTTGCCGGAAAACATCGGTGGTGTATGTCCGTTGCTCTCCACTATCAGATCTATTGATCCGGAAATGATAGAAATGGATTTTGAAACTGTAATACCGTCGGATGATATGGCTTGCACTGTGACTGTAGTCTCTTTGCCGAGAGCTGGTGCGGTAACCTCATAAGAAGTAAGTCCTATGCCCTTTTGGACGATCTTGCCATTTACTGACCAGGTCACATTTGCAGAATCTATATCTATGCTATAGCTACGCGCTCGGATTGAGACTTTTTGACCTGGAGCGGGACTATCGATAGATGCAGTAAGCTCTAGGCTATTTGCACTTACAGGTACACCTTGAGCATGAGCAAAGTCAAACTGAAATATAGAAAATGTTAGAGAAAATAATAAGAACAGAATTCTATTCATGGCTATATTTTAGCACAACAATTACAAAAACTATTAGTCCAATCTTGGTGGACGCACACCATTTTCATTGACCGGACTGGAACTATTGTAATTTGCATTTGAAGGCAATCTTACACCATCTTGGTATGCAGGCTTTCTTGGGTTGGAGTATATTTCTTCTTGATTTTCATTTGCTTTGGCCAAGGCGTCTTCTTTTTTGACTGTTCTATGAATGTACCAGACATCGACTACCCAAGCAGGAGCCAAACCGCCGGTAAATTCTTCAAGACCAGCGACACCAAGCAAAGAAAGTATTCTTGAAGGATGCTTGATCATAGAGACACCTCTAAATTGAAAATAAGCAAAAAATATAACACCTATTATTGGATCGGCTATTTCATTTATTACTACACCAACACCGAAAAGATCGATTATAATTTGAACAATATCGAGAATTAAAGCGATAATATAAACAAATATCCACTCTACTTTTCCTATTTTTGACATATTATTGACCGGATTGCTCCAATTGTTTCTTTGCTTCCTTGATCTGCATAACTTGGGCTGGATTTGTGGTAATGATCTGATCCTCGGTGTACGAACCTACGATTTTGATGGCCACATGTTTGAGTCCTACGAAGAATATACCCTCCCCCACGTCAGATTCTAGTAGCAGATATTTCTCTTCATCAGTAAGATTGAAGGTTTTTTGGATATGATCAATAACAGTTGGAGATTGTTTGAGTAGGATTTGCATTGAAGAGTTGGTAAGAATTGGCAAACCATAAGGAGATTTGAGGAAGTCGTCCACGTCTTGGGTAATAGTTGCAAGACCAAGGAAATATTTGCGACCTCTCTTCGCTAGACCGAAAAGGAATGAGGCTGTATCTTCTGATTTCATCATCCACCATGCCTCATCGATAACAAGAAGTCTTTTCTTGAGATTTTTGCGGATTGCATTCCAAATATAATGAGTAACGATGTACATAGCCACCGGTTTCAATTCATCTTCCATGTCTCTTAGCGAAAAGACCACGAAGCGCTTATTGATATCGACATTTGTGGGACGATTGATGAAACTTGACCAAGTACCCTTTGTATATTTTGTAAGTCTTTGGACCAAAGATTCGGTGCCTTCCATTCCTGCCAAAACCAATTCGAAATCAGAAAGAAGTGGTGGCTCTATATTGGCAAAATTGGATTCTGGAGTTATGTCTTTCAAAGCGTAGGTTTCGGTTATTGCCCTATCGATAATGGCGTCTTCTTCTTGAGTAAGCCCACCAAGCATAATGCGGAATAGTCCAACTAGGTTTATTATATTTGAACGTAGAACATCACTAGCGGATTCATCTTCTCTTGGTATTGGTAGATCAAAAGGATTGATATGGTGTTCGGAATTGAGAGAAATATTGAAATATTTGCCACCAGTAGCTGTGGACATATACTCATATTCTTTTTCGGGATCGATAACTATAACATCTGTATCAAACATCAGCGTCCTAAGGATTTCTAGCTTTGTACAGTAGAATTTACCAGAACCAGCAAGAGGAACAGTAGCTGAATTGTAATTTTCGAGGATAATTCGATCAAATA
>CAZPKQ010000042.1:0-5328 GCA_964587205.1 uncultured Candidatus Saccharibacteria bacterium | reverse complement strand
TAAGATCAAGGCAAATATCGAGAGAAGGAAGAAGGTTGTCGGAGAAGTCTCAAGCAAAGTTTCAAAGAATGTTATTGCATATCAAAAACTAGCAAGAGATATTATCTTGAAGAGAGTCTTGGTTCCGATGGCAATTCTCGCAATCTTCTTCGGAGTCGGTACAGGTACATACTATTTTGGTTCTAAGGCAGTTGTTAGTGTTACACCTTCATTGATCCACACAAGTGAAGTTGCAAAGGCAAATATTTCTTCTGTAGCAAGTTCTGTATACGAATCATTCAAGTCTGGTTACAAGAGTGTAGTAGCATTCTTCACAAGTCCAGCACGCTTGGCTATCAATACAGACAAGCCTTTTGGTGATGTTACGGTTAGCGAAGTTACACCAAATGGCATAGTCCTTACATCTTCTACCGGTTCAAATGATTCTGATGATGCAATGAAGCAGAAGATCAGAGGTTCATTCTCAGATGATGTGATGATCAGTCCTGACAATAGCGGTACAGCCGGTGTTATCACTCCTGTCTTCAAGGATACAAAGGGCAAAGATTTTATTTACGTAATGGTACCAGTCAAGGATAAGACCGATAATCAAGCTAATCAATAATATGAAAATGACATTCACAAATATCATATTGAATAGCTTCGCTCTTATCATGGTAGCATTTATCGCTTTTGCTTTCATTGAGCCAAGTATAAGTTTTGGTAGTACAAGTATAATAAGTCAAAATGTTAGTACAGAATTGGCTATCGTAACTCCTGCTACAAATATCAGCCTTAGTCCTTCGATCGATGTATCAGTCGGTGGCTCTGCAAGCGGACAAACCCAAGTCGTAGTCGCTACAAATGATCACATTGGTTATTCGATGACGATACAGGCAAGTTCATCTCTAGGTATGATCGGTAATGCAAGTTCTACAAATTATATTCCTGCTTATGTTAGTTCGACTCCAGGTGTTCCAGATTACAATTTCAACGTTCCAGCAAATAGAGCCTATTTCGGTTACACAGTCGAAGCTTCTACGACTTCAGATTTGGCAAGTGCTTTCAAAGACAATGCTGGTGTTTGTGGCAACGCTCTTGGCTCTGATACAGCAGATAAGTGCTGGTTGGCTGCTACGACATCTGCTTATACCGTCATAAATCGCACTTCAGAGACTCTTTTGTCAGGTTCTACTACGACATTGAAGTTTTTGGTGGTGATCAATGCAAATCCTGTACCAGATGTTATGAATGATACATATGTAGCAACTACAACATTAACCGCAACAGCAAATTAATATGAATACAATATTTTCAAATTTCAATAATACGATAAGTTTCAAAATGAATTCAAAAATTGTTTTGAAGATAGCTATAGTAACAGCTTTTCTACTAATGCTTACAGTTAGAGTAAATGCAATTACCGTAGAAAATCTTCCTGATAATAAGGTCTACAATGATTTTGCTGTCGGTCCAGGCAAAATAGAGATGGAATTGGCTCCTGGAGAGACTGGTACATTCGATCTTATGATCTCAAATAGACTTGGTACAGAAAAAGCTTTTTCACTCTCGGTCGAAGATTTCAAGGGTAGCGAAGATCCAAATCAGACTGTCGTTTTGCTTGGCAATGAAAAAGGCCCTTATTCACTTAAGGATTTCGTCAAGGTAAATGATTCAAAAGTTGTTATTGGTCATGGTTTGAGGGCTCGTGTGCCAGTATCGGTCTCGATTCCAAAGAATGCTGAGCCAGGAGGATTATATGGAAGTGTAGTCGTCGGTACTATGAGCAAGAGCGAAAAGGACGGTTCTTCAAGCGGTGTAGTCGCAAACAATCCAATCTTTACCAGAGTTGGCGTTCTAATATTCATAAAGATAAAGGGTTCAGTCAAAGAAGATGGCAAATTGGTAGATTTTAAGGTTAGTGGAGATAAGAAGTTTGTCTCAGGTCTAAGTCCAATAAGTTTTGCTTTGCTCTTCAAAAACGATGGAAATATACATCTAAATCCAAAAGGCTCGATCACAATTACAAATATTTTGGGTTCCACAGTCGGCAAGATCGATGTCGAATCATGGTTTGCAATGCCAAAGTCTTTGAGGTTCAGAGAAGTTTCTTGGTCACCAAAGTTCCTTTTGGGCAAATATACAGCAATTGCAAATATAGAGAGAGGTTATGGTGATGCTCGAGATCAGGTAGCGTTTACATTTTATGCGATATCATGGTGGATTTTGGTTGTAGCTTTTGTGGTTGTGGTTATTGTTCTTGTCTTGATCAAGAAAATTTTCAAAAAATAAATGAATTACAAAACCTTCAAAACTCAAACAATAAATGAGCTAATCAATATTGCTGTTTTGGTTTTGACTTTGGTTTTGGTTTCTTCAGTCGCAAATGCCGAAAGAATGTCCAGCTCAAATTACAAGGTTGAGACAGATAGCATCAATTTTGGCGGAGGTAGATCTTTGTCTGGCTCATACACTATAGAAGATACTGCAGGCGAAGTCGGTACTGGTTATTCGACAAGTACAAATTTCAAGATGCATGCCGGATATCAACAAAACAGCGTAGTAAATCTAGTCGTTGTACCTCCTACAAATGTCACAATGTCACCAAGCATTCCTGGTCTTACTGGAGGTATATCAAATGGTAATACAAATATGACAGTTACAACCGATAACCCAGCTGGTTATACAACTACTATTTCTGCAGAAGGTGAGCCTGCTCTCCAAAATAGCTATGCTAGCTTCTCAGACTATAGTCCTGCTGGAGCAGTTCCTGATTATGCCTTTACAAATGCTTCTACAAATTCAAGTTTTGCATTTACGGTCGAGGGTGGTGATATCGCTACAAGATATAAGAATTCTGGTGCTGTCTGTGGTGTAGGTGGTAGCGATGATGCAGATGCTTGCTGGGATGGTTTGGCAACAACTACAAAGACAATAGCTTTGAGAAATTCAAACAACAATCCAGCAGGTACTGTTACTACATTGAAATTCAGAGCAGCTTCCGGAAGTAGTCATGTCCAACCAGATGGTGTTTATACAGCTACGACCACGATAACCGTTATTTCACTATAATATGAACAAAGTTTTTATTAAATTGAATACAAAAATAATAAAACTTTTGGCAGTTATAGCTTTTGTAATTATCATTCCATCCATAGTATTTGGTGCTGAGTCTACATTTACTACAAGTCTCACTACTACAGGTTTCGTTGCAACTCCTACTCCGACCCCAACACCTACAGCTACACCTACACCTACAACCCCGGCTGGTGGCGGTGGTGGTTCAGGAGGTGGAGGCGGTTCTCAGATAATCATTACAGATTTGTTTGTTATTGCTGGTACTGATAAGGCAATGGTTACATTTAAGACAAATCAACCTACAGCCACAAAATTGACTTGGGGTCTTGGCGGTGATTATGAATTGGGCTCATTGGTCAATGGTGAATATACAAAAGATCATAGCTTCACAATTACAGGCCTAAATCCAGCTACTCTATATAAGTTCAAGGTATTTGCAAGTATTGCTTCAGGTGCAGAAGTCAATAAGGAGTCTCAATTTACAACTCTTGCTCAATCAGAAAATGCTGGTCCTTTGCCAAATCCTACAGACTTCAAAGCTGAGGCAAGAGAAAAAGATATACTATTGTCATGGGTAAATCCTACTGATCCAAGATTCAATGATGTCAGAATAGTTCGAACCGAAGGCTTTTATCCAATTGATCAATTTGATGGTGATCCAATATATGAAGGTGATGAGCAATCATTCGTTGATACAAGTGCAAAGCCTGGTGTTACTTATTACTATGCAATTTTCGCAAGAGACAGAGAAGGCAATTATTCATCAGGCGCATTGGCTCAAGCAAGGATCGCTCTTCCTGGAGAATTGGCAACATCGACAATAGCTGATCCATTTGCAAATATTCCTGAAGCAAGCAATGTCGATCCTAGGTTCAAATCTTTGAGATTAGCAGATTTCGAATTCTTGCAAGACGGCAAACTTTTGGCTTCAGTTGAAAATAATACCGTTGCTATTCACGGAGACAAAAATCTTACGATTCGATTGAAGTCAGACAAAGTCCCTCCAATTTTGAAGACAATTGCCTTTACTTTGAAGGATCCAGATGACAAAAACAAAGTCTTCCCATTCCTTTTGAGGATAAACAAAGACAAGACATATTATGAAGCTACTATCGGCGCTTTGGGTAAATCAGGGAGATATGGTATGTCGGTTGCGATTCTTGATTACGAAAATAATGGCCTAGTTAGATTGAATGGTACATTGGCCGCTCTATCATTCATGCCATTCCTAGATCTTAATAATGCTTTTGATTTCTTCGGCTTACTCATTCTATTCTTGCTCATTCTTCTTATTATCCTTGCAATACTCGCGATCCGCCGATGGATGAATAGAAATGATGATGAAGAGTATCGATCAGATAAGCAGAGTTTCTGGAAATTTGGTAAGAAACAGATAGTAGCATCGGCTATAGTATTGGTATCTTTGTTTGGTTTCAATAGTGCAAATGCTGCATTCAACAATCAGATCAACTATCAAGGTAAGCTTTCAAATTCTTTGAATGCAATTGTTACAGACGGTAATTACAACATCAGATTTAAGCTTTATACAACGCAGACTGGTGGTGCTCCGATCTGGACTGAGACTTTGTGTAATACATCGGATTGTGCAGGTACAGGTGCCGGCACAGACAATCGTGTCTCACTTACGAACGGTTTGTTCAGTGTAATGCTCGGTAGCACATCTCCTTTGACTGGTGTTGATTTCAATCAGACATTGTACTTGGGAGTAGAGATCGGAGGTTCAGGTGCTGTAGCTTCATGGGATGGGGAAATGTCTCCAAGAAAAGTCTTGGGTGCTGTACCTGCTGCATTCATCGCCGAAAATGCAAATGCGCTTTCTGGTTTAAATTCTACTCAATTCCTCAGATCGGATGCTACAAATTCTACTTCTACATCTTCTACATTCTTGAGTATTGTCCAAAACGGAGCAGGTAAGGTTGCGGAATTCTTCGGTACTGCTTCTCAGTCTGTTTTGGCACTTCTTTCAAATGGTAATGTCGGTATCGGTACAACCACTCCTTATGCAAAACTATCAGTAGCAGGTGAGGTTGTATCAGAAAAGATCACTGCCACATCTACATCGGCTACTTCCACATTGCCAAATCTAAGTATTACAAATTTGAAATTGGGTTCTGATTTCGTCAAAGACATTACGGGTAACGGTTTGTCAGTAACAAATGGTTCTCTAAATGTCACAGGTCTTACCTCAACGGGTAATGCAAATATGGTTGCAAGTTATGATTCAAGTGGGAATTTGGTCGCAACATCTAC
>CAZPKQ010000041.1:0-5339 GCA_964587205.1 uncultured Candidatus Saccharibacteria bacterium | reverse complement strand
ACGGCGTTGCCTTCAAACGTACACCTCAGCTAAAGCTGAGGGTTTATAGAGATAAAAACAAAGGCGGAGAACCCGCCTTGTTTATTTGAGACCGCGTTGTCGACGCAACTTACGACGACAAGCATCGATCCTGTTCTTGATTTGTTTTCTTTCTTTTTTCGTCATATTCCGACGGACGCGACCGGACATCACCGTACGGCACAGTTTCGTATCGAGGCAACCTTGTGCCAGATCCTTGACCGCTCGCGATACGCTCCGGAAGTGATAGTGTCCATTTGTACGATAGAGGACTTTCTCAATCTTCATGGGTCTCCTTTCTATATTTATTGTACGACATTTAGATTGATTTGTATATAGCGATAAACAAAAATATAAATTTCATATTGCTTAATCGAACAAATTATGTAAGATTCAAATAGAACTGCCACCGGAGGAAATTATGCCAGACACAATTCGACGACCGTTTCTTGGACAAGCGTGCTCCGATTGCGGAGTCAAGAATGTTTCCTACTATCACCAACACGGAGTACTCATACCACCTGGGACAGCCGGTTACTTCTGCCAAGGCTGTTTTACCGTTCGAAGTGGGAGATTGCAAGTTGGTCAAGCACCACTTCCGATCGGCGTGACCATTTACACCGAGAGGTGCAAGAACAAGAAGGTTCTGATAACCTTCCCTCACAGCAGGGACGTGATAAGAACGTTCATCCTACTGATTTTTTCAGCAAAACTCGATGTTGCTGTCGTTGAGCATAACATCGGCGAAATCAGATTCTTCGAGTTCTTCTGGAGCGATAACCTTGATACCATCAAGGTCAACAGTGTTCTCAACGAACTCAGAAGGGAGTACCCGGAAATCGCCATTAGTGCTGGAGACTAACGAATCCTGCTGGCTTATGAGCATCGCGCCGATAACATCGGCGCTTATTTTTTAATAACCATCTCCATTTGTGGAATATTTGCACCATTTTTGAATCGAAACTTTTCCTCTTCAAATCGCTTACCAGTATCCTTGAAACCTAATTTTTCATAAAATTTAATAGCTTGATTGTTATATGTCGCAACATTTACAAATATTCTATTATTTTCATTAAACAGTTTTTTGCTTTCCTTCCATAGCGCTTTACCAATCCCTTTACCTTGAAATTTAGGATGTACATACAGCATTTTCAATTCGTTGCTATCATTTTCGATAATTACTCTACAAACACCAACAATTCTATCTCCATCTTTCGCAACAAATGTCTGGATGCTATCTGGGAAATTCCTAATCCTTTCTTGATATTTTTCAATGCTCTCTTCTGTAAATAGATCTTTGTATGAATCGGCAATGTCTGCTTCGGTAATGCCTAATTCCTCATTTGGATACGTAGCAATCCAAGTATCTCTCAAAACCTCTCTTACACCAAGAGCATCTTCCGGTTTAATTTTTGAAATGGTTATGTTCATTTCCTACTCCAACTCAAATCTCTTAAAAATCGTTCCAGTAAATATTAGTATGACGAGTCCGGCAATTACCAAAATAAATGGGTGTTGTGTAAAACCAAATTCTTCAAACACTCCTTTTATACCGTCATGAATAGCCACGATTCCAAAAACAATCAAAAGAGAAAATGTAATGGGATATCTTTTCATCATACTCTTACCCCTATTTTCCATTGAGCGATTGGTGTTTTCTACTACCTCCTCGGCCTTTTTCAAAATATCAACGTGATCAATATTTGTCATAAATTTATTAGCTATTTAATCAAAAACCTCAATGTCGAGACCAAACGAACCTTCTTGTATTCTGGTGAACCAGGATCTTTGTCTTCAATCTCAAATACTCCCTGATTGCCACGCGTCACACCACCGACATTTGAATCAGTGTTTTTTGCAAATTGGGAGGCGGTTGCACGAGCATTCTTGATTGCTTCTGATAGCATTGCAGGTTTGATACTATTTAAGTCAGAAATCTGAAATGTAATATAATTTTGCTCTAGTACAATACCCTTTTTGACTAGAAGTAATGTGCTATTTGATGCCGATTTTGCTAGATCAACCTTCTTTGTATAGACAGAAATGTGGTTGCTAGAATCGAACCTATAAGTAGATTCTTTATAATTATTTTGATAAATATTTACTGGAGCAATATTTATTTCACTATCATCAAAACCTTTTTCTTTGAGGAAATTTTTTATAGTTGCAATGCTCGATTCGATATTGGAATAAAGCGAGTCAATGTCATTGGATTTGACACTAAAACTCATAGACCAAATAGCTGTATCAGACTTGACTATCTTCTCCGATAAACCTTTGACATCGACATAAGATCCCTGCTCCGAAAATCCTCCAGCGGACATATATATCGTCGCAGAAATAATCAAGACCACCACAACGATTGCACCAATAATTATTTTGAATTTATTATCTTTTATTTGTTCCATAGGGGTATTATAGCAAAATATCTATGGTTTTATAATATTTTTAAAAATCATTCTTTCTATGATCAATTCGCCATTCATAGGTGAGATGCAGTTATCTTTTTGAATTATTTACTTAATGATCTACAAATATTCATGCACTTTCTCCAAAATAGTAGACTCATCAGCATCCTCTCTTCCAATGCGCACCCTTTGTTCTTTCATAAATTTTATAATGTCGTTCAACGGCAACCACTTGATAATACTTCCACTTTCGGGATCATTTAGTCTTCTTTTTGACTCATCGATAGATATCAAATCACAAAGAAAATACAAAGTTGTTTTCTCGACAGTTGGACCACCTTTTGTTAGCTGGAAACGCGACACAATCGAACCTGCATAATGTCTAATCTTTGCATTTACTCCAAACTCTTCCACCAATCCTCTTCCCAAACAACCTTCAATTGTCTCTCGTGGTTCTATAGTCTCTCTCATCAATAAATAAAAATCCTCAAATACTCCAAATCCAGGAATTTCGTGTTTATCAAAATAATGACAGCCTACATTATTGTTTTTATCAACAACTATAGCGCCAATCGATATGTGGAATGGGTACTGCTCAGATCTTTGGAAATAATTTATCATATTGAGATTATATAATATTTTTTAAAATCATTCCTTCTCTTATCAATTCACCATTTGACGGTGAGGTCCGAGTACTAAAATTAGAGGCTGAAATAAAATTATAGTATTCTTGATATAATATGATTATATGTCAAAAACATTCATAATTCTTATAGATGGTCCTATGGGTTCAGGTAAGACAACACTATCAAAATTGTTGAGCCAGAAACTACCAGATTTTGCAAGGATTGCTTTACCAGATATTAAAAGATTTGTACCAAATTTTAGAGAAAATGAAGCAACATTAAAAATTATTAGAGATGTAATTTTATCTATGGCAAATACATATCTTCAAAATGGAGTAAGTATTATTGTTGAACAAATATCATCATCGAAAGACTTGATCAATCTAAAAGAACTATCTACAAGACACAATTCAAGCCTTTACGCATTTAGACTGACCGCTCCCCAAGACCTCAGACTCAAGCGAGTTCTCGAACGTTCAAAAGAATCGCTTGGCGTTATTGAGCTTTCAAATTCAAAAATTTTAGAGATTGAAGAATACTTTAAGGCAAACGAAATGTTTTATCACGAAAATCCTTTAATTGAAGCAACAATCATTGATTCAGAAATTAATAATCCTGACGAAATATCCAAGAAAATTATTGAGGAACTAGAATAGAAATGAAAGTGGCCTAGATCAAATCTTGATCGGTTATATTACACTTAGGCTCACCTTTTTTTCATCAGACATAAACAATAGATACCGATCTTGCCAGATTAACATCATATGGACTAATACCTTCTCCTATAGATACAGGTATCTTTTTTTGAATAATTTTTTTAACAAAATTATTTTCCAGTAAATAATTATTTAGAGTTGGACCACTTGAGACAAGAGCATCTGGAGCAAAGTTAAGTGCCTCTTCAGGCGAATGCATAATAATATATCCTAGTCTTGAGTCTGCACTAAATGAGCGGTCACTCGTAACAATTATTTTCTTGATAGGTATACTCTCAAATGAATCAAGAAGGTGTTTATCATATTTCTTAATGGTTTCATAAGTCTTACGGCCAATGATCAGCGCACCATATTGACTACACAAATCCAAAAAATACTGCCACGTATCGTCTGGAATAAAATCTTCGCTCCCATTCTTACGTGCTATAAAACCATCCTGAGAAATTACGTTATATAAGGTAATCATGTGGTTTTGAAATTACAACAAATAGGTTCTAATGGTAATTACAAGTATAATATAAATCAATGAAAAAAGATTTTCAAAAATGGCATAATAAGAAACCGGTAGTAGATCAGATTGAAAAAAGGCCTTTCTTCCATGAAGGTGAGATTTGGTGGTGCACACTTGGTATGAACATAGGCTTTGAACAGGATGGTGGAGGTGAAGACTACCTTCGCCCAGTAATTATCTATAAAAAATTCAATAATGAAGTCTTCTGGGCTATTCCACTTACCCATACCAACAAGAAGACTAGATACTACTTTCAACTCACAAAAGAAGATGATTCTACAACGAGTACAGCTATTTTGTCTCAAATACGCTTAGTGGATGCACGACGCTTGAGTCATAAGCTCGAAGTTAATGTAAGTAAAGAAGATTTTGCCGCTTTAACGAAAAAATTCAAGGCATTGCTACCCTGAATTCTTCTTGTTACCTCTACCATGCGATAGAGTCGGGCCGAAGCCGTTTGTATCTATAGGCTATCATAATAACAGAAAATTTCAAGGGGTTAGAGTTTGTATAAAAAATTGATAATATGCTGATATCATTATAAAAAAGGCTCCGTATGGCTCGCTGCCAAAAAATCATTTCTACTTTATGGGGTACAGATCAATTGCTGCGGGACTTGGATTCGCCCTCGCCTCTCGCTCGCTACCCGCTCGCTCGGGCTGGGCACCGCCTCGCGGCTCGGTCTTGCTAGACCTCGCACGCTCCGGCGTTCTCATCCTGCGCTCCGCTAGCAATATGCTTCGCTCAAAGGCATAATATGCCTTTTCACGAACCATTGCTGCGGGACTTGGATTCGAACCAAGATAACAGCTTTCAGAGAGCTGCGTCCTACCATTAGACGATCCCGCAATTTAATAATACAGACTTACTCTATATCACCTAACTATACTGTCGAAGTCATACAGGTCCTCCGAAGCTTGTGCGTTACAAGCGTAGGAGACCCATTAGACGATCCCGCAATGTGGCCTGCCCTACGAAGCTTGTGCGTTACGAGCGTATTAGGGAGTATATTGCAGAATACCGCAAAAATTGACATAAAACAACTTTGATTATGCCGGGA
>CAZPKQ010000040.1:0-5446 GCA_964587205.1 uncultured Candidatus Saccharibacteria bacterium | reverse complement strand
TTGTCGGTTTCAAGGATACAACAACAACCGTTGTTACAGGTATCGAAATGTTCAACAAATCTCTACAACAAGGTATGGCAGGAGACAATGCCGGTCTATTGCTCCGTGGTACTGCAAAGGACGATGTTTCAAGAGGTCAAGTTCTAGCCAAGAAAGGCTCAGTCAAGCCTCATACAGAATTTGAAGCTGAAGTTTACGTTTTGAAGAAAGAGGAAGGTGGTCGCCACACTCCATTCTTCACAGGTTACAAGCCTCAGTTCTATATCCGTACTACAGACGTTACAGGTGAAGTTACTCTTCCAGAGAAAGTAGAAATGGTCATGCCTGGAGATACTATCACATTCAAGGTCAAGCTAGTTGCACCAGTTGCTCTAGAAGACAAGCAAAGATTCGCTGTTCGTGAAGGTGGTAAGACTGTCGGTGCAGGAGTCGTAACCAAGGTCGTAGCTTAATAATCTTAAATCTTAAATCTAAAATCTCAAATTAAAAATATCAGATTAAAGATTTAATTTTTAAGATTTTACATCGAAACATGTCAACAATAAATGAAAATAAAGAGGTAAAGACCAAAGCACCTCGTGCAAAGAAGGCAAAGGTTGCTGGTTCAGCTCCTCATCTTCGCATCAGAGTCCGTGCATATGAGCACAAGATTTTGGATGCGTCCTTGAAGCAGATCATTGATACTGCCGCAAGATACGATGCTGAGCTTCATGGTCCTGTACCGTTGCCTACCGAGATCAAGAAATACACAGTCAATCGTTCTTCATTTATCGACAAGAATGCCCGTGAACAATTTGAGATGAGGGTTCACAAGCGTTTGATCGATATTGTCAATCCAAATCCAAAAGTCATCGAAGCTCTGACAAATTTGAGTCTTCCATCAGGTGTAAACATAGATGTAAAGATGATGTAGCGAAGCTATCCCGAATGAATCCTTCATTCCTTGTAAAGCAAGAAATGAAGGACGAGAGAGGGATAAAGATACTTAAATAAATAACTGCAATGAAATTCATTTTAGGAAGAAAACTCAATATGTCTCAGATATACGATGCAAGCGGGGTTGCTATTCCTGTTACTGCTGTCGAAATCAGAGGAAATGTCGTAACTCAAGTTAGGACAAAAGAAAATGACGGCTATTCTGCGGTCCAAGTCGGTGAAGGTGTCACAAATCCAAACAGACTTAGCAAAGCAGAGAATGGTCATACAAAGGAGCTTGGATCTTTTGCTTCGCTCAAAGAATTCCGAGTCGAAGATACTATCACCCAAAAAGTCGGTGATAAGATCGAGATTGGCCAATTCAATCCTGGAGATATGGTCACGGTCAGTGCCATCTCAAAGGGTAAAGGATTCCAAGGTGTCGTCAAGAGACATGGTTTCGGTGGAGGTCCTAGGACTCACGGCCAGAAGCACTCTGAAAGAGAGCCGGGTTCTATCGGTGGAGGTCTAAGGACACGTGTTCCGGTAGGTACGAGGATGGCCGGTCGCATGGGTAGCGATAGAGTCACAGTCAAAAACATCAAGGTTGCTCATATAGACAGCGAAGAGAACATTATTTATCTTGGTGGTGCTATACCAGGACGAAGAGGTACTCTAGTCGAGATAGTCGGCTAAGAAAAAGAGGCGAAAGCCTCTTTTTCTTTTGTGAATAAGTTAA
The DNA here is from genome assembly GCA_964587205.1 of uncultured Candidatus Saccharibacteria bacterium. GTDB lineage: Bacteria > Patescibacteriota > Minisyncoccia > Phycocordibacterales > PALSA-1337 > C7867-002. The sequence continues at coordinate 3,792 of CAZPKQ010000040.1, read as the reverse complement.
AAGACTTTTCTTGCTATAATGATAGGGAATGAAAAAGTCTTTTGTCAGTAAATACATAAAGAATAAATACTCTATAATCGGAGTGATTGTCCTTGCTATTCTCGTCTATTATTTTTTCTTTACCGGTGAGACCAAGAAAGTCTTTGATTTTGCTATAGCCAAGTATGGCGATATAGAAGAAAGAGTCAGTGTTACGGGTAAGGTTTCTCCGATCGAAAAAGCCGATTTAGCTTTCGAAAAGTCTGGTCGCATCACAAATATCAAAATAAAAGTAGGGGATAGGGTCAATAAAGGAGATGTACTTGCTACATTGGATTCAAATACCGACAGGGCCAACCTAAATTCTGCTTTGGCCAAGCTTGCAGATATGACTAGAAGCCTAAACGCTCCCGAATTGGCTTCAGAAGAATCAAAAGTCAGTACATATAAGATCGCTATGGATAATGCCAAGAAAGACGCTTTGAATACAGGTAGGACAGCTTTGGCTTTGACACAATCGGCAATATTTACCTATGCTGATACTTTCTTCGACAATCCGCAAAGCGCAAACCCTACTATCAATATTAGAACAGATTCTCCTACTCAAGAAAATTCCATAAATCAAAAAAGGGCAGGTATCACTGATACTTTCAATAAATGGAAAATTGATCTATCGAATGCCACGACCAGCGACAAAGCTCAAGGTCTTATCGATTCAATTTCTCAATATGAAATAGTAATAAAATCTTTTATTGATGATCTAAATACTATCGTAAGCAATCTAAATACTTCCAATTCAGGCCTTACTCGTTCGGTTATCGATACAAAAGTCACACAGATGAATACGGCTCTTACTACGCTCAATCAAGCCATAGCCTCTGTTTCCAATACAAAAACCGCTTTGGATAGTGCTATCTCATCTTACAATCAATCTTATAGTGGTTTTGTCTTGAAAAGTTCAGGTTCTTCTGCAGAGTCAATACTTGCACAGAGATCTGTCGTAGAGGCCTATAGAGCCGAATTGGACAAAAATACCCTCAAAGCTCCGATATCAGGGACTGTGACTAAGGTTTCGCCAGAACTTGGTGAATATGTAAATCCGGGTTCCATTCAATTTTCAATAATAAGTGAAGGACAATACAAAGTAGAAGCATATGTACCAGAAGCGGATATAGCCAAGATCAAGATCGGCGATAAGGCATCGACCACCCTAGATGCTTATGGTCAAGATATAGATTTTGCAACGGTAGTTACATTTATAGATCCAGCGGAGACTATTCTTGAAGGTGTACCTACTTACAAGATAACTCTACAATTCGTCTATCAGGATAGCAGGATAAGATCTGGTATGACTGCAAATCTAGATATCAAGACCAACGAAAGGAAAAATGTTTTGATAATTCCTACGAGGGCAGTTGTTTTGGAGGGAAATGAAAAATCAACTCGTCTTGTAAATCAAGATGGTAAAGACTTTTCATCTATTCCACTCAAAGTAGGTCTCAAAGGTTCTGATGGTATGACTGAGGTTATTTCTGGTCTAAGAGAGGGTGATAAGGTTGTCACTTATATCAAGTAATGACAAACATAATAGAAGTAAACAATTTGAGAAAATCGTATCACGATGGGACTGATACTATCGCACTGAAAAATGTCACTTTCAATGTTCGAAAAGGTGAGTTTTTGGCAATTATGGGACCTTCTGGTAGTGGTAAGTCGACCCTCCTTCACTTACTTGGTTTGCTCGATGAGCCAAGTGCTGGCAAGTATACTTTTAATAGCAAAAATACAACGACCTATTCTAGAAATGAATTGGCTCTGCTTAGAAATCGAGAAATAGGATTTGTTTTTCAGGCCTTCAACTTGCTTCCGAGGACAACGGTTTATGACAATGTGAAATTGCCTCTATATTATTCGAAAATATCTGAGAAAGAATGGGATGGTAGGACTAGGGAAGCTATTGAAGCGGTCGGTTTGTCTCATAGGCTTTATCATGAATCATCGGAGCTTTCGGGTGGAGAGAAGCAGAGGGTGGCTATTGCTAGAGCTTTGGTCACCGATCCGGAAGTTATTTTTGCCGATGAGCCTACGGGTAACTTGGATTCAAAATCAGGTAAAAATGTCATGGCAATCATCCAACATTTGAATGAAATGAGAGGCAAAACTATAGTCCTTATCACTCACGAGACTTCTACAGCCGAACATGCCGAAAGAATTATTCATCTTATGGACGGAGAAATAGAAAAGGATGTCAAGGTTAGGAAAAGGCTTACTCCAGATGATGAATTCGTCAAATAGTGCAAAGTCCAAAATGCAAAATATAAAATTAAAAGTAAATAGTTCCAATAAGAATTTTGATGATTTATTTTTTGTAAATATTTAATTTTTTATTTTGAATATTTAATTTTGACATATGACTTACAAACACACTTTCACAACTGCGCTCAAGGGACTTACAACCAATCGATCTAGGTCGGCTCTTACTATTCTTGGAATCGTTATCGGCATAACTGCTATCATGCTTGTGGTTTCTCTTGGTGCTGGAGCTCAGAAATTGATTTTGGGACAAGTCCAAGGTTTGGGAACAAATACTATAGCGGTAATACCTGGAAGGGAACCTAGCGGACCGTCAGATGTAGCCTTCTTATTTAGCGATTCTCTCAAAGAAAAAGACATAGTCGCTTTAAGAAATAAAGCAAACGTACCTGCTCTGAAATCATTGATGCCTACAGTCTTCGGCGCTGGTCCAGTCTCATACAATTCAAATACCTATCAAGTTTCAATATTCGGGGCGACAGGACTTATGACTGAAATTTTCGATTTGCATCCCCAAGGTGAGTTTTTTGGTGAGGAACATGTCAGTTCGAGGAGCGATGTCGTGGTCTTGGGACACAAGATTACAGACAAATTGTTTGGAGTCGAAGATCCAATAGGCAAAAAAGTCAAAATTAAAGGCAGAAATTTCAAAGTCCTAGGAGTCCTGCCTGAAACGGGCGGCGGATCACTTTTCAATTTCGATGATATGGTCTTGGTGCCTTATACGACAGCTCAAGATTATATTACCGGCAAAAAATCATTCAACAGGATAATTATGCAAGCAAATTCGGATCGTGATGTGCCAGCTACATCCGAAGATATCAAGTACACATTACGGGAATCGCACGGAATAACGGATCCAGACAAAGATGATTTTACTGTTCAGACTCAACAGGATTTGGCCAATAGACTATCGACTATTACAAATGCTCTAACATATTTCTTGGTCGCTGTAGCCTCTATAGCTTTGTTTGTGGGTGGTGTAGGTATTATGAATATAATGCTTGTTTCCGTTACCGAAAGGACTAGGGAGATCGGTTTGAGAAAAGCCTTAGGCGCAACCGATCGCGATATTCTTTCACAGTTCTTACTTGAGGCGGTGCTTCTGACTGCTATTGGAGGTTTGGTCGGAATAATATTGGGATCAAGTCTAGCTTTGATATCGGCTTTGGTACTTTCGAAAGGTTTGGGAGTCAGTTGGTCATTTGTCTTTCCGTGGGGAGGGGCATTCCTTGGCCTTAGTGTTTCCGCTTTGATCGGTCTTGTCTTCGGTGGTTATCCAGCAAGACAGGCATCGCGTAAGTCTCCTATAGAAGCATTGAGATATGAATAATATCAGACAAAACTTGGATTTGACTAAGCTTGTTACGGTTTTGATTGTGGCCTTTTATTTTATTTATTGTTTGAGCAATGAAAACTGGCATATTATCGATAGTGTAGATCTTATTATTCATGAAGCTGGTCATTGGATTTTTATTTTCTTTGGTGAATTTATTCAGG
>CAZPKQ010000039.1:0-5622 GCA_964587205.1 uncultured Candidatus Saccharibacteria bacterium | reverse complement strand
GGTTTACTTTCTTTTTTATAAAATCAATTGCAGACAAATCGTCCACATCAAGCATAGCTACCTCTAGAGTAGAATCGTCTTTTTTAAAAGCAACTATATTGTGAGTTCTAGCTACTGGTTCTGGGATGAGAGATAAAGTATCAAAAGGAATTTTTTTATTCTTCAAATCTACGAATGGAATACCCAGAACATAAGCCTGCATTCTCCGAAGATTATCTTCGGTAATATTCCCATTTTTTACCAGTATCTCCCCAATTCTCACCCCCTTTTTCTCGGCTTCTTTTTGTGCATTCTCCAAATCAGGCTTAGACACCAGGTTGGAATCAAGAATAAATTTATTCAACTGTGAATCTTCGATGAACATTGAATAAATTATAACATATAGTTAAAGTTCCATATCAAGCTCCAAGTAGAATTCCGAGCCTTTACCTTCTCCTTTGGATTCAGCCCAGATACGCCCATGGTGAGCTAGAGCTATTTGACTCGCAATATATAGACCAAGTCCAGTACCAAATATATTTTGTTTGTTAGCATTATCAGCTCTTACAAACTTTGAAAATAGTTTAGGCATAACATCTGGTGAAATACCGACACCGGTATCCTTTATAGAAACCAAAATTTTTCGCTTATTCATATCTTTATCTAAACTTATATTAATCGACCCTGAAGGAGTATATTTAACAGAATTATCAATCAAATTTGATATAACTTGTTTTATTTTTTCTTTATCTGCTCGTACCATAAATCTAGTATTTATAGTACTTGGATTTATTGATAGATTGAGTTCAAGACCTTTCTTTTCAATATTTGGCTTCAATTCCTCTACTACACTACATAGCACATCCTTTAGGTTTATCATGTCGAAGTTGTACTGGAGGGTACCAAGTTCTATTCTAGAAATGTTTAAATAATCATCAACGATGTTTTCAAGTGTAGTTGAAGAATCAAAAATTCTTTTAACAGCTTTCTTAACATCATCATTTACACTACCCATTTCTCCTTCAAGGATAAGTGATGTATACCCTTTCATAGCTGTTAGAGGTGCGCGCAGTTGGTGGGTTGCAAAAGACACGAATTCTGATTTTTGTTTATCAATTTCAAGAAGTCTATCGTTTGCAGATGTGAGATCAAAAGCAAGTCTTTCGATTTTCTCTCTTTGATTAACTTCATTCCTAACCGATTGGATAAGTATCAAACCGAATATTATAGATATAATTAGAGTGATAGCTGTTACCGCATGACTAATATTTATATCTTGGATGGTAAGTAAAGATGCAGTTAATATCCAGAGAGAAAGAACTAGGACGTTTGAACCGATGAGTTTGAGGTTAAAAATTTTAAATTTTACCATTAGGTATGATAGACAACTTAAAAAAATTAACATGCCTAAAGGACCCCAAAGGTTAAATTCATAAATCTTAGTAACCTCAGCATAAAAATTTGATAGAAAGAAAATGAACAAAAAGAAAACCATGCCTATACTGAATAGCGAGATCTTCTTTTTATCGTTTATATCTTTTGAAGTCTTAAAATTCAAATAACCTATGTAGGAAATCCAAACGATAAGACTTGATTCGATGATATAAATAATTTTCCACATGTTACCGATAATACCTTCACAGTTTATAACATCATAACTCACTATATTAAATTTTGTCGGCAAAAACACAGAGATTAGAGCAAAAATAGTAAGTAACAGTACTTTACCATAATAACTTATATCTTTTTTATATAGAAAGACATATGAAAAATATCCTGCACATATATACATACCTATTTCGAAAAACGCGGTAAGTTGCCAAGCAAACATAAGTACAACATGATAAGAAGAAATCCATTGAAAAATGATATTGATAACCCATAAAACGAAAAAGATTGTTAAACCAAAAAATAATCTTCCTTGTAAATTACCTCTTTCTTTAAAATAAACCCGGACGCCTATAAATAGCGAAATTAAAATTATCGGAATATATGAATAAAACAATAATTGTGGTGCAGTAGAAAAATCTAAACCTAAAAAACCTGGTAATTCAGCTCCACATACTTGATTTGGGAAAATGTTAAAATTCATCCCCACAATTATACCTCGAATGATTAAGCTGTACTCATTAGATATCCACCGTATATAATAATAACTATAGCTAATCCTTTATAACTCAAATATCCTAATTTTACTTCTTCTTTACTAATCTTAGGAAAGATTACATAAATTAACAATCCTATAAGAAAAACAAACAGTGACTGTAAACCGCCAACAGCTAGAACGAGTGATACGGGTGCCAAAGTAAAGCATAGCGCTACGATTATATTAGCAAAAAACACAATCGTCTCATTTACTGAATTAACAATAAAGACATTAAATTTATTATTCATGACCAAACTTACGAATTCTGATCTAAAATTTTTGTTAAAGACAAAAAAACATATTCCCGATATTAACAAGCCCACGTATTCCCAAAAAAATGATTTAACAAAATTCTCGCCAATAGTAACAAATTTGAATAAAGAACCATGCAACCCAAAAAGTATAGTGGAGATAAGCATATACATTACAGTCTTCCACTTAAATACTAATACCCCATTTGATAGACTGAAGCACAACATAACCGAACCAGTTAATATAAATAGAGCAGCGAAAAACTGAGCACCTGTTATTGTTTCGCCAAAAAATAAAAAAGAGAATATGTAGCCTGATATGGGCGTCAATTGTACTAACGGTACCACAATTGAGGCGTCCTCCTTAGAAAGCGCGGTAAGATAAAATAATACACCTAGTGTATTCACCACACCAACAATTATTAGCAATAGAACGTCGACAAAATTAACGTCAATAACTTCGGGTTTAAAATAGAAATAGACAGGTAAAATAAGGATAGAAAATAAGCACGAAAAAATTATTAGAGATCCGACTCCCCCGCCTTTTATGTATCTAGATAGGAGGTATTTATCTATATGATTTGCTACTGAGAAAAGAAAGGGTGGTATCAACGATAAATAAAACCAATTCATGTCCTATTTATTTTATATCTCCTCATAATAATTAGTAATATCAAACTCCTTATTAATTACAGTTTTATCAAATGTAATTAATAAGCTTAAAAATATTACTGCTATTAGAATTCTTGGAATATATTTTGTATTAAGTCCCATAAAATGATATATTTTCTTATAATAATCATACCATGCGAATACTGTTTATTTCAAACGATCTAATTGCTGGAAATATTGCAAGAATACTTAGAAACGACGGACATGATGTTAAAATTTTTATTGAAGAAAAGGATAGAAGACGCAACTTTAAGGAAATCTTAAATAAAACCTCAGATTGGAGGGTGGAACTTAATTGGGTCAGTAAAGATGGCTTAATAATATTTGACGATGTTGGTTATGGTCACGACCAGGATAGATTGAGAAAAGATGGGTATAATGTATTTGGTGGCTCGCTATATGGAGACTTACTTGAGCAAGATAGGGTTTTAGCGCAAAATATTTTTGAAGAGTATGGCCTGAAATCGATCCCTAGTTATAATTTTAGTAACATTAATAAAGCAATACAATTTATTAATAAAAACCCTAAAGCATGGGTAATTAAGCAAAATGGTTCATCAAGTAAAAGTATAAATTTCGTAGGAAATTTTAAAGATGGTAGTGATACTATAGATGTACTGAGGTCATACAATAAAAATAATGCTACAAAAACCGATTTAATAACTCTTCAGGAACGAATTGTAGGTGTTGAAATTGCTGCAACTAGATACTTTAATGGTAGAAATTGGATTGGTCCAACTTTAATAAATATTGAACATAAAAAATTATTTCCTGGTGACCTTGGCCCCACCACTAGTGAAATGGGTACATTAGGTTGGTATGAGTCAGATGATAGTAAGTTTACTGAATTAACATTAAACAAAATAAAACCATACCTTCAGAAAATTAATTACAGGGGTGTTTTTGATATTAACTGTATAGTAAATAAAAATGGATGTTACCCACTTGAAGCAACTTCTAGATTTGGCTCACCAATTGTGCATCTTCAAACTGAGCTTAATAATTCATCCTGGTTCGAAATATTAAACTGTACAGCCAGAGGTATAGATTTTGATTTGAAATATAAAAAAAATTTTGGTGTTGTCGTGTTAGTTGCAATACCTCCTTTTCCATTCGCAAAAAAAATTGATGAGCAATCACAGATTGGCACATATCTACATTTCAATAAGACTATTTCGAGTAAGGAATTCGAAAAAATTCATTTTGAAGAAATTTCATTTGATAAAAAAAGAAAAAAATATTATATATCAGACGATAGAGGATATTTGATATACGTAACAGGAACAGGAAAAAAAATTGAATTAGCTAGAAAAAATACTTATAATCTGATAAACAAAATTCATATACCGAAAATGTTTTATAGGAATGATATTGGATCAAAATTTTCTAATGATGGTATTATTAAACTTAAGAGGTGGGGTTATCTTAAATAATCAGATAATCCTTGAAAAGGATATATCTGGTATAGATTGCAATAATCGAGATCATAATAGAAATAAGAAAAAATAATAATAAGCGTTTACTATTTACATCAATCTCATCCATATTAGTTAATTATACAAAATAGTATAATTTAATGTATTATACTTCTCAATCATGTTTTGTAACTCAAATAATCCATTTTATCTGATATTTTCTGATAATGTTCCTTCTCTAGTATATTATTCCCATATACCGATCTTCGTAATTACTTTATATATAGGAATATATTTCTATCTTAAAAACACTAAGAGGTTAGTAAATATTGTATTTCTCATGATTACATTATTTTTTTCGCTATGGGTAATACTTGACTTGATTTTTTGGGCAAGTAACAGAAGTGACATAATAATGTTTATTTGGTCAACACAAATACTTATTGAACCGATAATACATATTAGTAGCACTTATTTATTGTATTTACTGATACACAAGAAGGATATACCGTTCAAATTAAAGATTATTACTTTTGTTATCTATATACCACTAATAATACTTGCTCCAACAAGATTAATCCTGACGTCTTTCGACATCGATAAATGCTTAAGTCAGGAATCACTCTTTTCTTATTATTCATATGTTATTGAAATTTTATCAATTTTTTCTTGTGTTTACATTTTTTTTGAAAAATATAAGAACCAATTTAAATTTATTGACAAGAAAAAAGATATTTTTCTATTAATAAGTATAATCATGATGTTATCTTTATTTACTTGGGGTGCAATCACTGGAAGTTTTACCGAGAATTGGAATATCGCACAATTTGGTTTATTCGGTATGCCAATATTTTTGTCACTATTAGTATACTATGCGATTGAATTTGATATTAGTGAACTAAAAATGTTAGGTAAAAATTCCTTAGTCATTAGTATGTGGATATTAATAGCTTCATTAGCAATAAATAGCGACACGGGTACTAATCTAATTACAGTATTAATTACTTTTATCATGTCCATAATATCTGGCATGGTAATAATTATGTCACATAAAAAAGAATCTCTTCAGATGATCACTATCTCCAACCTCGCACATAGACTAAACATGTTAAACAATAAACTTACTGAAAAAGTTGCAGAGCAAACCCTCACCATCCAA
>CAZPKQ010000038.1:0-5717 GCA_964587205.1 uncultured Candidatus Saccharibacteria bacterium | reverse complement strand
TAATCTTGACCTTAGTATTGTCTTTGACCAATTTCTTGGCGACACTTGCTGTGATAAGCTTGGTCAATGAAGCGATCGGAAGAAGCCGGTCTGCATCATATTCGATCATTGTCTTATTGTCCCTGAGCCTGACTACCAAATATGCTTTTGCCGATATATTTTCATCATAGTTTTTTGGTAATGAAAGAGTTGCTGCATTGAGCAGACTTTCCTCTTCACTTGCTGTAAATCTGACATATCGCTTGAGACCAGAGATCGAGCTATTTTGAATAGGTGTAGTAACAGCGTTGGTAATATTGGCCACGCCATTTGAGGCCAAATCGCTAAAATATTTTACAAGATCGGTCCTTAATCCCCAATAATCATGACTAAAAATCGCTATACCAAAAAAGATTAAGAATATTCCGCCAAAAATTACAATAAAAAAGTTTTTCATTTTTCGATATAGAAGATATTTGGGCTGTACTGCAACTTTATATATTCAAATTTGGCATTTGGATTTTTGCTTTTTGCATGATTCCAAAATGAAATAAGATTGTCTAACTGTTCATCTAGAGACTTGTCTTTATTGAAGTATATAATCGTATCATCGGCATACATTTCGAATTCTCCATTATCATTTATCAAGATATATTTTGGTTCAAATCCATTGTCTTCGACATTTTTGTAAAATTTATCAAGAGCAATAAAATCATTGGTCGAAGTAGCATAAAGACCTATAATATTCTCTCTTGAAGACGTGGCATCATTTAGGCTTGGAATATAATAGAAATGAATCTTATCTGTCGTCGTACCCGCTCTTGCAAACAATAATCCAGACCAATCAGCAAAATAACAGTCATCGAAATCTTCTCCATTGTCACTATCTGGCAATGAAGTACAGACCACTGCCGCAGGCTTCTTTTGGACAATATCTATAACTAGACTATTGCGATTTTGACTGTAAATATTTATACCTTGAATATCAGGAGAGACTTCTCCGATCGCGGATATCAATTTGGATTTTGGATAGGCAAAAATATTGTTTTTTGAAATTAGACCGAAAAATGAACCGTTAAGAATTTGTGCCGACTTGTTTTGGATTGCACTTACAATGACATCATTTGCACCATTTATCGTAATGGATTTTATATCAAAATAATCCAAACCAAAAAACCGATGTATACAAAAGACCAATAGACACAAGTTTAAAACAATCAATGATGCCAAATAAACTTTTTTCTTTTTCCTAACATTATCGAATTTCTTCGATTGTATATTTGAAAGTCGGCTATACGATCTCATCACTCAATCATAGCAGATTGATCGAATCTTTCCCAAAATATTTCCTGAGCACTTCTGGAATCTTGATACTTCCATCGGCCTGTTGGTAATTTTCGACCAAAGACACAAGAATCCTAGGTGTAGGGATAGCTGTTGAATTGAGTGAGTGAGCATAGCGTTGTACACCTTGCTCGTCCTTGTACTTTATATTGAGTCTACGCGTCTGGAAATCATGGAAATATGAAGCGGAGCTGATCTCGCGGTATTTGTTCTCCTTTGGGACCCAAAGCTCTATATCGTATTTCTTCACCTGTCCTTGACCTAGATCTCCACCACAATTGACGACGGTATGATACGGAATACCCAAGGACTCGATGAATTGTTCGGTATTTGTATTGACCTCTTCATGATGTTTGACCGATGTCTCATGGTTTGCTTCGCAAATTATGACCTGCTCGAATTTGTAAAATTCATGAACACGAATGAGGCCTCGCACATCCTTGCCGTGCGCACCCGCCTCTCTTCTATAACATGGTGAGAAACCGAGGTATTTTTTTGGTAATTGATCCTTTGAGAGGACTTCGTCGGCATGGAATCCCATGATCGGAACTTCTGCTGTACCAGCGAGGTAGTCGCCATCTTGAGTCTTGTATAGATCTTCTTCGCCTTGTGGCAAATATCCGCTACCAAGGAAATTGACCCTACGAAGAATAATAGGTGGAATAATAGGATTGAAACCACGACTTCCGAAAAATTCTAAAGCATAATTCCATATTGCAAATGAAAGTCTAGCACCATCACCAGTAAGGAAATATCCTCGAAAACCATGGACCTTGGAGCCTCGCTCAAAATCGACCATACCGTGCATAGTCATAAGATCTACATGGTCCTTTGGTTCGAAATCAAACTTAGTCTTCTCGCCCCAGACTTTGACTTCTTTGTTGTCTGCGTCACTATCGCCGTCTGGTACCGACATATCTGGTAAATTTGGGACTCGAAGCATCAAATTTTGCCAGTCCTTCATCACATCTTTGAGAGATTCCTCCTCTTTTTCGAGTTCGGATTTGACCTTCTTCATCTCGTCTATGAGGGCCTGACGCGAAGCAGGATCGCTTGCTTTTGCGATCTTTTCGCTTGCGGAATTTTGTTCGGCGCGCTTCTTTTCGACGGATGACATTAGAGAACGTCTTTTCTCGTCAACAGCCAATAAATCCTCGACTTTGAAGTCGATGTGCTTCTTTTTTGAAGCGAGAGTAATAAGGTCTTTATTATCTCTTATAAACTTGATGTCTAGCATAATTTAAGTCTATCACAACCTAATTTGACTTGCGAGGTGCTTTGTTTGCGAGGTTAAACCTCACAATTAGATTTGCGAGGTTTAACCTCGCAATTTTTATTCTTTTTTCATTTCTTTTTCATAATTTCTTCATTTTGACTTTGTATACTTCACGGATGAGTCGATATCAAAATCTGTACAAATTGGCCATAGATTTTTATAGCCGTATTAAATCGCTAGAGATACCCCAATTAAAAATTTCATTTAATTTAACATATTCTGGTTTCAATCATTTAATCCGAAAAAATAAAAACAGAAAACTTAGACCCATTAAAGATCGAATCAGCCGATTATCTCTGCTTTTGCGTATAAAAGAAATAATCGAAAGTACTATTATCGAACATGGTTATCAATATCTGCACATAGACAATATTAGTATTACATACATATCTATAACTTTTAATTTTATGTCGAAAAACGTTATTTTGATACTTAAAAGTGTCGATCGTAGAAAGTTCATGTTTTGGAGTGTAATGGATAAACACCAAAAGGTCCCGAAGGACCCTTGATGTCTTGCCCCCAGCTTAGGCCGAGAGAGGAATTTCACCTCGCAAGATAGTCGAATTTTATCAAAATAAAACCCAAAGTCAATAACATTTCATAAAATGCAAACAAGAAGAATAACATTCAATCAATACCCCCTACTTTTGAGACAGATAGACAAACCACCGCCATTTTTGGAACTTGCAGGTGCCGATATTATAGAAGAAGATTATCGATTCCTCTGCGTCGTCGGTGCACGAAATCATACAGATTATGGTGCAGATGTCACAAAACATCTCATGGCGGGCCTAAAAGGCTACAAAATAGTCATTGTCTCTGGATTGGCTTTGGGTATAGACTCCATAGCCCACGAATCCGCCCTCGCAAACGGTCTCAAAACTATCGCCGTACCAGGCTCCGGCCTTTCCGATAGTGTCATATATCCCCACAACCATATCGCTCTTGCAAAAAAGATCATTGATACTGGCAATACACTTATCTCTCCATTCGACAATGACCAGCCAAGCGCTTTGTGGACATTCCCTACAAGAAATCGTCTGATGGCAGGTATCAGTCACGCCACCCTCATCATAGAGGGCAAACAAGGCTCTGGTACACTCCTTACTGCCAAGCACGCTTTAGAATTCAATAGAGATGTAATGATAATTCCTGGTTCTATCTTTTCTGAAACGAGCTTTGGTCCGCATTTATTGTACAAAGACGGAGCGATACCCATTACAAATTCAGATGAAATTTTGTACAACCTCGGTCTCAAAGATTTTAGCCCGCCCATTTCTCCCAGCAGATCAAGACGAGAAACTAGCAAAGCAAAAGATATACCAAATAGAACTACTCTAAACCAGTCACATTCAGACATTGAGACAAGTGACAGGCTAGGCAGTATGAGTATGTTTGATAATGTCACTTATGACAATTTATCATCCAATGAAAAATCAATAATCGAATTACTAAAAGAAAATCCAAAAACCAAAACCGAAATTGTAGATAAACTTTCATTAAATGCAATCGAGTTGAGTATATTACTTAGTCAATTAGAAATAAAAAATATGATTTTGAATGATGGATCAGAAATACGACTCAAAAGATGGTAAATTTTGCAAAATATTATTTACATGTAATACTAGTAGCAATATATGAAGTTTGTCATCGTCGAGTCACCATCGAAAGCAAAAACCATTTCCAAATATTTGGGAAATGGTTATACAGTCCGCGCCTCCGTAGGTCATGTAAGAGACCTCCCAAAATCAAATAAAAAAGCCGTTGATATTGAGCACGGTTTTATTCCTCATTATGAGATAGTCCCAAAGAAGGAGCCTGTCTTGGCTGAGATTACAGATATTGCAAAGAAGTCAGATGAAATAGTCCTTGCAACCGACCCCGATCGAGAAGGTGAAGCTATAGCTTGGCATATCAAGGAAGTTTTGAAAGATAGACTTGGCGCAAATATTTCAAAAAAAATAAAAAGAGCTTCGTATCATGAGATTACAAAGGAAGCCGTTTTGGAAGCGCTCGATCATACAAGAGACATAGATGAGCATTTGCGAGAGGCACAAGAAGCGAGAAGAGTCCTTGACCGTATAGTCGGATACGATCTCTCTGGTTTGATCTGGAAGAAAGTCCGCTACGGATTATCAGCAGGACGAGTCCAATCACCCGCATTACGCATAATAATGGAAAGAGAGAGGGAGATCCGTGCATTCAAACCAGAACCTTATTGGGTGATAGAGGGTGTGTGGAATACAGATAAGGGCGAAGCTCTTGCTATGACCTGTTCCAAGGAACCTCGAGAAAAAAGCGAAGTAGATAGAATTTTGAAAATAGCCAAAAAAGACAAGTGGAGAATCTTGGACATAGAAGAATCCGAACAAAAAAGGTCTCCAAGAGCACCATTCATCACTTCTACATTACAACAGACTGCTAGCTCGCGCCTTGGCTATTCCCCTTCAAGGACTATGGGCATAGCCCAAAAGCTCTACGAATCGGGTCTTATTACATACATGCGTACCGATTCGACAAATTTGAGCAAGCAGGCTCTAGGTCAGATCGCCGGTACTATCGAAAAGAAATACGGCAAGGAATATTTGCAATTTCATACATATTCGGCCAAGAGCAAAAATGCACAAGAAGCTCATGAAGCGATTAGGCCGACACACTTCGAAAAAGAAAATGCTGGTCACAATGATGAACAAAAGAAGCTATACAGGCTGATCTGGCAGAGAGCTGTAGCATCACAGATGACCGACGCTCATATCACAAGGACAAAAATCATTGCAAATGTAGATTCCAAAGAATCGATACCAGACTTCGAAGCCAATGGTTCTAGAATATTGTTTGATGGTTGGCTAAAGGCAGATCCAGATTCGACCGGTGATGAAAATTCTCTTCCACCAGCTACAAAGGGAGAGATTCTCTCACTTATTTCTATAAATGACATAGCAAAAGAGACCCAGCCACCTTCAAGATATACAGAAGCCGGACTTATCAAAGAGCTAGAAAAAAGAGGGATCGGCAGACCTTCGACCTACGCTTCGATCTGTAAGACTATCGAAGATCGAGGTTATGTCCAAAAAGAAAATAAATCCTTGAGACCTACAGATACGGGAGATGTAGTTTC
>CAZPKQ010000037.1:0-5885 GCA_964587205.1 uncultured Candidatus Saccharibacteria bacterium | reverse complement strand
AGTATATATAAGCTAGTTATTTAACCATTTTTTTGCTTAAGATATCATATTGAAAAAGAAGCATATGGTGCCTTGCTTCCCGTTTCTCATGGAACAAGAGTAATATTTATAACATTCTATGAACTATGTTTCAATGTAGCTCATTGTCCAGAGCTTGTTGCTGAATTTCACAATTTCGTCGCCCTAAATGTCCCAAAAGACCATCCAGCAAGAGATATGCAGGATACATTTTGGATCAAGGATAACAACAAGGATGCAGACGGGAAGTCATCAAGAAAGGTCCTTAGAACTCACACTTCATCGGTCCAGATTCGCTATCTAGAAAACAATAAACCACCAATCAGGATTATTGTTCCAGGCAAGGTATTCAGAAACGAAGCGACAGATGCTACCCATGAAGCACAATTTTTCCAAGTCGAAGCATTGTGCGTAGATAAGCATGTTTCTATGGCACACCTCAAAGGTACGCTAGAACATATGTTCAAAAAACTATTTGGAGATGATGTGGAAATAAGATTTCGACCAAGCTTTTTCCCATTTACCGAACCGAGTGTGGAGGTTGATATGAAATGGAAAGGTAAATGGCTCGAAATGGGTGGGGCAGGCCTTGTAAATCCAAAAGTATTTGAAGCGGTAAACATTGATCCTAGTGTATGGCAAGGGTTTGCATTCGGTTTCGGTATGGATCGTATTGCTATGCTCAAATTTGGCATTGATGATGTTAGATATTTGTACAATGGTGATTTGAGATTGATAAATCAGTTTTAGTAATATTATGAATATCAAACCAGGAATTTATTCTCATTATAAGACTGGAAATCAGTACAAGCTACATTTTGTCGCAAAAAATTCCGAGACATTAGAAGACATGGTCGTATACGAAGCATTATATGACAATCCAAAATCCAAATTTTGGGTCAGACCAGCAAGTATGTTTGATGAAATGGTTGAATTTAACGGTCAAAAATTACCTCGATTCAAATTTATAAAATAAAATGAAAATTTCAAGAAATTGGTTACAAAAATATTTCGATACAAATATTCCTAGTGCAGATAAGCTTGGAGAAATTTTTACATTTCATTCGTTCGAAGTCGAAAGTATCGAAAAAATTTCAAAAAGTAGCGATGTTGAAGAAGATTATGTGCTCGATGTCAAGGTCTTGCCAGATCGAGCTCATTACGCATTGTCCCACAAGGGTGTAGCTCTCGAGGTCGCTGTAAATACAGGAATGAGACAGAAAGATGGCTACGAACAACCCCTTGCTGACGATTTGGACAAGGAAGTCTTGGTGAATGTACAAGATCCCGATTTCTGTAAGCGATACATTGCTAGATATATTTCTCTCGGCAATATCCCATCTGATAGCCCTATTTGGCTCAAAAACGCTCTAAATTCAATCGGTCAACGATCAATCAACCCAATTGTCGACATTACAAATTATGTAATGTATGACATAGGTCAACCATTACATGCTTTCGACGCAGACAAGGTTTCCGGTTCAATTTCTATAAGATATGCAAAACAGGGGGAGAAGATCACACTTCTTGATGGTCGAGAGATCGAATTGACCTCTTCCGATAGCGTCATAGCAGACGACAAAGGACCACTTGTGGTAGCTGGAGCGAAGGGTGGCAAAAGAGCAGAGATCGATGCTAATACAAAAAATATTATAATCGAATCTGCCAATTTCCATCCAACAATGGTTCGTAAAACTTCCACGAAATATGATATTCGAAGTGATTCATCCAAAAGATTCGAAAATGAGATCAGTCCAGAATTGGCTATTCATGGTATGCACAATGTCTGCAAATTGATCCAACAGATTTGTACCGGCTCTAAGTTTGGACCGATAAATGACAGCTATCCAAAACCTGTATCAAAAACTACAATAGATTATGATCCGAAATATATAAGTGAAAGGCTCGGCGTAGAGATTTCTGATGAAGAAATAGCTAATATTTTACAAAATCTTGGATTTATTGTCTCGGGATGTTGCACATCCCCACCATTTGATAGATTGGATATTCGTATACAGGATGATCTTGTCGAGGAAATCGGTCGCATATATGGATATGACAAGATTGTAGGCAAACTTCCACCACAGATTGTCGGAGAAAAATCGCCTATTCTAGCTATTTTCTTTACTTCAGAATTGATCAAGTCCAAACTTATAGAACTTGGACTATCAGAAGTCAGTCTTTATTCTCTAGTAGAGCACGGTCATCATGAGACATTGAAGCCATTGGCTAGGGACAAAGCTTTTGCTAGAAGTCAATTATCGAACGGTATGATCGATTGTATCACTAGAAATACAGTCAATGCCGACCTGCTTGGCCTTCAAGCAATAAAAGTTTTTGAAATTGGTCAAGTATTCGGTAAAGACCAGGAAAAGACTCATCTTGTTATTGGTGCCAACCAGATCAAAAAAATCAAAGGTTACAAAGCAGAAAATATTTTGAATGAAATAGTAGCAAAATTGAGCAATGAGCTCGGTTTCAAGATCGACGGCACGATCACTTCCGACAAGACGGGGAACATAAAGGTTATTGAGATTGATTTGGACCAAGTAGCCAAAAATCTGGTAGATGGTAATTCAAAGTATTCTAGCCGAGATATATCGAACCTCAAACTCGACAAAATTTCTGATAATAAATACCAGAAATTCTCATTGTATCCATATATTGTGAGAGATATAGCAGTCCTTGTACCAAATAACATTCAACCAGAAAATGTCTGGTCATGTATTCTAGATGCGATCGAAGGCACAAATTCGACTGATTTATTGAAAAGAAAAGATCTATTTGATACGTATACCAAGGATGACTCCACATCATATGCATGGAGAATGGTATTCCAATCTGATGATCGTACTCTTACAGACAATGAAATCCAAACCATTATGGACAAAATATACAGTGCTATAAAAGAAAAAGGTTGGACTGTTAGATAATTATCCGATTGCATATGTGTGACATATGCAAATCATCTGCTAAATTCATCAAAATGCATAGACCAAAAAAGGTAACTGTTAACGATCAAATGCAAAAAGATTATTCATATACTCTGACCGAACCGGAAGGAGAGAATTTTGCACCGGATTTCAAACCAGAACTCAGTCCAAAACAAATGCTAGAACTTGGAGTCTTCGGTGGTATTTATATGAGAGATTGCATCGATGAATTTCCCGAGGATTGGTTTACAAATGCCAAATTTGCTCCAGCCGATTCGGATAAACACGATCCTAAACTAAACTTTTTTGGTATCAATGCAAGTCAGCCACTATCTGTCTGGGTCAAGAAGGGCTGGATTCACAAAGACGATCCCAGAGGCTGGTTCCAGTGGTATTGCAGGTATTATATGGGCAGACGACATGAGGATGATGCAAGACAGATCAAACGTTGGAAAGCTATAGTGAGACACATTGCCCAGATCAAGAAAAATTGCTTAAAGGAAGATTTTGCCTGCCATACCAAGCAAAGACAGGCATTACTTCACTGGGCATACGATAGCCGAAAGATGTAAACAATAGCGTATGCACATTTTACAGAGGATAAGCCGTGTACATAACCCCTGAGGCCTCGCCTAGGGAACAGATTTTTGCTATAATGGACTGGTAATATATGAGTACTTCATATGAAGTATTTTGAAGCCAAAATTACAATTTTATAATAAATACAGAAATGTCTGATAATAACGACAAAGACAATAAAAGCTCGCCTTCACAGAAAGCTACGGCGAAGCAGGAAAAGAAGGGTTATGATGCCTCATCGATCACCGTCCTTGAAGGACTAGAGCCAGTACGCAAGCGCCCTGGTATGTACATCGGTACTACCGGTCCTGATGGTCTGCATCATCTTATTACGGAAATATTTGACAACTCGCGAGATGAGGCGATGAACGGATTCGCAAATGATATTGAGATCGCTCTCTTGCCACACGATAGGGTAAGGATCACAGACAATGGTCGTGGTATTCCTGTCGATGTCCACAAGCAGACCAAGGTCTCCGCTCTCGAGACTATCATGACCGTCCTACATGCCGGAGGTAAGTTTGGTGGTGATGATTACAAAGTCTCTGGGGGTTTGCACGGTGTCGGCGCATCAGTCGTCAATGCTCTATCTACATACATGAAAGTCGTTGTTCACAAGGATGGTGGTGTATATATGCAGGAGTACAATCAGGGCAAGCGCAAAGCCGCAGTCAAAAAGATAGGCTCTTCCAAGCTACATGGCACAATTGTTACATTTGAACCAGACCCTATCATATTCAAGGAAGGTATTCGTTTTGATTGGAATAGAATCGTAAGCCATATGCGTCAACAAGCATATTTGGTTAAGAGTCTACGCATTAGTGTCATCGATGCACGAGATCAGATCGACACCTTTGCTAGCGACAATGAACTTTTCTTCGTCCGTGATACAGGTGTAGATGCACCATCACATACATTCTTTTTCGAGGGAGGGCTTGTCTCATTGATCAAATTCACAAATCAATTACTAAAACCGATTCACAAAAACATCTTCTATGTTGAGAAGAAAGTAGAAGGTGTCGAATCGGTCGAAGTTAGTTTGCAATATTCTGACGATGTATCAGCCAAGATCCTTGCCTTTGCAAACAATATCTACAATCCAGAAGGTGGTACCCATGTCACCGGTTTCAAGACCGCTCTTACAAGGACATTAAACACCTACGCAAAGAACAACAATATTTCAAAAGGCGAAGAAGCATTTACTGGTGATGATGCATTAGAAGGCCTTACTGCCGTCATATCAGTCAAATTGAGAGAGATACAATTCGAAGGCCAGACGAAGGCAAAACTAGGTAGTATGGAGGCTCAAAGTGCTGTAGCTACCGTCTTTGGTGAGTCATTTGCTGCATTCCTCGAAGAAAATCCTGAAGATGCAAGAGCAATAGTAAACAAAGTCATTCTTGCAATGAAAGCTAGGAAGGCGGCAAAAGCAGCCAAGGATTCAGTCCTTCGTAAGGGAGCTCTTGAAGGTATGACACTGCCAGGTAGGCTTGCCGATTGCCAATCAAATAGTCCAAGCGAATCAGAGCTTATCATCGTGGAGGGAGACTCAGCTGGAGGTACGGCCAAACAAGGTCGTGACCGCCGAATTCAAGCTATTTTGCCATTAAGAGGTAAGATTTTGAATATTGAGCGAGCAAGACTAGATAGGATGCTAGGATCGGAGCAAATCAAAAATCTAGTCTTGGCATTTGGTACTGCTATTGGCGATACATTTGATATCACAAATCTTCGCTATCACAAGATTATCCTCGCTACCGATGCCGACGTCGACGGTGCCCATATCCGTACTCTCATTCTTACCTTGCTTTATAGATACTTCAAACCTCTTATCGAAAACGGCCATGTCTATATCGCTCAACCACCTCTATTCAAGGTCAAAATTGGCAAAGAGTCATATTATTTGCACGATCAGCAGGCTCTTGATAGATTCCTATCTCAAAGGGGTATCAAAAATGATCAGGTCCAAGAATTAGAATCACAAAATGACTCTGAGGCTAGGGAAGAGTTGCTCGAAGCAGCCGGAGCAGATGCAGACAAGGTAGATGAGAAGTCAAAATCAAATCAAAAAGTCGCTATCCAAAGATACAAAGGTTTGGGAGAAATGAACTCAGACGAACTCTGGGAAACTACTATGGATCCCACTCGTCGTGTTATGAAAAAGGTCAACATCGAAGATGCTCAAGATGCGGATAAGGTCTTCGATATGCTGATGGGTGATGATGTGCCAGCTCGCAAATCATTTATCCAGTCAAATGCTAAGATGGCGAATCTAGACATATAGGGAGATTAAATATAAAAAATTAAATATTAAAAATGTGCTATAGAATGTAATTTCAGTTATTAATTGGAATG
>CAZPKQ010000036.1:0-6562 GCA_964587205.1 uncultured Candidatus Saccharibacteria bacterium | reverse complement strand
GCGCGCCAGTACGCCATGACCGTCCGGTCGTCGCCGTCGCGCAGGTACACGCTGAACGGCACGCGATTGAACCAGTCGAGCGACATGCGCATCAGGCTCTCGTCGATCATGAACCAGGCGTTGCTATCGGTCAGATAGTGCCAGACCATGACGCGGAAGCGCTGGTACTGCGGGTTGATGGTGTTGTTGGCGTTGTCGGGGTTCAGCACCGAGTTGACGATTTCCAGCGCCGTATCTTCGAGCGGCGGCGGAACCAGCAGCAGGGTCGGCGTGACCGCCATCTTGTTGCGGTTGTCGTCGGTGAACGCCATCATGGCTTCGCGGATGATGCGCACGTTGTCCTTGTTGAGCGCCAGCGCGAAGTTGTTGTCCTGCACGATGCTCGACTTGTTCGGATTCAGCGGGTGACTGTCCGAGCAGAGCGCCACCGCGTCGCCGCCGGTCGCTGTCGTAAAGGCGTTGTTGAACGTCTTGGCGGCTTCGACCTCGCGGAACAGAGCCGCGCTGTCGCCGATACGCTCGCTGGTACGGAACACCGTCGCAAAGTCCGCGTCATCGTTGGTCTTGCGCTCGATGCCGAAGTCGACGATGTACTCCCGGTGCGTATAGGTCTGCTTGTAACCCTGGTCAAAGCTCACTTCCGGGATACGCTTGGCGTTCTCGTAATCCTGCCACGCATCGATCCCGATTGCGCCAACGCCCGAAATCTGCTCGTAGGCGCGGGTCGAGCCTTGCACGTTGTAGAGGCTGTTGATGAGGGAGGGTCGGCGCTGGAAGCCCTGATCCACCCTGAACTGGACGATGGGGTCGAGCGCGTCTGCCCACAACCCACCTACTGCTGAGACGATAGGCATGTGATCTCTCCTTTAAGGGTTAGGGCTGCTGCCAGTGTTCGCCGTGCGCGATCATGACGAGCGTTTCTTCGGCGGCGGTCGAGTTGGCAACCACGAGCAGGTCGACGTTGCTGCTGGCGGCAACCGTCATCGCGCCGGTCGTGCCGGTGATGTCCAGTGTCGCCCCAATCAGACGGGCATTGGCATCATAGACACCGTACACCGCGTCCCAGTCGGTGATGACCGGGATCAGGGTGGTGCTGTCGACCGCCGAGACGGTCTGCTGCACCGCGCCGACCATCGTCGTGTCGTTGGTGGCGGCAAGGTCGAGTTCGCCCGATTCGAGATTGACCAGATCGCCTTTGGTATACGTCGCCGTATCCTGGGCGAGAATGTACTGGATCGTCGGAGGCGCACCGCTCAGGCGGTAACGAAACCGAAAACCCAACGAGGTATCTGCCATGTCGTTAGCTCCTACTTGGCATCGGCGGGCTTGCGCCGCGCCTTATACGTTGCGAATTGTTCGGGCGTCATGCCCGCCTGCTGTGCCAGAGTCAGCTCATCCGCTGACAGCTTGGCAACCGCAGTGTTCGGATTGCCCCCGTCGCCCTGGAGTCCGGCGTCGAGGTTCGGCGGAACGGGCGCGCTCAGCGTCGAGGCATTGGCATCAAGCCACGCCAGCGTCTTGAGCGGGTCGTCATATTCCGGCACGAGTTTCTGGAACTGCTTCGGCAGTCCCGTGATGCGCGTCTGCGCCATGTCCTTGAGCAGTTGGTCGACGGTATCGACGCGCTCGGCGCGCGGGGTCAGTTCGTCCAACTGTTTCTTGTACTGCCCGGCGAGCGTCTCCCACTGCTTGTCCGCTTCGAGGCGCGCCTGTTCTTCCTGCTGGCGCTTCTGTTCGGCTGACTTGCGGTCGTCGTGGGCTTTGCGGTTCTCGCGGCGCAGATCGCGGATGTACTCCTGAATCTCCGCCGGGAAATCGCTAATCGGGCGCTTGCCCAGATCGGGCTTCTGAATTTCAGTCGGCGTCGAGCCGTTGTCTCCACCATCGGGCGGAGTCTGCTGCTGGGTCATGGTTGCTGTGCCTTTCAAGGCTGAGCGTGCTTGCGGAATCAAAAACGCCCCGTAGGGCGTCATCGGGAGATGACTCGGTTAGCTGAGCGCCAGTGTCAGCGCCTCGTGCGCCGTCATGCCCTGCTGGATATACCCGTTCGCGCGCTGAATGATCGGCTTCTGGATATGCCGGGGCAGCGCCGCCAGACGTGCGGGCGGGTTGTCGAGTGTGAAGCGCGCCACCTGCTCGTCGGCGGGGATAGCGACCGGCTCCGGCTCAGCGTCGACGTAGACAATCTCGACATCCGGCGCAAGCCGCACGGCTTCCTCGTCGACTGATACGTCAACGGCTTCCGGTTCAACAGCGGTCAGGTCGACCGCATCGGCTTTCTTTCGTGGCATGGTTGCTCTCCTACGCATATAACTCGATTGCCTGATAGCGTTCGGGCTTGAGGATGACGCCGCCGCGCACCTGTAATGGGCTGGCGGCGACACTGCGGGCGATGCAGGTCGGGCAGTGTTCGGCGATGCCGACCTGCCAGAAACAATCAAAATTGCCCCGCCCATCTAGCCGCCGGATGCGCCACCAGCACTTACAGCCGATACTGCACACCGTCCGCTCTTTGGGATAGAACGGAAGGAACGGCAAGCCGAATGAGCGCGTGAATGCCAGAAAGAAGGTCTGCCGGGTGGCGGTCGCATACAGCGCGGCGCGGGCGACCATGCTATCGAGTATATTGTCGGTGAGCATCTGCGCCTGCAACTGCATGACCCACCGTTCCAGGTAGCGCATCTGCTGCTCAACTTCGAGCAGGACACGGCGGCGCAGTTCGGGGTCGTTGTCGAGATCGCCGCCCGCGATGATCACAATCGCAAAGTGCAGGCGTCGGATTTCGGTGCGCATCCGAAGCCGCCACGCGGTCAGCAGCAGCGACCCGGCGAGCAGCGCCTCGATCAGTCGGCGCATCCGCTCGCGGGCTTCTGCCTGCGCTTTGAGCGCCGCCCGTTCCTTTTCGGCGAGGCTAGGCGGCTGTCTTGGCTGCGCCATTCCCGTTCGCGCCATTCATCGCTGCCGCCGCATCGGCGCGTGCCTGCTCGATTGCCGTCGTGGTGTTGATCTCCTGCTGCGCCTGCTGGTTCTTCGCCTTCTCGGTCTCGGCGACGATGGCGTCGACCTTCGCGTCGTCCCAGCCGAAGATGCCCTGCACGCTTTCGAGATAGGTGCGCTGGTCGATGACGCCTTCACGATACTGCTTGAGCATGGTATCGACAAACTGGGCATCGTTACGGACTTCCGGGTCGTCCCACTGTGCCGTCAGCGTCTCAAAGGCGGGCGTCTCCTGCTGGGGCGCGTACACTGTCTCGATGCGCTGCGCCAGCCGCACAGCATCCTCCCAGGCGTTGCCGTTCTTCACCTCGAAACGCTTCACCTTGCCGATCAGCTTGACCTCGGACTGCTTGCGCGCCTCGCCGCTGGCGTCCGCCGCCACGTCGTCGGTCGGCGTATTGGTGACGGCGTACATCTCAGTTTTGAGCCACGCCGCTACGCCGAGCAGTTGTGACAGGTCGGCGGGGTCAAACTGGTCTTTGCGGATGCTCGCCAGCCAGTCAATCGCCGTCTGTCCGGTGACAATCGGGTTGCCGTTGCTGTCTTTGGGCAGAAAGAAATTGAGTACCATGCCCGGCACGACCGCAGCCGGGACTTCGCCGCCGATCATCAGCCGGATCGGGAAGCCCGACAGCAGCGACGAGGCGACGATACTGGTCAGCACGACGTTGGTCGCGTTCTGGAGCGGGATGACGTTATCCAGCTCCGACAAGCCGAAGCTGTCCGACCCGTTCGGGCGGTTGCGGAAGTGGACGAAGGGCACGCCGATGGGTGTCCCGTCTGCCATCACCCAGGGGATGCGGGCAGGCTGTCCGTCGTCAGTATATTCACGCAGCCCGGTCGCCGTCTCCCCTATCCACCGCTCGATACGGTCGGGATAGTAGACATTCACGCGGGTCGTGTCGGCGATCTGCGCGTTGGTGATCTTCCAGACTTTAATCGCCAGCATCGGCGTCTTGCTGGCGGCGGTCTCGTACATGACCAGAGTGCCGTATGCGCCATCGTAGGCGGGTTCCGGACTGAAGCGCGCCCTGCCATAGTTCGGGTTGGTCAGCGCCGTGCCCTCGCGGTCAGGATGCACCATCAGGAAGTGGTTGCCGTCGCGCAGCGTCGCGCCGTGTACGTCAACCTGCAAGCCGTCGATGCGCTCGCGCTCCAGCAGCTTGGCAATCCACTCGTCCGCCTGCTCGTTGTCCGACTTGATGCCGGTCAGGTTGATGCGATCCTGCATGGTGTCGAGGATGATGCTGCACAGGTTGTCGTTAAAGCGGGCGCTGTCCTCGCCGCTGCCCGACCGGATATTGAGCAGGTGCTTCTGCTCGGTCGTCAGCGTGTTGTCGTGGTCGCCGTCGGCATAGCGCCGGAAGCGGGCGACGTTGAGCGCGCGTAAGTCCTCCTGCTGCACCCACGCCTCGATGCTCTGTGTGTTGCGCCCGGCGATCTTCAGCGCTGATAAAACTAAACTAAGCGACATGTGTTCCCTTGCTGCTTGTCATCAAAGCAACCTGCCGTTCCATTCTTGAGGAAGTTTATCGGATTTACTGAGATTGCAGCGCGGGCAACTAATCACGATATTTTCAGGGGCATTACTTCCGCCCCGCGACAACGGAATAACATGATCGACGTGATAACCCGATTTAATGGTCTTACCACACCACCAGCAACAAAGTTCCCCATTGCGATTTGTCTGAGCTTTTCGTTGGAGTTCGACATCTTTCTTTGTATGTTGCGCTATCGATCCATACTTCAATGCGCGGTGATTGCGTGTAGAAATACGGGTTGATTCTCGATAGCGCCTTTGCCTACGCCTGTGTCCAGCGTTGATAGAGTCTCGATGGGCAGCGGCATATCGTCTTGATTTTTCGCGTGCCTTTTCAGGATGCGCCTGACGCCGTTCCTTATGGTGAACTACAATTTCCTTTGCGTGGGCGTAGTAGTATCGCTGATTGTATTGATGCACATCACGGCGATGGCACTCTCGGCACGGTGCATGTAAGCCGTATTTACCCTTTTTACGCTTGTAGAAGTATTCGGTCGTTGCCGGAAATGTTTTTCCGCACTTGGTACAGGTCTTAAATGGGGTATCATTAGGGGTATCCATGTGAAGCCAATCCCTTCATCTGGTAGGACGGCATTGGGTCGCTATACCCTTTGCCGTTCGCTTATTTTCCATTCAATTATACCATGCGCTAACCCCACCTGTGCGTCTTGGAAACAACCTGGATAGTCCCGCTCGTTGCGCCATACCATGCCCCGATCCGCGCGATGACCGTATCGTCGTGCGGCAAGCCCTCGTATTTCCATGCCCCGCTCGGCGTCTGCGATGCGGTGTAAGCGTGGATTTCCGCCCTGCCGACCGGATCGGGCAGCAGCTTCAGCCCACCTTCATCCAGCGCCCAGTGGAACGCCGTCACCATCACCGGCTTGCTCGACGGCGTGGTCTCGAACGGTACGATAGTCGTCCGGCAGCCAGCAGCCGCAAACTCCTTGCGCAGTTCCTCGACGTTCGGTGAGCCGATGCTGTTGAGTTCTGGGTGCAGGCGTTGCAGATGCCAGCGCTGCGCCGTCTGCAAGACCTTCGCCCGCACGTCCCCCCAGGGCACGCGGTTGATGCGCCACAACTCGACTTCTTCGAGCGCGGTCGTGTCCAGCACCGACAACGCGCTGTAGTCCTGCTGCTGTCCGAAGTCGAGCGCGCCAATGTAGATGTGCGCCGGGTTGTAGACGGCTCCGGTCGGCGCAGTGAACACGCGCTCCAGGTCGGGAATGTCACTGAAATAGCCGATGCCCGACGCCAGAAAGCACGACTGGACATCTTCGGGGTATTCCTGTGGGAACAGTCGCCCCAGCTCGTGCTGCTTGTCGCGCCGCCACTTGATTTGCTCCGGCGTCAGCCCGTGCGCGGTGACGAGTGCCTGCTCGTCCGGCTCGTAAACCAGCGTCTCGCCCACGTCGAGTGGCATGGCGTAGTCGACCGACCACCACCAGGGATAGAAGTGCAGCGTCCACTTACCCGCGCCGTCGAGCGCCTCCATACAGCGCTCATAGAACCATCCCTGTGCGCCGTTGGGCGTCGATTCCAGCACGATCTGACCATCCAGCGGGACGCCCTGAAGCAGTCCCGCCATGACCGCGCCCGCGTCCGTCCAGAACGCCACTTCTGAGCCGTGCGCCATCGTGTACGTCCCGGCGCGCCCTTTATTCTTGCCACCCGCCGTTGCAATGAACACTTCGCTGCCCGTGTTGGGATAGGTGGTCGTCGTGGCGTTGTCCAGACCGCGCGGTGGGCGCAGGTCGTCGGGCAAGCCGAGCCAGAAGCGATCCGCCATGCGCCGGAGGAACTGCGTACCGGCATCGTCGTGCGCCAGTGTTGCCGACCGCACACGCCGGGTGATGCTCTCGACGAACTGGTAGGCTTGGATTTCGGTACTCATGCCGTGCTGCCGGGCTTTGAGGACGAGATCGCGCCCGGTTCGGTGCTGTCGAAAGTGAAGCTGTACCTTGTTGGGGTGGTATGGGATGAGGTTGTCTGACTTATCCTGAATCATCAGGTGGTCAGTATAAT
>CAZPKQ010000035.1:0-6678 GCA_964587205.1 uncultured Candidatus Saccharibacteria bacterium | reverse complement strand
ATGTTTGATGGACAACTTGATGGAGACTGTATAATCATCGTCGGTACCGCCTCAGGTTCAAACAATCCCGAATTAAACTTCGCAAAAGAGAACAATATACCTAGTTATTCTTTTCCAGAGATTATCGGCCAATATTTTGCAAACGAAAAATCTCTTGTTTGCGTTGGTACTTGGGGCAAGACATCTTCTACCGCTTTGCTGTCTTATATTTTGGAGCAAGCCGGACTTGATCCTACATATATGTTTGGAGGCGTTTCCCTATCTCACCCATCATCTGCAAGACTTAGTGATTCCAAATACAGCGTTTTCGAAGGTGATGAATACAAAAGCTCACCGACAGACAAAAGAGCAAAATTCTTTCATTACAAAGCTACTGATTTGCTACTTACCGCAGTTTCTTGGGACCATGCCGATCTATATCCGACCGAACAAGACTATTTCAACGCTTTTTCCAAACTGATCGATGGTCTGCCTATTCACGGATCAGTTGTAGCTTGTACTGACCGACCAGAAACCAAAGAAATCCTAAAAAATTTCAAAGGTAAAATCATACCTTACGGCAGAGAATTACCGATCAACAAAACGACTCCCGATTATTTTGCTTACAAAAATGTAAGTCAAAGTCTAAAAGGCTTGAGTTTTACTATCAAACACAACGCTACAGAATACAAGATCAATTCCCCATTGATAGGACTTTACCAAGCCGAAAACATCACAGGTTGCTTCGCAATGGCTTCAAATTTGGACATAAAACCAGAAACGATCATTGAAGCAATCGGATCATTTAAAGGACTCAAAAGAAGAATGGAAAAAAGATTTGAAGGAAAAGTTTCAGTAATTGATGATATCGCACATTCCCCAGAAAAAGCATACTCAGTAATATCAACTTTAAAATCTATATACCAGGGCAAAATTTACATTGTCTTCGAGCCAAATATAGGTGGTCGAAGTCGAGAATCAATAGCAAAATATGATAATGCTTTTTCCGATGCCGACTGTGTCATTATTCCAAGACTTACAAAACTCAAAATCAATGAAAACAGCTCCGAACAACCAATGGAAGGTGACGAATTAGCCGAAGTAATTTCCAAAACTCATCCAAATACAAAATATATTGACGATGACAATAAACTAGTCTCTTTTTTAACCGAGAATTCAAAACAGGCTGATGTTATCGCCTTTTTAGGGTCTCATGGATTCAGAAGTATGATTGAGGAGACCATCAAATCAATATCAGATAAGTATATATAGACTCCTAAGACATAATCGCCACTAGATTATTAACTGTGCTATTTACATTAAATTAATCCGGTGGTAATATTTCCCCTAGACCGAACTGGTGTTCGGAAGGAGAAAGGATTCGATGAGCGACATCTAGAAACATCAATTCAACCTTGAACAAAAAACAAAACCATTAACAGTAAAGGAGGCGTACAAGAGATCCGACTTGCTCAAAAGGGCCCCACAAAAACGTACTGTACTGAGCCGGTGGCATGTCTGTTTGCTGCCGGCTCTTTTTGTTTTAATACAAAAAATACATAGAAAACTCACAACTTTTTATAAAGAAGGATATTTTGAAACTACTAAATATAGACTCTAGATAAACCTACTTCCCCTCATCTACAATCTCAGTAGACACTACACCATCGACAATATCCTTGACCATGAGAGTCATACCGCAATGATTACATTCGATAATGATACCTTTTGAGATATTTGGGTATCTTGATAGATCTATATCATTTTTACATTCTGGACAAATTGCTTTATTCATAAATTTAAATTATGTGACAGATTAAACAGTATTGGAGTTGTCACCTTTCAATGGTAACGAAAAAAGTGTAGGATAGCAATATGACACCTTTGGAACAATATCCCGAACTTGCCAAGAAAATAGGTATCAAAAGCCTATATTTCAAAAGAGAAGATTTACACAAATACCTTTCACATAAGGGCAGATCTTTGCCTGTAATGATCGATCACTATATCAAAAAAGGCAGTACTAAATTTGCCATATCTTCATCCGGTAATGCAGCTATCGCAAGCGCACTTTACATAAACGAAATAAATTCAAAGCTAAAAGAGAAGATAAGTTTGAACATCTTCATAGGCCAAAACATCAGCAAAACAAAAGAAAATATGCTCAAAGAATTGGAGATGGCAAGCGATGGTATGGTGAAGGTATTACCCAAAGAAAGGCCTCTATTTGCCCTAAATCAAGCCATAGACGAAGGTTATACGAGCCTAAGGCAATCTACCGATGATATAGCGCTTTTGGGCTATTATGACCTTGCAGAAGAATTGACTAGCGACAAAAATATAAAAGCCATTTTTGTCGGTACATCATCAGGTACGACTGCCCAAGGATTACTCCAATATTTCAAACAAAAGAATATAAATATCCAAGTTCACTGTGTACAAACTTCATCTTGCCACCCGATTAGTGATCAATTCGAAAATTATGATGGACCTGATGAAAAATCTATTGCTGATGCTATAGTAGCAAAGACCACCGAAAGACAGGATACTCTAGTAAAAATGTTAAACGACTCTGGTGGTTATTGTTGGACTGTAAACAATACAGATATTAGAACAGCAATGAAACTTTCTAAGGATCTTGCCATAGATATCTCTCCAAATAGCGCTTTGTCAGTGGCCGGTCTCATGCAAGCAGTCTACCGAGATTGGGACCTCGAAGGTGATGTGGTTTGTCTTATCACAGGACAATAATCAGAGATTGCGAACGGCGCGAATAAACCTCTCACCTCTATCGCGCCTATTACCATCTTGACCCTTTGCTTCAAAACCTGGACTAAATAATACCGTGTCACCTTTGTTTGCCATCTCTAGAGATAACCTGACCGCCTCATCGATATCCGGAGCTGATACAATCTTTGTATTAGGAATTTTTTCGAGTGTTTTCCTTTCGTGAATTGTGCCAGAACCCGGTAAGACTACGACCGAATGAACATATTCAGGTAAAATAGAATAAAGATTGCCATAGACCCCATCACTTCTTGCTCCACCAAATATAAGTACTATATTTCTATTTTTTGACAATGTCCTAATAGATAATTCTGTAGAAATTGGCGAGATAGAAGATCCGTCATTATAAAAATCTATACCTTTGACTTTCTTTACAAATTCCATTCGACCCTTAAGCGATCGCCATTTTGACAAGATATCCAATATCAAATCATCATCAAGACGAAACAGTTTGGCAGTCTGGAAAGCCAAGGCCATATTTTCTTTTTCATGTTTGTGAAATTTTTGACCTAAGTCAGTCATACTTGGCAATGTACTTACTTTTGTTCTTAGCATTTTGGATTTGGGTTGAGAACCGAGCTCATGAGTCATATCTACAATCTCGTCTGATGCAACTATGTAATTGTTGTATGTTTGGAAAGCGAGTATATCAAATGGAGTTTTGTCATATGATCTTTGCGATGGTAATGAAGCAAAAACAGCGACATGAGGACTCATTCTCATTTTGTGCATTTCCTTCATGACTTCTGCAGAAAGCCGAAATAAGACCACATCGCCACTACGAATCTTTTTTAGATGAGTGATTATTCCTTCATTTGATTCGGAATCGACCAGATAGAAATTTTGCTCGGTATTTTGTCTGCAAGCAAGCTCAAGTAAAGGATAGAGCATAGATATGACCGAAGACTTACCACACTCACCTATCACGCCGACTATCGTCACAGGTGGTGCATATCTGAGAAACATAGTCTCCGGATATTCGACCGGAATCTCTTTTGTCGAATTGTAGACAGGTTTTAGGAAATTTGAATCTCTAGGATAATCGTGTGAAAGCAAAATAATATCCATATCCAAAAGATCATCTTCTGGTATCTTGCCACAAATATAATTTGCAAGACCAATAGACCTCAAAAAAACTAAGTGATTTTTGAGTCTAGATTCACTTTTGAGATCGTATACACTTACATAGGCACCAGCTTTGATGAGAAATTTGATATCTTCGACCATTTCCCCATTGTGACCAAGACCTATTACGGCTACCATCTTATTCTTGAAATAATCCTTAGAAATCATAAACCTAGTATAGGCTATGATTTGTCTGCTATCAATCTCTTTACTCTTATCATTTCTTGAAGCATAGCCATAAGCTTTATAGTTTCATCTGAAGCAGAATAATCTTCAACTACAAAATTTGATAATTTCTTGAGGAATATCTGATGTAAATCACGAAAATAATCATAAAGTATAAATTGCTCATCTTGTGCCAACTTGCGATCGTATATTGTATTATGCTCTTTTATTTGGCTTCTAGTCTGCGGACCATCATATATCCTCAAAATCTCTATTGGTCTTTTGAGACCATCATAAAGTATTGAGCTATGATTCAATACACCTTCAAGAGAAGGTGAAGCAATCTGATAATCTCTCATATTAGGCGTTGTTTATTATGCTATAAAATGCTTCTTTTGTGATGATGACATGATCAAGAAGAGATATACCCAAAATCTTGGATGATTTGACCAAATCTTCGGTAATTGATATATCTTCAGCTGAAGGTCTGACTTCGCCAGAAGGGTGATTGTGTGCAAGGATAACTGCCGCCGCATTGCATTCTATAGCTGGCCTAAATACTTCCCTTGCATGTATCATGTTTGAATTTACGGTACCAATAGAGATAACTTCATCACGGATAATCCTGCCATGACTATTTAGATATAATCCTCGCAAATGCTCCTTTTGGAGATTGCGCATATCTTGGAGATAATCGAAGACATCTTTTGCATTTCTTATCGTCGTAAATCCGGATTGATTGTTTTCGTAAAATCTTCTTCCAAGCTCTCCGCAAGCTACAATCTGACAAGCTTTGACTATCGGCAAATCCAACTCCTTGGACAATCTAGTCGGGTCCTTTTGGGAGAAAATACTCTTCTCACCATATTCCCTTACCATCCTCTCTGACATTTCTAAGATATTTTCCTTTGTGGTACCTGTAACAAGTACCACAGTTAATAATTCTTTTACGCTCAAAGCCTCCGCCCCTTGAGAAATCAGCTTTTCTCGAGGCTTATCTTCTTGGGGCAAATCATGGATCGTGAAGGCATAGTCACGATACTGACGATCAAGAAATCTTACATTTGGCTTTATGGCATAAGTTTGCATGCCATAATTATATCAGAAATTTAGACTGTTTCTACAAGAATGAAATTTGTCTCTCTAGTCTCTCCAAAAGGCATGCCTGCTACGATAACGACTTTGTCGCCACTCTTTGCAAGACCATTGTCCAATGTGGTCTTTCGAACAATCTTCATTATCTCTTCTGTAGATGTAAATGTCGGTACAAGTACGGGATAGCAACCATAAGACAATATCAGTTTGTTTAGACATTCTTTGTTGTCTGTCATAGCAAGGACAATCTCAGCCGGCCTATATCTAGAAATCATCTTTGGGGTTCTACCTTGTCTTGTGAGAGCTACTATCAATGACGCACCAACATTGTGACTAGCTCGTACCGCAGATTGAGACATCACGTCAGTAATACCATGTGATACTTCGTATTCAGCGATAGTATCTCGAGTAAAGACTTCTTTTTCAACTCGAAGCGCTACTCTTGTCATGATCTCGACTGCCGCTACTGGGAATTCACCCAAAGTAGTCTCTTCAGATAACATGATAGCATCGGTACCATCGATGATTGCATTTGCTATATCGGAAATCTCTGCTCGAGTAGGTACGGGATTTTTGATCATAGACTCGAGCATCTGTGTAGCAGTGATCACTGGCTTACCAGCAGAATTACACTTGTGAATTATGAGTTTTTGGACCAAAGGCACTTCCTCAGCAGGAATCTCTATAGCAAGATCACCTCGAGCGATCATCACCGCATCAGTAAGCTCGATTATCTTGTCTATGTCCTCCAAAGCTTCAGGTGTCTCAATCTTTGCTACAATCTGAGCTTTCGAACCAGCTTTATTTAGAATTTCTCTCAATTCACTAATGTCTGAAGAACGTCTTACAAAAGAGAGAGCAACAAAATCTACGTTGTTTTTTATACCGAACTCTAGGTCTACCCTGTCCTTGTCTGTAAGAGATTTGACGGATAGATTTGCTCCTGGCACATTTACACCTTTGCGTCCAGACAATCGGCCACCTGATATGACTTTCGTGATAATATCGTTGCCCTTTACCTCGATCACCTCAAGCTTCTTTGTACCATCTTGAAGCATGATAAGGTTTCCTGGTTTGACCTCCTTTGGCAAAGCTGGGTAATTTATATGGACTTTCTCTTGAGTACCTTCAAAATCGTCTGTAGTGAGAGTAAATCTGTCACCACGATTGAGCATAATCGCATTATCCTTGAATGTACCTATACGAATCTTTGGTCCACAAAGGTCTTGCATAATTGCAACCACTCTTCCATCACTAGCGGTAATTTTTCTAATATTGTCGACGCGCTTTTGATGCTCGGCGAAGTCTCCGTGAGAGAAATTTAATCTGCAGACATTCATACCCGCATCCATAAGCTCCCTCAACTTCTCCTCACTCTCAGTAGCTGGTCCAATCGTACACACAATCTTTGTTTTCTTGCCTAATTTCATAGTATTTTAGTTTTTTATAATGCCGAAATAGATTAGCGTAATTCTAGCAAATTTTCAAGGCTTTGTCGCGAAAATACTTTTTGTGCGCGTACTAGGA
>CAZPKQ010000034.1:0-7286 GCA_964587205.1 uncultured Candidatus Saccharibacteria bacterium | reverse complement strand
TGTACCTCTTCTCAACTAAAACACCCACAATGGTATGGAATCAACTCCCCCGCCCTCCAAGCATGTGGTTGTAGCGAATCAAGACGAAAATCCATACGGCAATCAACTAATACGATTTACCAAACTCACTCGGCGAATTGTTGAAACCATTGATAGTTCTCCTACACTCCAAGAAGAACTTTTCGTTTTCGACATTGCAACTCGCAAACCCATGATACAAGATATCGACTATTTGTTGTTTGTCGAATCAGTATTAGATGAGATTAGCGAGACCGGCAAAGAGCTGGCGCAGTCTCGTCAATAACGAACACCCCCTCCCCGGGGGTTTTCTGTTTATTAATTTTGATTAGCGACAAATTAGACTTAAAGGATACAAGCGACTGGTCATATTAAATGCTTATTTTTACTCAAAAATAAGTTTGACATAATTTGAATGCAGGAGTATGGTTTTCATGGAAATCAGAACCCCTAACAGGAGGAAATATGAGGAAATTGATTGTGGTTGGCACAAACAAACAGATCGCCGAAGGATTTTGCGGTGCTTTCTGGTGCGGTCAGTATCACAGGGTCGCTAAGATCACCGTTGATGATCCCAAACTCAATGGAAATCCTGGTGATCTTGTCGTAGCCCATCTGAACTGCGAAGAAGCGAACCTCGTCCTCGTACATCACTTCGAAGGATCCCGAGGTCTGACCGAACAAATCCGACACCATGGAGCCAAAACCATCATCGTCGCCTGTGGGATCGGTGTTGAGGGTGAGTTTGATTACAAAACAGATACTTCAGACGAGGCAGGAAGATTGCAACTGACTTCTCTCGTCGAAGAATTCGACCGTGGCACTCTCCGACCTGCAACCATTACTATAGTCCATACCCGGCTCGAAAACGCAGCTTGACTCTGTTCAAGCTATGGAATAGGATAATTTCGAAACCGTGGCGGTATTGGCCCGCTTCGGAATCGGACCTCAGCTGTCAGTGCGTCGGAACGCACACAGCTGGGGTTTTTCATTTCGCGAGTTTTCTTTATATCAAAACCGCTTCCCCTGACCCATGAAGCGGTTTTATTTAGTCGCTGAGAACGCGACCACCATTTGGCCAAGTCTCTTCTTGAATGACCTGACCACGATTTCCGGTCTGATAAGGTGCCGGAACTTGATTGACGGCCGGACCATGTGTGGAAGAATTGTGACTTTGGTCCAAGATGACCCGATGAGCACATATTCTCACAGTGACGGACGGCCTGATCCTTGTAGTGCCAACAAGAGGTGTTTTGGGAGTCTTCTTCATTCTGCCTCCTTCTGGGTTTATTATATCATAAAATCGTAAAGGGATGTGTCACGTTCCCCTGACTTTATTACTAAACATTTCCTCAATCATAATGGCATTGCTAGACATTCATCTCTAGTTTATTATGAATAATGCAAAGGAGGGTTCGCATAGTGGTCTAGTGCGCACGCTTGGAAAGCGTGTGTGGGGCAACTCACCAAGGGTTCGAATCCCTTACCCTCCGCAATAATTCGCGAAAAGGTCTAAATGACCTTTGAGTGAATTATATTGCGAGAGGGTAAGGAGATTAGAAAGACGGAGCGTGCGAGGCGAGCACGCCGAGCCGCGAGTCGGGGTCGCGAGTTCCGAGCTGCAGCGAGGAAACTCGTGACCGAATCCCTTACCCTCCGCAATAATTCGCGAAAAGGTCATCTATACCTTTGATTTAATAATCACCACCTCCCACTTGCACCACCTCCACCCGAGAAACCACCACCGAATCCGCCGAAGCCACCGCTACTGTGACCACCACCGAATCCGCCGAAAAAGCCTCCATGAGTACCGCCGAAGCCTCCAGGACCCCTTTTCGATGCAATAAAGTCAACAAGGAGACCGAGCAAGATCAGAATGAATGTAATTATGAGACCTGAAAATATAAAACCGACAAAAATACTGATTATCAGTCCGACAATTCCACCAAGCAAACCACCAAGCCACCAAGATTTAGTTTTCGAGAAAAGTCTCATAATCGTTCCTATCGAGATAAATATAATAAATAAAATAATTCGTGGATCAATAATATCAAATAGCGAACGATTATTACTTCGATTGCTATCGGATTCATAGATAGTAGGATCTATGCTTTTATCAATAATTCCAAATAGAGAATCGACACCATTTAGTATTCCTTGGGTGTAATTATTTTGTTTGAATTGTGGAATTACATCTTTTTGAATAATCTTATTAGCAACAAGGTCGGTAATCGTTCCCTCCATACCATAACCAACCTCTATCCTGACTTCCCTTTCTTTTGGAGCGATCAAAAACAGAATACCGTTATCTTTGCCAGATTTGCCTATTTTCCATTCTTCAAATAGTTTGACGGCATATGTCTCTACTGTTTCATTATCAAGATTATTTACAGTCACCACCGCTATTTCTACCCCACTTTGCTTTTCAAATTGAGTCAGTTTATTTTCTAGATCAATGCGAGTTTTGGAATCAAGTATATTTGCATAATCACTTACAAAGCCCTGCGGTCTGCCAGGGCTTTTGTAAGCAAAAACTATAATAGGAAGAACTAATAGTGTAATCGTGATGAATAGTTTCTTCATATTTTGTAGAAATGGGAGTTTGAGATATTGAGATCGGGAGTACGAGAAAGTTGGAAATATAAACTCTCTATTTCTCTAAAACTCTAACTCTCTAATTATCTAACACTCTTATCTTTAGAACCTGACTTCCGGAGCTTTTTCGGCGCCTTTTTGAGCTTCGAAATATGATCGCTCACCAAAGCCGAAAATTGAAGCTATGATCGAACTTGGGAATCTCATGACTTTGAGATTGTAAGATTTGACCGTGTCATTGTATCTCATCCTCTGGACACTGATGCGATTTTCAGAACCTTCAAGCTGAGACATAAGTGACTGTACAGTCTCAGAAGATTTGAGTGTCGGATAATTCTCGGTAATGACTAGCAATCTACCAAGGGCGCTTTCGACTTGCCCTGCGGCTTGAGCTTTTTCATCTGCAGTCTTTGCTCCAGAATACTTTGTCCTAGCATCTGCAATCGCAGTAAAGACTGATTGCTCTTGCTTCATGCTTCCTTTGACTGACTCGACTAGATTTGGGATAAGATCGAACCTGCGCTGATAGTCTGTCTCGACTTGTTTCCATTGGGTATCAGCTCCGACACTTAGAGTAACAAGACTGTTGTAGCTGGCTATAGCGTATATAGCGACAATAACTACTATAGCCAAAATTATAAATGTAATTTTCTTCATTATTTATTTTGTTGGATTAACTTTTGATTCGTCTTGACCAGCTTTTGATTCGACAAATGTGAATGACTTAACCATATTTGTAAAATCTGTATCACTTGTATTTGTCAAAGCCTTGTTGTTGTTTTGAGCTTGAGTGATATTTGATCCGGTCAAACCTTTGCTTTCTGGTGATAGAGCGATAGAAGCAAATGAGAACATGTAACATAGACTATCCTTTTGCAATGAATACATACGATTGAAATATGCGCGACCTTGTACGCTGTTTGACATAGAGATCATGTTTGCAGTCAAATCGCCAACCTTCAATGTACCTCTCTCCTTGACCGTCACAACAGCTGGAAATGCACACTTGGAAGGTAAGACTGTGACATCAGCTTGAAGCTTGGCCATAGTAGAAACCTGATCCTTGTCTATAGGAATGATAAATGTGACGCCCTGATCGGTATTTTCGGCTTGCCATGTAGATGGATAGCTGACAGCGAAACCAAGCTCTGCATTTTCGAATTTGGATGTCTTCGATGAGACCTTGGTTGTCTCGATCACAGGTACAGATTGAGTCGAAGGCTCATTGCTTGCCTCGGGATTTGGGGTGCTAGACTTATTGCCACCACCATAGACGACCAAAACGATGATAATGATAACCAAAACTATTAGGGACCATAAAGTTGACTTCTTCATAAATAATATATTTTTTATAAGCTACTAAAAGCCTTGTTAGGGTTAAATTTATCCTAGCACGATTTGGCTAGTTATTCAATCAGCTTTGTATGTCTCCTGCTGGAATTTCTTTTATTTCAAAGCTATAAATGATTGAATTTATTATGTCCCAAACGACCTTTACCTCATCTTCATGTTGTTTGTTGTATTTCTTGATAAGGGCCGGATCATCAAGAACTCTATCCGCTCCATTTGTACCTCTTGAATTTACAATAATCTTGTAACATGAATCATTACCATTCAACATGTAAGTTTTTTCTTTGAATATAGTACCAAGGGCACCATCTTCGCTTTGCGATATGAGATAAATATTCTTATTATTTATCGTAATCTTTTCTAGTTTCTTAGTCTCACAACTCGATGTTGCGACAATCGTGACCCTGAATTCATCTTCGAGTGGCCAATGGAAATATGATTTTGTAGGAAAAGCCAAAATCAAAGTCAATTCATCCTTATTGACTATTAGATTTTCTGGATATTTAACACTATAACCCAATTCGGTATTGTCTATCATTTTCCACTTCGATGTATCTACTTTTGTTACTATTGATACAGTTGAGGTAGAATTTGCCACAACATCTGTAGAGCTTGCAGTATCCAAGACTATAGGTACAAACTGCAAGGAGTTCTTTTGATCGAGATATTTGTAGACCTCATAACCGATAAAGCCTGCAAAAATCAGAATAAATATTATTACGATACCAAAGAAAAATTTCATTATACTAGTATCCCATATCAGGGCTATTTGGTGAAGTTTCTTTCTTTGGTTCTGGTTCGTCTGCTATAGCAGCCTCGGTAGTAAGGAGGATCGATGCTGCAGAACAAGCGTTTTCGATGCCAAGTCTTGTAACTTTGACCGGATCGACGATACCAGCAGATATCATGTCTGCTACCATAATATCCTTTAGAGCATCGTAACCAATATTGCCTTTACCATTTCTTATCTTGTCTACAATGACCGCACCATCTTCTTTGCCAGCGTTGATAGCGATCTGTCTTGCTGGTGCAGAAAGAGCCTTCAAAACTATCTTGTATCCAAGCTCTTGCTCTTTGGTCAAGCCTTTTTTGTTTTGCAATAACTTCTCGACTTCAAGGCCAGCTCTTATGAGAGCGACTCCTCCGCCAGGTACTATACCTTCCTCGATAGCAGCTTTGGTTGCATTTACCGCATCCTCTATCTTGAGTTTCAAATATTTCATCTCAGTCTCAGTCGCCGCGCCGACCCTGATCACCGCTACACCACCGGAGAGTTTGGCGATGCGCTCTTCAAGTTTCTCAGCTTCATACTTGGCATCGGTATTTGATCTCTGTTTCTTGATCTGAGCAATGCGATTTTCTATTTCTGACTTCTTGCCCTTACCTCCGACGATGACCGTACTATCCTTGGTAGAAATAACTTTTCTAGCTTTGCCCAATACAGATAAATCAGCATTTTCCAATTTGAGACCAACATCCTCAGTAATAACTTTTGCCCCGATGGTAACGGCAATATCACTTAATATCTCTTTTTTGGAATCGCCGTAACCTGGAGCTTTGATCGCCAAAACATTGAATGTTCCGCGTAATTTGTTCAAAACAAAAGTAGTCAAAGCCTCACCATCGACATCTTCTGCGATGATGACCAGATCTTTCCTTCCAGTCTTCGCCAATTGCTCCAATAGAGGCAAAATTTCTTTTATTGATGAGATCTTTTTGTCTGTTATCAATATAGCAGGATCTGTATATTCGGCCTCCATTCTCTCAGGATTTGTGATCATATAAGCCGAAACATAACCTTTATCAAATTGGATACCCTCTACAATTTCTGATTCCAATTCTGTCGATTGAGACTCTTCCACTGTGACCACACCATCCTTGCCGACTTTCTTGATTGTATCTGCTATGATCTTGCCCAATTCTTCTGATTCGGCAGAGATCGTCGCAACTTGCTTGATCTCTTCATCAGTCTTGATCGTTGTCGAAATCTTTTTCAAAGCTTCTACAATGTCTTTTGAAGCAGATTCGATACCAGATCGAAGTCCCATAGCATTGACACCAAGACCAGTCTCCTTGATACCTTCATTGACTATGGATTGGATGAGAACAGTCGCAGTAGTGGTACCATCACCAGCAATATCATTGGTTTTATTTGCCACTTCCTTGACTATCTCTGCGCCCAAATTTTCGAATTTATCCTTGAGTGTAATGTCTTTTGCAATGGAAACACCGTCATTTGTAATAGTTGGAGATCCATAACCTTTGTCCAAGACCACATTGCGACCGCGAGGACCTATAGTGATCTTGACTACATTTGCTACAGCGTCGATACCATTTTTGAGAGCTTTTCGAGCTTCTTCATTGTAAAGAATTTTCTTAGCCATATTATTTTGAATTTATTACTGCTAATATCTCACTTTCTTTGACCAAATAATATTCACTATCCTCAATCTTGATCTTGTCTCCCCATTGAAATAAAACTTGATCGCCCACTTTGAGACTTATAGGTATAAGCTTGCCATCTTCATAATGGCCGGCGCCAAGAGCAACAACCGCACCCTTTTTGCTTCCTTTGTCTTCATTGACTGTAACGGGAATGATTATCCCTGAAGATGTCTTCTTTTCTTTACTTTCATCATCTTCTTTAATGAGGACTCGATCTTGCAATGGTTTGATTTTCTTTGATATGTCTTTCATTGTTTTATGATTAAAGTAATAATAAGCTAATAAAAAACATTATATACATAATAGTCACTTTGTGAAGTATATATAGACTAAAATTTAAGTTATAATTGTATAATGAGCTTTGTATGTATAAGTAGAACAAAAGTAGCGATATCCTCCATCTTATTTGCACTATTTATTTGTCTTTTCCCAAATCCTACCGAAGCCGAAATCAAGAAAGGTTATGATATTTACGATACTAACAGTGAGAGTCTGACCTATACAAATCTCGAAAATAGCGAAAACTTGCAAGATTTCCGACAATGTTATTCGGAAGATCAATTACACCGCTACCCAGAGATCGAATCTAGTGCGAGAAATCAAGCAATTTGTTATGACAAATATTCTACTGTCCAAGAATTTCATAACAAATTAAATGCAATAAACATAAGTCTAGACCAGCTAGATCTACTGACCCAAATTAGCCAAAATAGCCTAGATGAGATCGGTTCATTACTCAAAAATCTCCAAACTTCAACTGATATACAAAATCAAAACCTTA
This sequence comes from uncultured Candidatus Saccharibacteria bacterium, assembly GCA_964587205.1. Classification (GTDB taxonomy): domain Bacteria; phylum Patescibacteriota; class Minisyncoccia; order Phycocordibacterales; family PALSA-1337; genus C7867-002. The sequence goes on along the minus strand of CAZPKQ010000034.1, from coordinate 97 downwards.
TATTCTTTATTGTTCCAAAAGGCGCTATCAAGAAAGACTCGTTGTTTAGTTAACCTTCAAGGGTGACACTGTGAACAAATATTGATTCAACTTTTCG
>CAZPKQ010000033.1:0-7411 GCA_964587205.1 uncultured Candidatus Saccharibacteria bacterium | reverse complement strand
ATGAGGTCTGGTATGCGGAACGCTGCATAATAGACGTCGAGAGCCGGTCCTGCTCCAAAAGTGAATGCTAGGAGTTTGTCACGAACAAGAGCGAGAATCAGAGACAAAAAAGCAAACATAGCCAAGAGATATGCGGCCTCGTGTAGGCCGCGTATCTCTTGACCGATGAATGAAAACCATCTCTTAACCATAAGTCGATATTAGCAGATTTTTATTGTTTTTTCTCTTTCTCCTTTAGAGGTAATGTCGCGCGCTTCTCTGGTGCTGGTGTACTTGCCTTGACCTCATTAAATAGAGATTTACCGCTTCTTAAGTTGGCCAGGATGAGAGCAATCTCCTGATTGTCTTTATTTGTCTTCTCCAAATCTTCAAACTGGGCAATTGCTTGTGGAATATTGCCCAATCTAGCCAAAGATAGTCCTAGGAAATATTTTGCATTTGCATAATCTGGTTGATATTTGACGGCAAGTGTAAATGCCTCAGTTGCTCCGGCAAAATCTCTAGCATTGTATCTAAGCAAGCCGTTTTGGAACCAAAGAACGGAATTTTGAGGGTTGAGCTGAGTAGCAAGAGCTGCTGCTGTAATTGCATTTTGGAGATCACCCTTGGATGCATATACTTGAGAAAGTAGGAATACCGCATCTAGATAGTTGTTCTTGACCTGTAGAGCCATACCCAAATTCTTTAGTGAGTCGTCGTACTTGCCGTTTTTGGCTTCAAGACCTGCCAATGAATAATACAATATTGGATTTAGCGGATTGAGCCTGATAGCACTACTATATGCTGCTACTGCACTTTCGTATGCTTTTGGTAATTTTGCGCTTGCCGCTATCTCAGCCACTCTAGCCTGAGAAACATAATTGTAATAATTTGTAGGATCATACTCTATAGCCTTTGTCGAAGCCATAGCACCAGCATTCAAGACATCAGCAATCTGATTTATGACTGCCTGAGTGGTCGATGCGCTCATATTTGAGTTTATCGTTGAAGCGAGCTTTTGGGCTACAGCGATCGACAACTCAGCTTTTGCTCTCCAAAGAAAATCATTTTTCTCCAATTTGAGGCCCATATTGAGAGCAGCATCTGCGTCTTCCAATGAAGATTCATTTATCAATCTCAAACTCTTGCTTACATATGAATTTGCAATGATTGTTTTGATATAAACCAATGCCCAAACTACTAAGACTAGTATAGCAAGAGAGGCAAATAGACCGAACATCTTGTGCATATTTGTACCTGATACAGGAGCGTAAACTCTAGATGGTATAAGACCATAGCTAGTAGCAAGAGCAAGAAACATAGACAAGATAATTGCTGTGAAGAATAGTATCACATGCGAAGGAACTGTGACGAAAGCCAGAATCCACAAAAAAGTGCCCGATGTAAATGATGAAACCAAAAGGAATTTCTTGTCTTTTTCTTGAGGCAAGCGACTGATAACTTTGACCGAGATAATGCCATAAAATACAAAGAGTAAGATCCAAAGAATCGATCCGACAATACCGTGAATGGAAACAAATGTAGGAATCAAACCTACACCATGATTAAATTCATTTGACCAAGCTGGTGACAAATTGATTGATGCTGGCTTATAGACATTATAAGCTTGAGTAAAATTGTTTGAACCAACTCCAAATAGTGGGTAATTTTGGATGACAGAAGAAGTAACATCGAGAGTTGTCTGCCATGGCAAGAAAACTTCAGCATTTTCGATACCTAGTTTTGTAACTACTGGTGCAAATGTCTTTGGACCCCAAACGACCAAGTATAGACTGAGAACAACGGCGATAAGAGGCATAATAGCGACCGATCTAGATAGCGCAATAAAAGGTGTAATACCGGAAGATCTATTGGCTTTGAATTTTGTGATGAAGCTGAGGATCAAGATAACGGCAAATGATAATAACAGTACAAACCATACCCTAGTATCGGCAACTAGAACTACCGCAACTATAGATAACGCTAGTAGTACATAATTTGCTATCTTCATCTTGCCTTTTAGATCAAGATACTGAATTGCAAAGTATGAAATAAATAAAATAATCGATGAGAATGAAGCGAGACCAAACCAAGTGCCAAATATCGTAGTGGTGAGGCCGTCCATAATGCCAAGACCCATGAACTCTTTGCCCAAAATAACCCTCAATAGATGAATGATGAACAAAACCAAGTAAGATGAGATGAAACCAAAATACAGAATGATAGATCGATCTCTAGATCTTGTTATGAATTGGAATACCACACATACGGTCAGGAACATAAGCAGAATGAAACTAGCATTGCTTATCTCAAAACCATAACCGAAGAAAGATTTGGATATATGTAGACTAAGCAAAGAAGAAATGATTATTGAGACGACAAGCAAAACACTAGTCATACAGATCGACTTAGGAAGCAAGGAGACTGACTTTGTTTTGAGAGCATTGTAAGCCAACAATATAGCAGAGACTATAGTGCCAGTAGCTATAATAAATGTCTTTATGTTGTCCAAGACTTGGAACTTGCTCCAAAAGAAGGCAAGTGGAGCCAAAATGACTGTAATCAAAAAAACATAAAAGGCGATGTTTTCTTTCTTAGAGACATTGATTGTATTTTGATCGTTATTCATTTCAATAATTTAATTTATAACTTTTTCATTATAGCAAATACCCAGCTGTATACAAAAAGAATATGTGAAAAATCCGCCTTTGGGGCGGATTTTCCATTTTAGTCATACATAAGCCGAATTCTGTACCCGAAGGTGGCAATCATTTGTCTAGCCCAATTTTTGCAAATAGGGTCAAGCGGTTCTTCCCTTACTACTTTGTCACCGGCTTGCGCTTGTGACATAGTCGCTTGGGACACGACCTTGCACTGAGGTAAGGATTTTGCCGTTGCACTCTCATGTTTCCATAAGATTAATCCCGAAGGATTCCATTGTCTTTCGACTTTGGCGTCACTGTTCGCACCTCGCGATTTAACGGACGGGTGTTACCCGCTACCCTTCTCCGACATTGTCGGCAGTGTTCGGACTTTCCTCTACAAAGCCTATGCCTTGTAGCAATTGCCTGTACAACTGCAAATAGTATAACATGATTTATAACTATCTGGCAATAGCAATAAATATATATTGGAATATGTCTTAGTTAGAACCATTCAGCCTCTTTATCAATTCTTTGTATGACTTGGCATTATTTACCGCAATCCAGCAGTTGTTTGGTATGCTGACTGCAGCGAGCTTCTTTTGTTTTGCTAAAATTGGAAACAAGACGCTTTCGAAATCTGATTTCTTATTTAAGTCAAAATGCCTGTCAAAATAACGGTAAACTTCTGGTGAAAGTACCGTAACACCAATATGAGTAGGTATCGGTATTAGCGGATACATTTCTATCTGCGTCACGACATTGTCGACTACTTTCATGCCGGTATAGGCATACGGAGTCTCTTCTACCACGACTACAGTAGCCAAGGTCTTGTGCTTCTTATCCAATAGATGTCCCTCGACTATATGTCTTGGGAAACTACCATTGAAATCTACAATAACATCATCTGGATTGTGAATGATGCAGTAATGATCTTTTGGTATCGAACCGTTTATCAAAGCGTTTTTTATTGCTCCACCCTTACCAACTGGAATTTTCGGGTCATAGCTATATCTGATATGTACACCAAACTTACTTCCATCACCCAAAACCTTCTCTATTGAATCAGAACCGTGGAAGACTGATGCAACAAAATGTACAAATCCTGCAGATTTGTACATTTTGATTGCCATCTCTATCATACTGTCGCCATTGGGCAAAATGAAGGCATTTTTATTGACAGATGATCCTTTGGCTACTTCAGAAAATCTCGAACTCTCACCTCCGGCCATAAGTACAATAGTTGTATTATTTATGAAGTCCTCCCAAAGTCTATCCGATATCTTTTTCGGTTTATTGATCTTTGTTGTCTGCCTTTTTAGATTTTTTAATGCCTTTTTCATACCTCATCTGAGGTCTTATAATTAGACAATCTCACAAACACCCGACACACAAGCTAGTTCTTTTTTGAGATCTGTCTCATTTTGGATCTCATAAGAAATGATCTTGGCATAGTCTATATGTTTCATCTTTTCGGAAAGTTCTTTGTACTTCTTCTCATCTATAGCTTCATAAGGAGCAAGCTTGTAGACTATATTTTCGCGAGGTAAGAATGATAGACCACCTACTATTTCCCAATTTTTGTAGACCCAATTTGCAACTTCTATCCACTCATCATCACCGACTGATACTGTCACAGATGGATTGTGCTCGGTGTAATTTTCTTTTACCATTTTCCAGTATTCCAATTGCTCGATAGCTGATTGATCATCTCTAAATATCGAACCGTTTGGAGATTTGACTGGAAATTCTAGAACATAAGTAGTAGCACTATCAGGTGATTGACCGACTTCAGGGAAATAAGGAACGCCTTGATCCTTGAGCATCTTGAATAATGAATCTGTAGCTGAAATCCTAACTCTTCGAATATAAAACTTTGAATGTCTTGGGTGCATACCAGATGAACAATCGACTGTCTGTGACAAAGTACCGGAAGGTTTGACACAAGTGATAGCGGTAGACTCATTTATACCAAATCTTTTTGCAAACTCTTTGTTTACTTTGATCGCTTCGGCTTTGAGCTTCCTCAAGACTTCTGGCTTGCGGACAGCTGGGCAGTCCCATTGACCGGTGATCGAGACTCCAAGCAATCTCTCCTTCTCGCAGTTTTGTTGCCATTCTTTGGATAGATATGGGAAATGAGTAAGAGTAGACTGATATGTACCCAATATTGTAGCAATCCTCATCTTCTTGAGTAACGAAGCTTCAGTGTCTTCTGCTCTAGCAACAATCTCAGATAAGTTGCAGAACTGCTTTGACTGTAGAATAATCTCAGCACATGGATTTGTACCGATAGGACCGATAATATGTGTACCCGAAGCATCGAAATAACCTTTGTATTCTTTTAGGACTTTGATCCTTCTCTCTGGCAAGGTAGATGCCAATGAACCTCTATTGAATATGCCTCTCTCGCCAGATTTACTCTCAACCAAAGCCATCCATTCCTTGAGAAATTCTTCATTTGTAGGCTTATTGATATAGACAGCGGAATTGTTTGCCAATGAGCGATGTGGATGAGTCATATAAAATGCACCTTTCTTGGAGTCGCGAACCAATTCGTCATTTAGATCAGAAAGTGAAATCATCGCACTTCTTCGTACACCTCCAGAGACGACACAATCGCCGATCATACAGATGATGTCATGCAAGTCTATTGTCCTCAATCTGCGACCTTGTCTTGCAAGCATTGTCTGCCTTGTGAAGTTGAGAAGTCTCATGAGTGGAGCTGGACCGGAAGATTTGCCTCCCATAGTCTTCAATCTTGCACCTTCTGGTCTCAATCCAGAATAGTCAAACTCTATATCAGCTCCACTTGCCCAAGTCTTCATACCCAAAGTAAGAGCATCGGCCCAGCCTTCTTTGCTATCTGGTATGACATGAGTAGGAAGCTTCTCTCCTGTCTGCATATCTATCTGAGGGAATTTCTCTACATTGGAACTTTCTACTGTCCAACCAGCTCCAGTACCACACATAGAAATGTACATTATCTCAGCCAAATCCTGGAAAGATGATGGGGCGATAAAAGAACAGTTGTAAGCACAGACATTTGTAGCACTAGCTGCTTTGCCTGAGAATTGAAGTAATCTCATAGATGGCATGGCCTGTTGAGAAAGAATATGCTCACGAATCTCTTTGTATTCTGAATCTTTGAGCTTATTGCCTAGGTTCTCCTTCATGAAGGACATATATCTGTCTATCGTCTCAATCCATGTCTCTCTTCTTCCCTCTTCGTCTATCCAGCGAGAATAAGAGCGATAATAGACGAATTCTCCTAGAGCATTCTTGAAGTATTTTTTGGAATCGGTAGCAAGCTTACGGACATGCTCTGGAATCTCTACGCCTTGAGCACGAAGCTTGGCCCTCTCCTCACGATATAGCACATAATGCTTAGCCGCTTTGACATAGTCTGCACGCATCAACTCTTGTTCGACCAAGTCTTGGATACCTTCGACCGTAGGGACGAAATTGCTAAATTTCCTTTTGACTCTGACCAACTCTCCATATACAGAATGTGCGACAGTCTCTGCTTCTTCCATAGATCCTTCACTGACAGAAGACATGCCTTTCCATACGGCAGTAATGATCTTTTGCATATCAAAAGGTACTATTCGACCATCTCGTTTTATAATCGTAGGGATTGAAGGAGCCTTCACTGCTCCTTTACTGGCAGCTTTTTTCTTCTTTGGCATATTTGTGCGTCGGCGGTGACGAACTTATTTTTAAATTTTTAATATTTTTTCGTATCGACCGAAAAAATTTATTTGCTTAATTGTATTTTACAATTTTTTTTACAAAAAAACTGTGGATAATAAAATTTGGTCACAATTATTGTGTGAATGTAAGAGTAGTGCCGGTTGCAATTCTATACTTTTCTGAAGCAAAAGCATTTATCTCCAAAACATATTTTGAATTTGAAATTGGGAAATAAATATTTGGGTAAGTACTAGGTGTAAGACCCTTGAGGATAGTCACGACTTTTTTATTTTTGTCGAGCCAGATTATATCCAAAGCAAATCTCATATCTTTCATCCAAAAACCTTGCTTGTCTTCATTTGGGAAGACAAAAAGCATACCTTTGTCTTCACCCAAACCTGTCCTCTCACCGAGGCCAAGCTCCAATGCAGAGCTTGAAGTGGAGACTTCGGCCTTAATCGTACCTTGAGGGGTTGTAATATCGATATATGATTTATTGTCTAAATAATTCAAAAAACTATTGTAATCTTTTTCCTGTAGAGCTTGATTGAATAAGATAATTAGGCCGATAGCTCCTATTATAGTTATAAATATGACTGAACCGAAATTTGATTTTCTATTTTCCATTATTTGCGATACCCAATACGATTTAATATTGCTATCAAACCAGCCACCACGAATGCTGACGACACGATAAGATTCATCGAAGTATCTGTAGGTAGAGCTACACCATACTTGTGGTAATAGACCAAGAGACCTATTAATATAGATAAATATGGCATGTTTTAAATCGAACTAGGTTATGCTAGCATTCTAACATAATAACTTTCACAAATAACATGCAACAGATAAACTACATAAGCTTGATTGTTACAGCATTGATTGGCTTCGGTATCGGCTCATTCTGGTACTCACCTTTCCTCTTCGGCAAAGAATGGATGGAAGGTAGGAAAATTTCAAAAGATGATATCAAAAACACTCCAGTTCTGCGTTCTTACGCTATTCAATTTATCTTTAGCCTTATCACCTTCTCGGTTTTAGGCTTCATTATCAATTCCCTCGGCGCATCAAACACTTCCGAAGGCGCCTTCATCGGT
>CAZPKQ010000032.1:0-7592 GCA_964587205.1 uncultured Candidatus Saccharibacteria bacterium | reverse complement strand
AATATGAAAAAAGAAAAAGACTTAATGAAAAAGTTGGCAGATTTTGTTTATGAGACCAACATTCACAGTAAGACACCTAGGTCTGGATTATGGTTTCTGGGAAGCGGAAGTCAGTCTGTAGCGGAGCATTTATTCCATACAGCGATGATTGCATATACTTTGTGTTATCTTGAGCCAAAAGCCGACAAAAATAAAGTCGTCTTGATGGCACTATTGCATGATATAGGAGAGGGTAGGACATCGGACCACAACTATGTGCATCAACGATACGGTAGACTGGCAGAGCATGAGGCGGTAAAAGATATTGCAAACACTTTGCCTTTCGGAAATGAGATCCTAAGTCTATTTGAAGAAGAACAAGAGAAGAAGACTATTGAAGCTAGGCTTGTAAAAGATGCAGACAACTTACAATGGATTGTTACTCTTAGAAATGAAGAGGTTAAAGGTAATAAGAAAGCAATTTCTTGGATAGATATTGCTTACAAGAGATTGAAAACCGATGCTGGCAAGAGACTTGGCAAAAAGTTATTAGAAACCAATCCAGATTCATGGTGGTTTGATGCGGGAGACAAGTGGTTTGTAGATAGGAATAAAGAAGATAAGGGGTGGAAATAAAAAAGTTCGGATGTCTTACATACACTTGAGGTCATATTATATTTCAAGTCAATATTGCTTTATGATTTCTAGATGAGAAAATTGTGTTATGGATTCAATAAAGATTGCTGTATTCAAGGGTAAGAAAATAAGAAAGACACTATATCAAAATGAGTGGTGGTTTTCGGTTGTGGATGTCATTGAAGCTTTGACTGATAGCGATAGACCTAGCGCATATTGGACGGCGATGAAAGTAAGAATAAAAGATGAGAGCGATTTACAGTTATCTACAATTTGTAGACAACTGAAATTAGAGTCTTCTGATGGTAAGATGTACGAAACAGACTGCGCTGATACCGAAGGTTTATTTAGGATAATTCAATCAATACCGTCGCCAAAGGCCGAACCTTTCAAGCGTTGGTTGGCAAAAGTTGGTTTCGAAAGAGTTAAAGAGATCGAAGATCCTGAGCTTGCGACAAAAAGAACAAGATTGCTTTATAAACTCAAGGGTTATCCAGATAGTTGGATCGAAAAAAGAATGCGTGGCATTGCAATCAGGGAAGAATTGACCGATGAATGGCAAAAACGCGGTGCCCAAGAACAAAAAGATTATGAAATATTAACCGCAGAAATATCCAAAGCAACATTTGGAGTTACATCGGTCGAGTACAAAAAATTGAAGGGTTTAAAAAGACAAAATTTACGCTATCATATGGATGATTTTGAATTGATTTTTTCTATGCTTGGTGAGCGCTCTGCAACAGAAATTCATCGTGAGGAAGATTCCAATGGTGTTGATAAATTAATTAAAGATGCAAATCGTGGAGGTTCTATCGCTGGTATTGCAAGAAAGGCATTAGAAAAAGAACTGGGAAGGTCGGTTGTATCAAAAAATAAATTTTTGCCTAAGAGAAATAAATTCAAATAATTTTGATAAACAAAAAATCCCCGCAGGGCTAGGGATATATGAATAGTATGTGATGCGGAAATAAGTTTAGAGGAGAGGGGTTTTAATCCCTCAAATATTTCCATATCACATTCTATAAAGTATCCATAGCCCTGCGGGGACTTCAGATCTTACAGAGGTGTCACCTCTGTAAACAAAACTCTATGAGCTCGCTATTTTAGTGAGCTCAACAAAGGGGAGAATGTAGTCGCGATCATTCTCCCTGTGGTTTTTTGTGTCCGTCTTTACCGGAACTCGCGACGAATTCCGGCAAATGCCCGATGAATCCCTTCGTGCCTCGTTACGAGGGCGAGAAGGTGGATCGTAATCCGAGCCCAGCCACCATGCTTTCCGGTTGCGCGGATGACCAAGAACATTTCAATGGTCTTCATAGTATTTTAGGTATGAATAATATTCACACACAAAATACTATGAAGACTGATTGCTTATCAGGATGTTGCATATCCGTTTACTCTACAGATCGTCCAGAGATGAACGAGCTGATAGAATAGGGGATTTGTCGTATCCCCCATTGACTTTCGTCACGCCCGATAACCTTCGGGAAGGTTACCACATGCTCTGTGGCGGAGGAAAATTTTGAAGGGTGATTTTCAACCTATCTGACTACTTCGAAGGCGTGTAGACCACGGTCCAGCCCTTGCTGGACTCCTCGAGCTGTTGAATCTCGAGGAAGATGATGGCGTTATCTTTGACGTCACCCTGCCAGACACCAGGGCCGAAATAGGTCCAAGTGCCAGGGTGGGCCCGGCGAAGGCTTCGGAGCGGGTTGCGGCTATTCTTGTAACAGCACTTGAGGTGCGCGAGCACCTTGGCCCACTTCTCTGAACCCCCACGGCTGATCGCGTCGAGGACGCGATTTTTCGCCTCACCCCGTTCGACTGCCCAGTCGGTGAACTTGTCGGTATGGTGGATCTTGCGATCCGCCATACATTTCTCCACCGACTCGGTCAGGTACGGGGTGCGATCTCCGCACCCAGTGACCGCGTTGACCAATTTACCGTCGAGGACGAGCGCGAAGCTCGCTGCCGCCTGGTCGCCCCACTGGTAGGGCATTTCCCACAGCCCGTCACCCCTCTCACTCCAGGGGTGGAAGGACTTGTTGGAGAAACGAGCAGTGAGATAGTCACGCAATGTGACTACCTCGCTCCAGGTCTCGGTGCGAACGCCGAGACACTCGACGGTGTACCCCTTTTCAGGGGTCGGGCCATCAAGCTCCTCTTTGGTGAATCCGAAGAACCCGGGAGTAGTGTTGACATCGGTGAAGGCGGACACCCCGTAGTGTCCACCGAAGATCCCCTTGCCCTCGAGGCGAACCTCGAGGCCGGACACCTTTTCGTCGGTGGTCCAGGTGCACTCTCCAGTGCTCACGGTCCGCATCACTTCCCACTTTCCGTTCCGAATCTCCAGGAATTTGACCCATTCGCCCCTCTGGAAGCCGTTACTGATTTTGATTGTTTCGATTTCGGGGGCGATGGTGACAGTCTCAGTGTTCATGTGGATTCTCCACAATCTCGCGGATTAGCTCACAGTTTGGGATATCCCACCATTGTGACTGGTCGCTTCTATAGTCAGAAGCATTCTTCTCAAACACCTAATTCCTCAGAGAGGGTAGGTGTCCAAGATTATGCCTCTGACTATGCGAAGTATTTAGGAATTGTTTTGCAACCCCTCTTGTCCTGCCGATCTAGAAGTTTTTTACGCTATCGATCAGCCTGACGAAGAGGAATAACATAGCGGTTATCGTTTGCACGAAATTTGTTCCGCGTTATCCATTTCCTCGCTATTTGATTGTCAAAGAGCATCCTTACTTCTTTCGTTTCTTTCGTAAGGAGAATATGGAGTTTGATTATTCCAACTTCAGATCTCATTACGATAAAGAAAAAAGCGACTGATACATACCTTCATTCTTAGGGAAGACATGTATCAACCGCTTTGGTTCGATACTACGAGATTTCTCTCGTTTGATTCTCCTCTAAGAAAACCGCTTTATAAGATTTACTGATTCTTAACTGTTATAAGTATAGCATACTGTAGTACAACTGTCAAGTAGTTATTTTATATTAAAATCAAAAAAGCCTTATTTATAGCCATATAATTGCATTGAATGGCAGAGCATGGCTCTAATTATAGATATTTTGAATGTAAAAAACTGTACTTTTTGGGGTGATTCTATTAATCTCAAGGCATATAAATAATCATACAAATATGCCAAAAGCTGTAGAGAGATCAATAGAAAGGTTAAACCATTTTCGCTGTATTGATTGCAATAAATGGTGGTCCATAGGCGATGCGCCAATAGAAAAAGTCGAGTGGTATTGCCCTTGGTGCGGTAAGAAGGGTAAGTACGAAGCCAAGTAATATTCGCAAGTTCTTATTTTTCGTCAGATCAGATAGTTTGCAAGCTAGCTTTGCATAATCTTTTGCAATTCGTCTTTGTGAGTGTTGACTACTTCCATCACAGCGCTTTGTTGATCTTTGCCTGAATTGACCTTGGCTTGCACTTCCTCTGCTATCTTTCGGAAAAAGTCAGGGTTCTTTTCGAGTAAAGCAAAGATCTTTTCTTGCTCACTTGCTGGCACATCTTTCATTTTGGATTTTAATAATTGTTTCAAAAAGAAATTTCCTATAGACATAGTAGGGGAATGTTAACATATTCATTTATATTTTGTCATTTATACTAATGGTTGATACGAAAGACATGTACTTTTTTGACCATTTGCAGGAAATTCCTAGCAAGGAATTTCCGAAACAGAGCAAAACCTTGCAAGGTTTTGCGTGTCAAAAAAGTACATGTCTGGAGTATCGACCAAATATTTTTACCTCGAAGAATAGGTGTGCAGAATGATTGTTGTTTGCGTGTCAAAAAAGTACATGTATTTCGTATCAACCAAGTTAATTGTGCTAATTAGTTGTGTTATAATTAAACTATGGTTTCAAAAATCTCATCGTATTTCTTTTTTATATTATTACTATTATCAGCCATAGCGGCATTGATTATATTTCTACCATTCCTCACCCCGGTCATCCTAGGTGTCGCGGGTTCCGTAGTCGCATATCCTATTTATACAAGACTCAATAGACTATTGGGCAGTGATATAGGTTGGAAAGCAAATTTATCCGCAATAATCACTGTCGTACTTGTCTTGGTTATTATTATTGTTCCAGTATTCTTTTTGGTTAGTAGGATATATGTCGAAGTACAGTCTCTATATGCCACACTGACCGATGAAAGTGGAAGGTCTATAGTCATCGAGAATCTAAACAATATATCCCAAAATATCTCCGATAGCTTATTCAATATTTTCCCAGCGTATTCATTTGATTCTCTCAATGTTACAGAATATTTGAAATCCGTTTTGGTTTGGGTCTTCGGAAATTTAGACAAGATATTTACTGGTCTTGCTACTGTAGGTATATATCTCTTCGTCTTCATTCTTTCAATGTTTTATTTCATACGAGATGGGGCTTATATCAAGAGAAAGTTCGTTTCTTGGAGTCCGCTTCTCGATCAGCATGACGAATACATTACATCGACACTCAAAAAGGCAGTTTTATCAGTATTTGGCGGTACTATAGTCGTCTCGGTCTTGCAGGGTATATTGACCGGCTTCGGTTTTGCGATATTTGGCGTACCTGCTCCCGCTGTCTGGGGAGCAAGTGCTGCTATTGCTGCGTTTATACCGGGGCTTGGTACTAGCTTGGTGCTTATTCCTGGTATTTTGTATCTTGCTGTTACAGGCAATATTCCTTATGCCATCGGACTTGCGATTTGGGGTATGGTAGCGGTCGGTCTTATAGACAATATTTTGGGGCCGCATCTCGTCAATAAAGGCGTCCACGTTCATCCTTTCCTTATACTTATATCGGTCTTGGGCGGTATATCGACCTTTGGTCCTATTGGATTTATCTTGGGTCCACTTATAATGGCATTGTTATTTGCTTTGCTAGAAGTCTACAGGACTTCATTTACAGGACTTACAGAAAATCAAAACTAGGCAGGATACGATTTTTGTGTTACTGTCTTTCATATGGCATTTATTGACGAAATAGAATTTCATGCAAAAGCTGGTAATGGTGGTAATGGTGTAGTCCGCTGGATGCACGAAAAAAGCAAAGAATTTTCTGGTGCTGGGGGAGGTAATGGTGGACCCGGTGGAGATGTCTATGTCCGCGCTGTTCGCGATACAAATATCTTGGCAAGACATAAAACAGTCAAACTATTTGTCGCTGGTAACGGTGAAGATGGGGCTAATTTTAGTAGACAAGGTGGTGCTGGCAAGGATTTTATTATCGATTTGCCGATCGGGTCTATTATCTCAAATACAAAGACTGGTAGAGTTGTCGAATTAAATGAGGAAGGTGAATTGAAAAAGATACTTCATGGTGGTAGGGGTGGACTCGGAAACGAACATTTCAAAGCCTCGACCAATATTCGCCCTGAGCAATCTACTCCAGGCGTAGAAGGTGAGGAAGCTGATTTCAAAGTCGAATTAAACTTGATTGCTGATGCTGGTTTTATCGGCCTACCCAATGCTGGCAAATCTAGTCTGCTAAACGCTCTTACAAAATCAAAAGCCAAGGTTGGTAATTATCAATTTACTACTCTAGATCCAAATCTTGGAGCTTTGCCAGGAGGATATATCTTGGCAGATTTGCCTGGTCTTATCGAAGGGGCAGCCGAAGGTAAGGGTCTTGGTCATAAGTTTTTGAAGCATGTCAAAAGGACTAGAGTAATGTTCCATCTTATTTCTCTCGAAAATGAAGATGTTGTTGCGGTATATAAGGGAATAAGAAAGGAATTGGAAGAATACGGTAATGGTTTGGAATCAAAAAAGGAAATTATAATTCTAACCAAGACTGATTTGGTCGATAGGGAGAACATAGATAGAGCAAGAAATGCTCTCAAAACCCTCAATCCTGATATTATGGAAGTCAGTATTATCGATGATGAAGCGATAAAATTACTAAGGGATAATATGACGAAGATACTCTCAAATATTGGAATTGAATAAGTTGTAGATATCAATCTGTAGCTCGACTAGCCTATTATCTCTAGTAGAAGTTTCCTAATAACTTCTGGATTTGCTGAGCCTTTTGTAGCTTTCATTGCTTGGCCAATAAGGAATTGTAGGGAAGCGACTTTGCCGGATTTGTATTCGGCTACGACTTTTTCATTGTTTTTTATTATATCTACTATAATAGGTTTGATAGATCCAATATCACTCTTTTGAATGAGACCATGCTTTTCGGCGATCGCTTTTGCATTGCCACTGCTGATGTTTTCGTTTACAAGTAGTGTAATAAGGTCTTTGGCACCTCGTGAAGATAGGTCGCCATTCGCAATAAGGTCTATAATCTCACCGAAAAGCTTGGCACCTACTGGACCGTAACTTTGGTCAGATTGTTGCCAGACAAGATCGGCTTCCTCTGAGCTCTGCTTTTTGAGCAGGCCTATATAGTCAGTTAGAAGGTAATTTGTGGCAAGCTTAATCTTTTTATCGTCACCCTTGAGTGTACTAACAATCGCTTCATAATAGTATGATAGGTCTGGAGACTCTACGAAGACCGCCACTTCCTTGTCTGTCATCTTGTAGTCTTTCATCATTCTATCTCTCTTTGTCCAAGGTAATTCTGGTAAAGATTTTTCTATTTGGACAGGAGAGAAATCTGGAATCTCAGAAATCTTGAGCTTGGGTATATCGGGGTCAGGGAAGTAGCGATAGTCGTGAGAACTTTCTTTGCTTCTTTGTGAGTAGGTCTCCTGCCTTGCATCATCCCATCCTCTGGTCTCTTGGACGATCTTCTCGCCACGATCCAATGCCTCGCTTTGTCTCTCGATCTCATAAGCGATAGCTCTTTCGACAGCACGAAATGAATTGAGATTTTTGACTTCGGTCTTGGTACCAAACTTCTTATTTTTTGTATCGGTAGGGGAGGCGACAGAAATATTTGCTTCGACTCTCATCTCACCCTTTTCCATATTTGCATCTCCTGCTCCAAGGTAACGAAGTAGAAGTTGTAACTCCTTGGC
>CAZPKQ010000031.1:0-7616 GCA_964587205.1 uncultured Candidatus Saccharibacteria bacterium | reverse complement strand
CTTTGTACCATCAGTCGATGCGTCATTTACGACAATTATCTCCTTTTCGTAACCGGGAAGCTCGAGATCAAATAGCTTCTTGAGGACTTGTTCCAAAGTCCTTTCTTCATTGTACGCTGGAATGACTATCGATATCTTTTTCATGTTTTTTGTTGTGATAATAATTGCGTGTAAAAGCTAGTATAGCGTAAAAGCCATAGACTGCAAAACTAAAATACAAAACCAGAATCGGAACTCTAAATCTTGCATTGACCCCCAAACCATTTATCGATGTAGTCAATGCAAAATACATTATTATCAAGAGAAATAGAATAGTAGTCTTCTTATTTTGCTCATTTCTCAGATATTTATAAAATCCATAGAACATCAAGAAAGTCATAATGTACCAGATTATTCTACCGACGATTATAAAGATAGCGGGACTAGAAATATAATGAAATACTGTCTTTGAAAGTAATATTGGATGCCAGATGAGATTGATAAAAGGAGTATTTGCAATATTGGTTATTTTAATTCCGGAATACTGAAGGACCGTAAGCATACCATCATGGGTAAAGAAAGTTACAATAGTGATCAAAACCGATTTTGCCAAGGCAAATTTGTGATCAAGAATGATCGGCACCGCCTCCTTTTTGTATTGATCACCATTTGCAAGTGAAATATCAAAAACATTTACTCCTCTTTTGTAGACGAAGTTATCAAGCTCTATCGCAAAACTAGAATGATTGTCTATAGACAAAACTGTTGGCACCAAATATACATAAAGATTGAAGGCTGGCTGTACAGTCATATCCAACTTACCGAAATAATGATAATTTCTATACAACCAAGGACTAATAATAGCCAAGAACGTCAGAGTATAGATCAAGCCGTGAATAATCCTGATTTTCTTGCTTTCATACCAAAAAGCCACAATAAAGAACAATGGAATGAGGATAGGAAAATATTGAATAGTAGGTTTTATTAGACAAGATAAACCGAGAAATATAGCTGACCAGATAAAATAAATAAGTTTGGAATTTTTGGAATAAATAGAAAGTAAATAAATTGAAATGATGAAGAAAAAAGTGAAAGAGGTTTCGGAATAAAGAAGGAATGAAAGCAAAACAGAATAAGGCTCAATCATCATCAAATAACCAACCCATTTTGCTTTGCCTCTTCCCAAGAATATCTCTGCGATCTTGAAACCAAATACCGGTATCAAACTTGCAATTACGATCTCGATCAAAAACACCAGCCAATATCCACCGACACTAGCAAGCATTGCTATAAGATACGGCCAAAGTGGTGGTCTTAGAGAATTTGGTCTATAAGGATATTTATCATCGAAAGAAAATCCGTGGCCATTTATGATGTTTTGTGATAATTCATAATAACCATCATCGGCTTTAATGGTCTTTATAAGATCACTGTGATTTGATTCAAAATTTATAAAAAATAAAATAAGTCTTACCAAAAATGCGATAGCAAATATTGATTAATTCAAACTTATATTTTTTTGCAAAATTATTCATTGATAAATTTTATTATTTTTTGAGCTCGGATTCGCCATGTATAATCATTAACTTTTACTCTAGCATTCTTGGCTAGTTTTTTTGCACTATCTTGGTCTTGCAAAATATTGTCTATTGCATTTATCAAAGATTCGACATTATCTGGTTCAAAAAACTTTACCTCATTATCCGAGACAATCTCCTCTATCGAGGGTATTTGAGAGGCAATGATCGGAACTCCACTTGCCATATATTCGAACAATTTCATAGGAGAAGTATAATATTTGGAAATATCTTCCTTGGCCGTATTTGGGATAACGAGACAATCGGCTGATTTTTGCCAGATTGGTATCTCTTTGTGAGGCCTGAAGCCGAGAAAATGCATATTTATACTATCGTATTTGGCTTTATATTGACTTACAGCACTCGGATTGCCACCGATGAAGTAGAAGTCGTATTGAGGCATTTTTGAAGCAGTTTGGGCCAATAGATCGATACCCTTCCATGAATAAAAATGTCCTGTATAGACAACTATTTTCTTGTCCAATGGCAGTCCGAGCATTTGTCTTGCTTGTTGTCTTGAGATTTGTATATCAAACTCTTCTACAGATACAGCATTTGGCAATGTAATAATTTTATTTTTATTAATTCCAAATTCGGTTATTACCCTATCGGTCTTCCAGCGATTATGGATCAGGATTTTATCCATTCTCGTGATCATACGAGCAAAGATTCCCTTTTTGCTCTCAGGATAGTCATGCATTTCATAAAAAGTCTTGCGGATAAATGAAACTGGATACAAAGGGACTATTTCATTTGAATAAAAATATTCGTCTTTTTTTGAATTGAAGATTGCATAGATAAGACAAGATATGGCAAATGAACCAATACCTACAAAATAAGAAATGAATTTGGGTATAGGTAAAATATACAAATCCAAAATCGGTAAATATTTTATTTTACAAAAATCATTTAGACCATAGAAACCAAAAACATCACTCTTTCTACCCAGTCTTCTTGGTACAATTATATCAACCTGGACACCTTGATCGACAAAAGATTTTGCGTCCAAAATTGCAAATAGCGAATCGGCTTTTTCACTTGGGAACCTACCATGAAAAATTAAATTGATTTTCATAATTAAACTTTCTTTTTTGCTACTACAACCATGGTTTCAACATATTTTGGAGTAAAATATGACAAAATCTTATAAATAACATTCAAAAACCTCTTTTTTATACTTTCTTTGTATTTGACATCTAGGGTATAAAGATAAGCTATTTGATCTACCTTCCAACCATTTTTTTGGAGTAGTTTGGTAATCGTTTTTGAATTGAAATAACAAGTATGGTCATGATTGACTACTGGCTCAATATTAGTGATTTTTCCTGCCAAATTGAATAAATTGAAAGCATTTGGAGTAGTCAAAATAAGGCGGCCAGTATCTTTGAGATGGTTGTAGGAATTTTTTAGAAATAGTCCTGGGTTGGAAAGATGTTCGATCAAATCCCCAGCAAAAATTACATCGAAACTCTTTTTATTAATGTCGAATGATTCGGCATTCATTTTGAAGTAATTTTCTCTATTGTTTGAAAATAGGTTTTCATCGAAATCCAAATCGATTCCATACAAATTATTCGTCTTATTTCTTATCAATTTATGAACCCAATTTTGATCATTATAAGAAACTCCCTGACCCCAAAATCCTACATCAAGAACGAATTCATCATCTTTGATCAAGTTTGATATCAAATCGGTTTTATTTTTGAAAATTATTGCCATTTATTTTATTGAATATATTATATAACCCAAAGGAAATCGCTTTTTTATCTCTGGTCGAAAATAAACATAAAACCTATCCAGAATGTAGCATAGTACAAAGATCAATGTCCTCATAATTTTTGGAAAAATATTCATCAAATTGTTGTAATTTGCAAAAAAAGGACTACTACCAATTGTTATTATCTTGGTATTTGCAAAACCATTGTCCGTCAAAATCTTGTTCAATGCTTCATTGGTATATCGGAAGTAATCGTGAGGATCCGGATGATAATTTATTAGAAATGGCACAAAACCTATCAATTGACCTTGAGGTCTCAAAATTCTTTTTATTTCACCAACAAGATGATTGTAGTTGAAAATATGCTCAAGAACATTGGCACAAATAACGGTATCAACACTATTATCCGCAAAAGATAAACGATCCTTTTCGAAGTCTATATGATCTATAGAACCATCGACTGCTTGTATCTCAACCTCTCCTTCCTTTTTGAAATAATTGAAATAATCAGGCGACCTTCCACCGCCAACATCGATCACCTTCCCTTTCAATACATAATCAGCAAAACCAAAATTCATCAAAATCCTTGTTAGACTTTGCCCCTTATTTATATGCTTAAGATATTTCAATAAATTCATTTTACTATTTCAGAAATTTTCTTTGCTAGTTTATCAAGGCTATTTTTCTCAGCTAGTTCGCGGAATGTCTTTTTGTCACTTTCTCTTTCTTCTGGACTTATCTTACTTATAGTTACGAGTTTATTTTTTAGATCCAATAAATCACCTTCGTTGAATATGTATTTTTCTGGAACCAAACCGTAGAGATTTTTGTTTGAGGCCAAGACCAGACAACCACAAGCCATCGCTTC
Organism: uncultured Candidatus Saccharibacteria bacterium; assembly: GCA_964587205.1. Classification (GTDB taxonomy): domain Bacteria; phylum Patescibacteriota; class Minisyncoccia; order Phycocordibacterales; family PALSA-1337; genus C7867-002. The sequence goes on along the minus strand of CAZPKQ010000031.1, from coordinate 3,475 downwards.
GAATATGGTCTTATCGTACATGCCACTTGAGCTCAAATTTACAAAAATTTCATGTTGATTGTAGATCTGGACTGTCTCAGCATTTGGTAAGCCAGGATAAAAAACCAAATCTTTTTCCAGACCCTTTTGTTTGACTTTGTCTTTGAGGAATGAGAGATAATCCGCGTCTATCGGCAATGCATCACCATAGATCGAAGCAATAAAATAGAAGTTGTTATCTCGAAGTTCGACAAGCGCACGAATCAAAAGATCGGGTCTTTTGACTGGAGCGATGCGTCCCAAATACAGGACAGAATTTACTTTACGACTGGAATTTTCTTGAGTTTTAAAGATTTTTGTATCTATACCTATCGGCATCAAAACGGTTTTCTTGAACTTTGCAGTATAAGAAAATTTCGAGGTACAAAAGACATTTGTACAAAAAAATCCAGCAATATCAGTAAGAATATTACCAGCGTGATGATTGCGCCACATATAGACATTTTTGCTTTGCAAAAGCCAGATAAGACCGGCTAGTAAAATATACTCTTGATTCATGTGGACAAAGACAGCGTCATACCGATCCTTCAACTGCCAAATATATTTGTAAAAATTAATAAGGTATTTGATTTTGGACTCGCCATTTTCTTTGCCGAGAGAATATATGCTGACATTTTGAGGTAATTCAGTCTCGCCCTTTTTGAGAGTAATGACACTTATCGATTCGTAGTGTCCAGAAAGCTCATTTATCCAATTATGAAAAAATCCCAAAACTGGATCTTTTTTGTCTACGATTTGAGTAATAATCAATAATTTCATATTAGCTAATTTGTTCGGGAATGCCTTTTGGACGAAAAAGTACCTTATAAATAAAATAACTCTCAACTGCAATTATAGCACTAGCTATGACTTGGCCAATGAGATGGTTCAAATGACCATACTGAACCAAGACATATAAAATCAAAGCATTTAGTCCCAGATTTGCCGTTGTGACAATGGTATAAATAATCGCCTGTGACTTAATCTTATCTTTTGACCCATCATTGAATGTCCAGTATTTTTGCATAGTGAAACTTACAACATAAGAAATGATATAGGCCATAATTTCTGATGTTATGTACCAGATGCCGACGATATTGGCAAAGATAAACAAGAAAAATAGATTTGTAGCGGTAGCCATACCACCCGAGACAAGATATCGAAAAATCTTCATGTGTTTTGCATAATCTTGATTCAATTTATTATAAATTTGAATTGATTTATTGATCATAATTTTTCTTTTTCTTATTCATAAAAACTGATCTAATCTTGGTGGCCAAATCATGACTATCAAATGAGCTGATTATCGCCCCAACTTCGCTTGCAATACCGACATCCGTCGATATTGTAGTAGCCCCCGCAACACTTGCCTCTTTGAGAGTCAGTCCATAACCTTCAAAAAGCGAAGTGTTCAAGAACAGATCAGCAGTTTTGTAATAGGAATACAAGGTCATCTTATCAACCCAATTTTCAAATATCACTGATTTTGCAAGACCGCTTTCGACGACCAAAGCCTTTAGATTTGGTTCCAAACTACCCTGGCCGACGATGATCAGCCCTGCCTTAGGAAAACTTTTTATCACTTCGACCCAAGCGCTGATTGCCAACTTAATATTTTTTTCTTTTTCGAAACGACTAGCCATAAAAGCAACGAATTCATATTGCTTATACTTGGACTTAAGGTCTGCAGTTATTGGGCAATTTATAATCTCAGCTTCATTTACGGCTATAGGTCTCAACTCAATCACAGGTTTCTTCTCTAGATTTGAAATCAATCCTTCAACATAATTTTTGATCCTGCCAGAAACAACTCTTATTTTGTCTGCTTTCTGAATATTTTCCATTGTGAGTTTATTTCTCCATTTTCCGACGAACCCTTTTTTTGAAAATGGACTAGAAATATCACCGTGTACTTGCAATTCAATTGGTATTTTATATTTGTGAGCAAGCGTCAATCCAGCATTTGCAGTAAATGAAGTATCTTGGCATGTAATCTCATCAATCGCATTCTTCCTTAGAATTCTTTTTCCAATATTAATAGCATCCTTTATGTATAGAATTCTCAAATATGAATTGGTACTGTAAACCTTACAATTTTCACTTATTGATAATTCTCTTGGGTATTTTCCGGCAAGTGCAAAAACTATAATATGTACTTCTTGCCAATTTTTGGCATATTCAATCTGCCTCTTTCTAACATCGCTATTTTCTTCAAATATCTTCCGATCGGTCGATATCATTAATAATTTCTTGGAATTCATATTTATAAATTACTTAATTTAACGATTCAGGAAATTCAGGTTCGGGAGGTGTATTCAAAATACTTATTATTTCAGGTACAGGAACATATTTTTGAAATACCACGATCGGCTCTGCTCGAACAACGGAGCACCTCGCAGAGCCGTCTCTTCTCGTGCCGCCCTCGCCTTTTTTTCTTCTGCTCGTGCCGGCGGCACTGCGAAAGGGTATTTCAAAAACACATTCCTGTACCTGAAATATTGTATGCATAATTATTTGACTTTATTCCAAACAGAGAAAATCTCATCGCCAATCTGCTCCCAAGAATGAAACCAGGCAAATTTGCGAACCTTTTGAGCTTGAATTGCTCGATTTGCAGGATCAGAAATCCAGACTATCTTATTTTTGATATCTTCCCTATTCTCCGGATCGACAAATATTGCGCATTCTTTGACTCTTTCACTAATGCCATTTTCTTGAGTCAAAATAAAAGGTGTACCAACTCTTATTGCATCAAAAATCATATTGGGGCTAATATCACCCAATGAGACCAAGATGACCGCATAAGAATGGCGTAATTTTTCGACAAAACTATCGTAGACCGCCTTACCACAGTCAAGTTCGATACTTGCCAAACCCTTCGATACGACCGACTTTTGAGCTTCTGAGAAAACCTGTTTTAGTAGCTCGACATTCTTCCATTTGAGAGTCCTAGTACCCGCTACGAAGTTGCGATTATCAGGATCGGTAAATTCTTCTCGAGTACCGCAGAAATTTTCGACGATAAAATTTTTGTTTGGATCCAGCTTATAAGCTTTTTGGAAAATTTTCTTTTGCCAATCTGTACTAAAAATAATAGCGGATGCAGATTTCAATGATTTACCTCCCCATTTGTAAATGAACTTTTCTTTCTTGGTAAAATTTCCGATTTTTTGCTCGTAGAAATTTCTAAATAAGACCAAATCACCAGTCCTCTCCACATAAGATTCCCATAGGAAATCTCCACCAGTCCTGATGATGTATCTTTTCCTCATCAAAGCGCACGCAAACATCGTCGGTACCGCCGCAGACCAAGTATCCAGTACCAAGATAAGGTCAGCATTCCAACCTTTGCGAATTATTTTTATCAAATACAAAATATGACGCACGATCGGCGGAAATGCTCTTTCCCAACGATAGGCTGCAACTTTGACATCGTGTCCGCTTTTCTTCCAAGATT
>CAZPKQ010000030.1:0-7761 GCA_964587205.1 uncultured Candidatus Saccharibacteria bacterium | reverse complement strand
TCCTTGCAAAAATCAAAAAGTGTGCTAGACTAATCCCAATGAAGTCACTCCTTCCATACATTCAGTTGATTCTGTCGGTAATACTTATTGCCATTATTTTGATACAGAAGACTGGCGCCCAAGTCGGTGGCGCTTTCGGTGGAAGCGACAATTTTAGTTCTGCATTTCATACGCGAAGAGGCTTCGAAAAGGTCCTCTTCAATACAACAATAGTCGTAGCAATCCTATTTGCCATCTCAGCTCTCATAAACCTCATCTAGTACCATAGAGCTTTGAAGGTTCTATATATCGTGAATCCCAACAATGAAAAAGAATTTCGTATAAGAAGTGGCGATCTTATAATGCAATACATAAGCAAGTTCAGCGTCACAGAAAAGACAATTTTTGCAATTTTGGTCTGCATTGCAGTTTTGACTTCTATGATTATGGCTCTCAAAGTTAGCGATATGTTCAAAATCGACGTTCCAGCTTATGGTGGCGAGCTCAATGAAGGTCTTATCGGTCTACCTCATATGATAAACCCAGTCCTTGCTATCACTGACGCCGACAGAGATATTACAAGTCTTGTTTATTCTGGATTGATGAAATACGACGGAGACAGTCTAGTACCAGATATTGCTCAAGATTACAAAGTATCCGATGATGGACTTCGTTATGCATTCAAAATAAGACCAAATATCTACTTCCATGATGGTTCCAAACTCACTACCGAAGATATAGCCTTTACAATCCAAAAGATTCAAAATCCAATTTTGAAAAGTCCAAAAAGAGCAGATTGGAATAATGTCACCATCGAAATAATCTCACCTGAAGAAATTGTCTTTGTTCTTAGACAACCTTACGCTCCATTTATCACCAATACGACCGTTGGCATATTACCAAAACACATTTGGAATAATATAAACGATGATCAATTTGTATTTAGCGATTACAATATAGAACCGGTCGGATCTGGACCATATCAATTCAAAAATCTTACAAAAGACAAAGGTGGTATACCTACGACACTTAGTCTTGCATCATCAAATAAATACTACGCTAAGAGACCATATATTGAAACAATCAATTTCTCATTTTTTGCCGATGAAGAAACCGCCATCGCTCAATTGAAATCCGGTACGATATCTAGCCTTTCATCGATATCTCCTGACAATGCAAAACAACTTGAAGATGCTGGCTATAATCCTCTGAATGTTCCATTACCTAGAATCTTCGGAGTATTCTTCAATCAAAACAGCAATCCAGTCTTAGCAATAAAAGAAGTCAGACAAGCTCTAGATTTTGCAGTCGATAGGAAACAAATCATCGACAAAGGACTTATGGGCTATGGACTTGCTATCACCGGACCACTTCCATTATCAGATCTAAAACAAATAGAAAACATACCACGAAGCAACCCTGATCTTGCAAAATCTTTACTCGAGAAAAATGGCTGGACAATGAACAAAGAGACAAACGTCTATGAAAAAAAGGGTGCAAAAAACACTTTGCAAGTCCTAACATTCGATCTCTATACAGCCGATACTCCAGACCTCAAGAATACCGCACAATTGCTCAAAGAAGCATGGGAAATGATCGGAGCAAAGGTCAATATCAAGATTTACGACGCATCCGAGCTCTACCAAAATGTCATAAGGCCAAGAAAATACGATGCTCTACTATTCGGCCAACAAATAGGCAAAGACAAAGACCTTTATGCATATTGGCACTCATCTCAACGCAATGCTCCAGGTCTAAATGTAGCAATGTATGCAAATAGCCATGTGGATGATCTTCTCGAAAAAATAAGAACCGATAGCGATGACAAAGACAGTCGAGACAAGTACAAAGAATTAGAAAAAATAATCAAAAATGACACCCCAGCAATATTCCTTTACTCACCAGAATTTACTTATATATTACCAAAAGAAATAACAAATAATTTTCAAAATAAAAAAATTATCAATAACATAACCAACCCTTCCGATCGATGGAATTCAATCAATGATTGGTACATCAAATCAGAAAAGGTATGGAAAATATTAAAATAATGAATAACAATCAAAAACAATTCAATAACCATCGTCGGACAAAACCACCTATCCGCACATTTACCAGCAATCCAAGACCTGTAGAAGGTCAACCTGTCCAAGACGGAGCAAAACCTGCTCATAGAGTAGTCCTTGGCAAAGGTCTCAGGAAACATCCAGAAATGCTAAGACATGTGGCAGGAGCAAGGATGAACGTCATTCGCAAAGAATCGACCAAAGGCAATCGTCGCCCAGCTCCAGCTCGACCTCTTACCCATTCCAAGTCAGAAGATGTCATTCCAGCTCTCGCACCAGATTCTATCCGCATCGTACCCTTGGGCGGAGTCGAAGAGATCGGTAGAAATATGACCGCAATCGAATATGGCAATGACATTGTCGTTATCGATATCGGTTTCCAATTCAAGGATGAGAACACTCCAGGTATCGATTATATTTTGCCAAATACAAAATATCTCGAAGAAAGACAGGACAAGATCCGTGCAGTGATCATCACTCACGGTCACCTCGATCATATCGGAGGTATCCCTTATATCATGCCTAGGATCGGTAATCCTCCTCTATATACAAGACTTCTTACGTCTATCTTGATCCAAAAAAGACAAGAAGAATTCACCCATGTTCCAAAACTAGATATCAAGGTAGTCGAAAAAGAAGAGACTTTGACCCTAGGTGGTCTCAAGATCAAGTTCTTCGCCGTCACCCACACCATCCCAGATGCTATGGGTATCATCGTGCAAACTCCATTTGGATCGATCGTCCACACTGGAGACCTAAAGCTCGACCATGTCGATGGTGTACCTACAGTCGAGGAAGAAGCCGAGTACGATCGCGCCTTCAAAAATGAAAAAGTTCTACTACTTATGGCCGATTCGACCAATGTCGAAAATCCTGGCTTCTCTATTCCAGAAAAGACCGTTCATAAGAATATTGAGGAAATAATCAAAAACGTCCAAGGTAGATTGATCATCGCCACTTTCTCATCACTTCTAGAGAGACTTCTTCGTATTATCGATTTCGCAGAAAAGTATGGCAAAAAAGTCGTAGTCGAGGGTCGAAGTATGAAATCAAATATAGAAATCTGCAAACATTTGGGCCTACTAAAAGCCAAAAACGAAACAATGATTTCTAGTGACGAGATCGAATCCTATCCTCCAGAAAGGATCATTATCCTTGCTACTGGAGCTCAAGGAGACGAATTTGCAGCAATGATGCGTATGTCAAATAAAACTCATACCAAGATCAAGATCACCCCAAGAGATACAATCATGCTTTCATCTTCTATTGTCCCTGGAAATGAAAGAGCTGTCCAAAAACTCAAAGATAACCTTTCAAGACAAGGTGCGAAAATAATCCACTATCGTATCGCCGATGTCCACTCTTCTGGACACGCAAATAGAGATGAGACGGCCTGGATACACAGGAAAATTCATCCAAAGTTCTTTATTCCATTGCATGGTTATCACTACATGCTTCGAGTCCATGGTGATATAGCAAAAGAGGCAAACGGTCTCAAAGAAGAGGATGTGGTTATTCCAGACAATAGCTCAATCATCGAGATCCAAGAAGGAGGCAAGAAGATCGTCAAACTCAAAGAAAAAGCTGCAAACAGTCTAGTCTTGGTCGACGGATTCTCTGTCGGTGATGTGCAAGATGTCGTCATTCGTGATCGACAAATGCTTGCTCAAGATGGTATATTCATCGTCTTCGGTATAATAAATGCAATTAACGGCAAACTCAAGAAATCTCCAGACATCATCTCTCGTGGTTTCGTCTATTTGAGAGAGTCGCAAGATCTATTGCATGAAGTAAGACTTGTGATCAAAGATACGATCGAGAAGTCTACTCGCGGTCAAAACCCTATCAATGTTGATTTTGTAAAAGACAATATCACCGATGCGGTTTCCAAATTCCTCCTAAACAAGACTGCCAAAAGGCCGATGGTTATTCCGGTCATACTTACAATTTAAAAAGTATAAAGTTAAAAGTGCAAAGTGCAAAGTTGTTCAAAACATTATTTTGATCGCAATTTCTTTATTGTAGAACCTAGAATGTTAGAAATTTCTTTGGCCTCAATGAGCAGTTCAGACATTTTATTTGATTTGTTTGAATCAGATGTAGTGTCTCTTAACAATGCCAACCAATATCTTGTTTCATTTGACGATTTCAGAGCATGATTAATAAAGTTCGAAAAGTCTTTTCTTGTAGGTGAGGCTTGAGCTTCTACTACATTTGCACCAATACTTGTTGAACTTCGTATTAACTGTTTAATTATGATTTGAGTCGCATATTCACTTTGTTGAAAACTTTTTAATAGTAAAATTGAGTTTAGTGAAAACTTGTATGTTCGATTTATTATCGCTTTTTTATATTCATAATTATTCACTCTAGTACAATATCACACCAAGGTTATGTAACAACATGCAATTATCCACCCACTAGACGCTATTTTAAATTTGCACTTTGCAATTTCATTTTGCACTTTGCACTTTTAACTTTGCACTTTAAAGCCCTTGCAAAGGATCGATCATCGTTCGCTGGATCTTGTCGGCGAGCGATACGACGCTATTGCCGTATGAGGTATTGCCGGTAGCATATCCACAAGATCTACCAGAATAATACTTACAAGCAGCGTTTCTTTCGGCAGAATAAGTCTTGGCATTGGCACCCAAATCACTCAGATACAAAGCTGAAGCCATAAATGCATGTGCTGGGTTCCAAGGATCAGGCATACTATTTATACCGAGGGCATTTGCTACTCGATCCTCGATGATCAACCATGTAGAAGCGATAAACTGAGCAGGACCCATAGCTCCTCCCCAACCGACACTTAGTGGACATGAGACTACTTGCTTAGTAGGTTCGCCTCCGATCTTATTTAATATTTCAATAAAAGCAGGTATATCGCGAGTAGGATTCATTACATTTTGAACACCGTTGCCAGTCTTGGCATTTATGCCAGCTCCAGTCTGAAGATTTGTGACATAACATTTGCCCACATTACTACCCAAGTTTGATTCTTGAGTAATAATAGCGAGCAAAAAAGCTGGTCTTATACCCGTCTTATTTGAAGCCAGAGTAGCGTACTGCAAAGCCTGACCAAACGGAATAGAAGCAGCATCTCTCAAGGCAAACAAAGCCGAACGGATCTGCGCTGCTCTTGCTTGTTTCTCGGCTATGAGCTTTGTATACGACTTCTCTGCTCCCTTACTCAATGCCAACAATTCCTTTTGCTCAATCTGATCACTCTCAATATTTTTTTGTTGTTGTTGAATGACATATTTTGCGTCCATTTCGGCATTTCTGCGACTATCTAGAATCTCTTTTTCTACGGTTGTCGAAGCCTTATCTGATTTAAGTTCGGTCACCACATCTCGGAGACTCTCTTGGACCAATTCAAACTGATCCAGATCATTTACAAAACCTGTAATGGTCTTTTGAGACAAAATCAAAATTGGTATAGAGACTTCATCTATCTCATTTGTCTTACGGAGTATTTGGGCCAATGTCTCCCTACCCTTGTCTATCCTATCTTCAAGGTCGTTTATTTTATTGGTCTTCTTTGAGATGTCATTGCCCAAGCTCTGTATCAGGATGTTTTTGGCCTTTATCTCAAGCTGAGCAGCACGAATCTTGGCATCTAGGACTTGTATATCCCTTGCCAATGAAGCGCTCTTTTGTTGGGCATTGGCAAGATCTACTGCAGCTTGCTTTTGCTCCGCCTCAACTTTTGCCAATTCTTGTTGGAGCATCACCCTTTGCTCGTCCGTAAGAGCAGTCTGCGCCTTCACTTCCACAGCAAAAAAACTACAAAAAATAGCGGTTATCAACAAAAAAATCGCCTTTCTCATAATTTTATTATAACACTTTGTGAGGTTAAACCTAGCAAATTATTTAGTCCTTCTTGGCCAAGTGTCTTGGCAATCCTTGTGCATATATCTCTTGGATTTGGGATGCGGTGAGGACACTTGTGTAGATTGCTAGTTCGTCCATTAGACCAAGAAAATGAGATCCGCCTCCAGATATACCACTACCAACATATAATACAGTAGGTTTCCAAGGGTCAGCACCTACCGCGTTCGGCGTACAGCCTGTTAAAGTAGATACTAATTTTCCATCGATATATAATCTGGAATTAGAACCATCCCAAGAAAAAGTCATGTTAACCCATTTTGAGGTAGGGTAAGTATATGAAAAATATACGTTACCACTAGTACAACTTGATAATTGTGGCCCAGCGAAAACCCTGCTTTGATCTGCAGCCAGGTTTACATAAATTATTCTTGCTCCACCAGCACTATACAAACCAAATGTTGTTCCATTACCAAATCCTACAGGCAAATTGAACCAGAACGATGTTGTATATTTAGTAAAATCACCATAATTACTTATTGTTCCTGTATAACTTGGCCCATTAGCCTTTGCCATACCTGTAACAAAATCTAGAGACTTACCTGAGGATACAGGAGTGTCAGTTGATCTAAGTGCTGCGTCGTTTTTGACCAAAGTAATACTATTCGGACCAGAATCTTGTGCATCAGCCCCACTCGCCTCATCGAAATTCCATACTCCGAAAGCATCTGCTCCCCAACCGCGGTACATAGAAGTAGAGAAGATAATCGCCGAAGCAACACGACCCTTATCTCTAGCGGCTTGTAGTGATACGAGAACAATAGAGGATAACATGCCTATCAAGCTAACGACGACAAGTAATTCGATTAGGGTGAAGCCTCTATTTTTCATTATTATTTATGTGGACCTGGAAGACATTTCTGACCGGTTGACGCGGTAGGAAGTCCCAAAGGTGCTGAATATTGCCAAGTGACCCAACCCAAATCCTTATAAATTCCACCACCATCAGTCTGTAATATTAAGAAATATTCATATTGACTATTATTGTATGACCCAAGAGTCGAATCACTCGACACGTTACAAGTAATAGATGGAACCCCAGAATTATCAGCAGAATACTTAACATAAATAATACCGCAAGCTTGGCTCTCTGTAGGTAACTTAGACATATACTTGCTAGTAAAATTTGCATCAAATGCATTAGTCCATTCAATACCCAGCCCTTTATCGCAATAACTTGAATTACCATTTTGAGAGCTAACATAATACGTATCAGGTAAACCAGGATAACTGTTGTTGTCTAGTTTGTATAATTCCAAAGCTTTTATGAGCTCTTTGACTTCTACGAAGTTTTTTGTCTCAATAGCCTTTTTCTTAACTGCCTGAACGGAGACAAGGGTGATAGAAGAAAGAACCCCTATTATACTTATTACAACCAAAAGTTCGATCAGCGTAAAACCACGATTTTTCTTTTTCATAAAAATATATTATTGGTACCGTATAATTTTAGCATAGCTATAAAAAAATAATAGCAAATAAGCTATTACATGCATATGTCACACATATGCAATAAACAAAAAACTGCTTTTGGCAGTTTTTCGTAGTAGATAAGTCAGACTTCTGAAATATACTATTTTTTCTCTGGAGCTGGTGCGGCAGCTGGAGCTTCTCCCTCTTTTGCTTCTTTACCCTTTGCTTCTACTTCGATCGCGGAAACATCGATAGCTGTAGGAGCTTCCTCGACTTCTTCCTTTGCAACCGCGATAGAAGCGATAACTTCATCTGCACCAATCTTGACCTCCACGCCATTTGGTAGAGATATGTCTTTTGCTGTAATAACATCGGTAAGCAAAGCAAGCTTGGAAATATCGACGACTACATT
>CAZPKQ010000029.1:0-8052 GCA_964587205.1 uncultured Candidatus Saccharibacteria bacterium | reverse complement strand
ATGAGTATGCTATACTTATCACGGATAGATGAGATGAGCAGACCGCAGAACTCATCTCACTAGAGCGACAAGAGTTCGGTTGTGAGGGTCTATCACAATTGAAGACACGCAGTCTCGAGAGGACTGATTAGGTCTCAGTGACCTGTTGTTAAAATCTTGTTGCTCCGGGCAATGTGCTCTCGGTATGGGTGTTTATTGGAAGGTAAACACTCAGATAGTTGAAAAGCACTTCCACCGCCGGCTCGACAGGGCGGTGCAGGATCAGGTAATCTCGGTCTGACCGAGGTAGGGCAGAAGCCCATTACCGTTTGATGCCACTTGAGGGATGTCCTCTTGGCTAGGTAAATTCCTGGTTCGCAATTCTAGGTGGCTAGCGATGAGTCCGCACCCACCACCCACATACTCCCCCGGAACGGTCCGGGGGTTTTTTCTTTTTTATATTATTTCTCCGCAAAAACTGTGTACAAAAACCCCGAGGCCTCGCCTCGGGGAAAAATTACTTCAACCTTGATCTCCTTAGAAATGCTGGTATTGCACCCCAATCATCGTCATCGTCGGCTTTTTCTTCTACTTTCTTTACTTCAATCTTCGGACTAATGACTGTGGCAGGATCTTTTTTGGGTTCAACTGGAGCATTAAAGATTTTGCCTTTTTCTTGGACTCTTTTCATGATATTTGATACAGATGACTCTGTCGGAGCGGGAGAGATTGTCTGTTGAGTCGGCGCTGTTCTTGGAGTACTTGTAGATGTCTCTGGGAATCCTGTTGCTATGACGGTGATCTTGATCTCGTTCTTTTTGAGCTTATCATCGCGTACTGTACCGAAGATGATCTTGGCTTCTGGATCGATGGACTCTGTGATAACTTTTGCTGCGTCCTGGATCTCGAACATGGTCAAATCTTCACCACCAGCGATGGAGAATAGAACACCTTTTGCTCCGGTAATGGAGACATCAAGCAAAGGTGAATTGATCGCAGCTTTGGCTGCTTCAATTGCGCGATTTTCACCACTGGCTTTGCCTATGCCCATAAGTGCTGAGCCAGCATTCTCCATGATGGTGCGGATGTCGGCAAAGTCTATATTGATGAGGCCGGGTGTGGTGATGAGGTCGGAGATACCTTCGACTGCTTGTCTCAAGATCTCATCACACATACCAAAGGCGTTTTTGACGGTGGTCTCTTTGCCGATAGCAGAAAGTAGGCGATCGTTTGGGATGACGATGATAGCGTCGACTTCTTTGCGGAGGTCTTCGAGAGCCGCTTCGGCAATGCGAGTCCTCTGTCTACCTTCGAAGTAAAAAGGCTTGGTCACGACTGCTACGGTGAGACATCCAAGCTCCTTGGCCGTCCTTGCTACTACGGAGCTTGCTCCGCTTCCTGTGCCACCACCGACTCCGCAAGTGACAAAGACCATGTCTGCTCCCTTTACTACTTCTTGGATCTCCTCCTTTGTCTCTTCGGCAGCTCTACGACCGAGATCTGGATTCATGCCTGTACCTAGACCTCTTGTGAGATTTTTGCCTATGTTGATGCGCTTCTTGGTAAGAGAGCGATGTAGATCTTGAGCGTCGGTATTGATAGCGACAAAGTCTACTCCTTTAACCTTGGAGGATATCATGTGGTTGATTGCATTTTGACCTGAACCACCGACTCCGAGTACTTTTATTCGAGCGAATGCTTCGATATCTGGCGTTAAGTTTGGCATGAATTTTATTCTTATTATCTTTTTTGAAAAACGGTTTTCCTGTGAACATAAGCTCAAGGTATTCCTTGGTTGTATATTACCATAGGACTTTGTATATACAAGCAATTTACTAGTATAGATAAAATATGTTGTATTTTTTTTGCTATTGATTTATGAAAATCAAAAAAGCTATGAGAGTTACAAAAATTTCTGCATAGAAACTTGGCTGTTTGATATACATTTTCCAAAGATAATTCCAATAAAATTTTATTGAACCAACTTCTATGTGCTGACTTACTGAATCTGTTTCAAATTCATTTAGTCCAGATAATTTGAAAAGACAGTATCTTCTTTTATTGAACGGTCTGAGCCACTGTATGCCGTAGTCTATAGAGTCAAATAGAAAATGGCTAAATGTACCAGCTAGTACAAGAATTGCCATAGTCATTGTAAATATTGAATTTTCGAAATATGCAAAAACAAAAAATATGAAACAAAATATCATCCAAAATAGTGGAAGATGAGTGATGAAGTCTCGATGAGTTTGTTTTGATGTTTTTAGAATTTTCTTTGCCAAATAAAATAGTAATAAATCGAGATCGGGAAGTTCGCCAGATAATATGCCGACAATATAAAGGGTTGTCAGCTGATCTAATGAAAAGTTATGATTGATCGATCCTAGTATAAGCGTCGTAGTGATGAAGCCACCAGAAAGATGTCCAGGTAAAACCATGTTATGGTAGGAATTGTTTTATACCTTGTAATAATCTTCGCCAAAATTTCTTGATGAAAACTGAGGAATTGTCTAACTCCGGACTTTCTTCTGAATTTATACCCCAAATACACAAACCGTATGCTACTGCCCAGGTGGCGTCTTTGAATGATGATTTTGGATCAATGTGGTTTAGGGAACCGATCCTTGATGGGAGTTTGAGATAGACTTTTGCCAAAGTGTCGATAGAATTGAGACCCGAACCGCCACCGGTAATGATGATACCTGCGGGTAATAGACCATTTCTACCAATCTTTTTGAGATGAGCCTCAATCAATTCAAAAATATCAGAAAGTCTGGCAGCAATTATCTCTTCGAGCTTCTTACGAGGATACGATGAACCAGTGATCACGCCAATCTTGATCTGTTCAGCTTCTTCTAGAGGGACTTTGAGTCCAAGAGCAATGTCGTTTGTGATATCGGTCGAGCCTATAGGGAATACTTCGAGAGAAGTGGGAATGTTGTTTTCGAAAACAGCTATCGAGACAGTCTCTGCGCCTATATTGGCCAAGACACATCCAGCGATCTTTTGGGATTTGGTCAAAGTGACGAAACCGGCAGCGATCGGAGCAGCCATGACATCTTCGACTTCGATACCAGCCTCATTTACTGCGGATATAAGATCGGTGACATGATGTTCTAGGCATGTGATAAACAAAGTCTTTTGCTCGATCTTATTGCCCTTTAGACCCTCTGGTGTGCCTAGAGATGGGAAGCCGTCTATCCTATATTGGAGAGGAATATCATATATAATCCTTCTATTTGCGATCTCCGCTTTCGGAATGTCTTTTTCGCATTGTTCGTGAAGATTTTTGAGATCAAGATTTGTGATCTCAGCGTCGGCCCGTGAGGTCATTACAAAACTGTTGACGGTCGTACCAGCAAGACCTATACCAGAAATACCGATAAAAGCTTTTTTGACTTTTATCTCGGCTTTTTCTTCGGCAATAGCTACTGCTTTTTTGATGCTCATTGCTACATCGCGGACATTTGTGACATAGCCATGTCTTACGCCTTTTGATTCGGCCATACCGGAGGCAATAATCTTGGGCAAACCCTTTTCGTTTTTTTCTTTTGCATTAGCAATTATGACTTTGACGTAATATGTACCGACGTCGATTCCGGTTATTATATTTCGGGACATGTTGGAGTGAAAGAGTGATTTTAGATTTTGAATTTTTCTCTAATTTTCACTTCTTCGCTCTCCATTTTACTACCATGGTCGTATCCTTTCAAATGGATAAGTCCGTGGATAAATAAGAAAGCAATGAAATTTTCGAAATCTCGGTCAAACTTTTTGGATTCGACTTTGGCCTCTTCAAGACAAATGTAAATTTCACCCTCATTTTCGGAAAGAGGGAAACTGAGGATGTCAGTAGCTTGATTTTTATTTCTATAGATAAGATTTAGCTTTTTTATTTTGTCTTTATCGGTAAAGATTAGATTTAGAATGTAATCTTGACCCAAAGCAAATTCTTTTATCTCTTTGTATGGATAATCTGGTATGACATCCTTTGTTTCTTGGTGAATAGAAAATGTCTTCATACAAAACAAATAAGTGGACTAGCCACTTATTTTTTCTTCCTGTCGCCTTTTGCTGGAGCTTTGCCTAGTTTGATGAGCTGGGCCATATTTGCGCGTCTTGCAAGGAGGGTGAGTGCTCTTTGTTTGACTTTGTATTTTGATTGGACACGAGTCTGTGATCTCAAGCTTCGAACACGAGGAATTATGCCAGAATTCTGGACTTTTCTTGTAAAACGGCGGATAACACCCAATGTATTTTCCCCAGGATTTCTTGTTACTTCAACATTAATCATTCAAAAAGAATAGCATAACTATTGTTATTGTGCAAATCACCTTTTTTCAGGTCTCTTCGGACATTGGTTTTGAAGTGCTTCACTTTGCATTTCATTTCTGCTCTTTATTAGTCATTCCCGCTCTCTGTATGTCATTCCCGTTCCTTGTTATTCATTCTGCCCTTTGTATGTCATTCCCGCGAAGGCGGGAATCCAGGACAAAGACTGGACCCCCGCCTTCGCGGGGGTGACGGACAAAGCGCAAGGAGTGACAGGCAACGCAAGGGGTGACGGACAAAGCGCAAGGGGTGACACAAAGGGTACGCGATTACGACACAAAGGCAATGTGTACACGATTATGACACAAATGTAAGTTATAGTGATATAAAGTTTTTACAGGTCTTCAAAACCAATGTCCTTCGAGACCTTCAAAACTTTGCACAAAGCAAAAGATCTGAAGAGACCCGTCTCCTATTTATACAAATCAGCTTCAATCTTCTTCATGTACTTCGGAAGGTCTGTAAGCGGAACGATATCCTGGGAATGGCGCTCATTTTCGCGAACGATAGCTGATTTTTCGACCGCCTCTTTTTTGCCCATGACGATGACATAAGGTGTGTGATATCTCTCAACCGAAGAGACTTGGGCACCAAGACGATCCTTGGCCAAAGATACATAGAGCGGGATCTTGACCTTACGTAGGCTTTCGATGACTTGGAGAGAGAGTAGTTTGGATTCGATACCGAGCTGGATAAATGAGGCAACTGGTCTTTTGACTTTTGTGACTGGCTTACGATTGTCGTTTTTTGGAGTTTTGATAAATAGGGTAATGCCGACTCCGGGTATGTCTTTTTTGAGGGAGAGCTTCTTGGCAAGACCAGCATAACGCATGCCGAAAGCTACAACTTTGCGATCTTTGGAACCTTTGTCGCCAGTAACTATAGTGAAGACTGTCTCATTCGAATATTTTTTGTTGCCGACTAGGTTGTTGTTTATGGAATAAGGTATACCGAGCGCCTCTAAATATTCCAAAGTCTCTTCGAGATGTCTTCGGCTATTTTCGGAAAGGAAATCCATGGCTTTTGGAGCTTTGCTATTTAGGACTGTGCAGGATTTGTCTTCGCAAGCAAGCAATTCGAATGGGTCCTTTTTGAAGAGTTCTCGGCAATCCGCACTCATGTCGTTTATGTTTTTGCGATAATATGCAGTAAGTTCTCTTGTAAATCTGGTAAGTGATTCTTTGTCGCCGATTGAATTTATCTCAACTGAAGTATTGTCGAAACCTTCTTCTTGGAGCATGACTCTCGCTGTCTGGATGAGGGTAGCTTCGGCTATTGGTCCTGATGTGCCGAGGATCTGCAAGTCTGCGTAGCGATTGCTCTTGCTACCTTTGCATGGATCTTTGAAATAAAACATCAAAGGTTGTGGTTGACTTTGGAGATTTTCTTCGTCATAACTTCTCAGTAGAGCAATCTTCTCTTCGACATGAAGATCTATGGTTTTTTGGTTTTCGCTACCATCATAAATATAATCTCCATCAATGAACTCTTTTGCAAGATCAAGATCGGACTTAGAAATAGAAGGGCTCTTTTTTGGGATGAAGCCATAATAAACAGAAATCTCACCGATCTTGTCTAGGTTTTCATAATTTACAAATTTCGAAATTGTCTCTTTCTTTTTTTTCATTTAATTTTGGTTATATTCACCCGGATATATGGTAATTTTGTTTAGAGGGAACAATCTGATCATTGGTCTGCCGATGATCAAATCTCTCTCTACTGGTCCCCATGCCCTTGAATCTGAGCTTTCTGCTCGATTGTCTCCCATTACGAAATACTGTTTGTTATTTAGATTGTATTCTGCATTATTGAATGACTTGTGAATATCTGCTATGTAAGGTTCTTTGATCTCTTGCGTCGTCGAACCGCTTGTTATCTTCAAATTGCCATTTTCCAATGTGACTGTCTCGCCCGGTAGTCCGATAATCCTTTTGATGAAATACTCGCTATGGTCGTTTGGATTTATGAGGACTATTACATCACCTCGTCTTGGTTCGTGGAATCTATAACTCAAGCGATCGATGATCAGGAAATGTCCGGTTTTGAATGTGGGGTCCATCGAGACTCCTTCGACGATGAAGGGTTCGATAATGAAGTGTCTGACTATGGTCGCGATGATAATCGCTATAACAATGACCTTAATCCATTCCCATGCTTCGTACAAAATTGGAGCCTTAAATCTAGGGTTTTGGGTGATATTTGGCTCCATATTGGCATAATAATAGCACAAAAAACGCATATGTACAAATTAGATTTTATTTCACATTTCAAGTATACTTTTTGCATGTCATACATAATTGCAGGCCTAGGAAACCCTGGAGAAGAATATGAGAATACAAGACACAATACTGGTCGGATTGTTTTGGATTTTATTGCAAAACAATATGATGCTGTATTTGAATTTTCAAAAAAGTCAGAAGCTCAAGTTGCAGATACAAAGATCACAAAAGAGAAAGTCACTCTTATCGAGCCTGAGGCATTCATGAATCTTTCTGGCAAGTCGATTTCCTATTTTATAAAAAATCCCAAACAAGCAGAAAAATTAATCGTAATTTACGATGATTTTAGTCTGCCTCTCGGCAAGATTCGCATTTCATACAATCGTAGCTCTGGTGGTCACAATGGAGTCGAATCCATCATAAAGGCGGTCAAGACCGAAGCATTTACTCGGATCCGGATCGGTACAGCAAAAGAGAATACAATGGGTCATGCAAAATTGATAAATGGTGAAGACAAAATAGAAAAGTTTATCCTAGGCAAGTTCAAAGATGAAGAATTAAAAGAGCTCAAAAAAGTTTCAAAAAGAGTTATGGAAGCGATTGAGGTTTTGATCGGCGAGAGAAGAGAGAAGGCTATGAGTTTGTTCAACTAAAACAAAAAATCACCTGATGGGTGATTTTTTGTTTTTTTGGGATTGAATTATTTCTTCTCGCCGATGAATGTCAGTGCCATCTTTTGTTCCTTTGGATCGAAGAGGGAAATCTTGAAATTGTAGACTTTGCCCAATTCTAGATTTTTGCGTAGCTTCTCTTCGGAGCCAAATTCGGATACATGGACAAGTCCGGCAACGCCTTCTTCAATCGAAGCAAGTGCGCCATGTTTGTTGAACTTGATGATAACTCCAGAGACGGTCATGTCTTTTTGATATTTCTTGCTTGCTTCTGTCCAAGGATTTGTCTTCAATTGTTTCAAAGATAGAGAAATCTTGCCGTCTTTGATCTCGATAATCTTTGCTTTGATACTTTGACCGACTTTGACGAAGTTTCTTGGATCATCTACTAGACCCCAATCAATTTCTGAAATGTGAATTAGACCTTCCAAACCTTCTTCTAGTTTTACGAAGACGCCGAAGTCTACGATACCTGTGATTGTACCGCTAACTGTATTACCGACCTCATACTTGCTGACTATTTTCTCCTTTTCTTTTGATTCGGAACCTTTCTCTGAGAAGATCAACTTGCCTTCCTTAGGATCGGCTGTGATGATAGAGACTTGTAGTCTTGTACCGACAAGCTTTTTCAATTCTTCCAAAATCTTGTCCTTATCACCATCGGAGATACGAGGGTAGTGATCGGTCTTGAGTTGGGAAGCTGGTAGGAATCCCAATATACCTTGCCATTCGATAAGTAGACCACCTTTGTTTGCTTCTTTGACTGGAAGATCGAGCACTTTCTTTTCTTTGATTGCGATCTCTGCTTCATTCCAAATAAGAGCTTGTCTTGCTTCCTTGAGAGAAAGTTC
>CAZPKQ010000028.1:0-8121 GCA_964587205.1 uncultured Candidatus Saccharibacteria bacterium | reverse complement strand
GCTGTATCAAAATACAATGCCATAAAGCACGGCTTACTTACCAAAGAAGTCCTAGTTGATGCTGACGAAGTAAATGACCTTAACCAACTCAAGGAAGCGATATACGAAGCCCTAGACCCTGTAGGTCCGATGGAAAACCTGCTCGTAGACCGCATCATCTCAAACGCTTGGAGATTGCGAAGAGCTATCCAAGTCGAAACCAAGACTATGGAGTGGTATCAGAACGATTTTGACTTTTTCCCTGTCGGACAAAGCGAAGAACAGCAAGCTCGAAAAAGCGTCAAGAATATGTTGAGCAATGACAGCGTGGACACCATTCTTCGTTACGAAACTACCATCGAACGAAGCCTCTTTCGAGCACTCCACGAATTAGAACGTTTACAAGCAAAAAGGAACGGAAAAGAGGTCCAAGTTCCTGCTGTGGTCGATGTAAATCTCGATAGTTCGTTTCGCAAAAATGAACTGTAATAACGGCTAATCCCTATTGATTTCGGACACTTAATAAACCTTTATGAGCAAATCGGAAGCAGACTGGTGCAAGAAAATAGAGATATGGTGGCTACTTCGAGACATCAAAGGTGGCTACAAATACACCACCGTATCTTGGGGTGAGAATGGCTCTCGTGGAAGCATATCGGTCCAAATATCTATTTTTGGAGAAAATAAATATGCTCGCTTTATTTACACCCAAACAGACAACACTACAGGTGAAAAGAAGGACTATGACTACAATGTCCCGATAGTTGAAACTCCCTGCCATTTTGGCGGTACTCGCTACTGGTTCAAGTGCAACCTCTACAAGAATAACCAGTACTGCGGACGACGTGTCGGTGTTCTCTATAAGGATGGAAATTGGTTCGGATGCCGTCATTGCTACGACCTTACTTACGCCTCACGAAAAGTGAATAAGCGATACAAACACTATCCGATGTTTCGGGTCCTTGAGATTGATGCCGAAATCGAAAAGCTCGAACAGAAAGCAAAGCGATACACCTACAAAGGCATACCCACAAAAAGACGACAAAAACTAGACAAACTCTACCAAGAAGCATCTCGCAATTATCGTGCATTTTCTGACACAGAAAAGGGTCTTAATGTGCACAAAAAAGGTCGAAGATTTTAGCAAAAAATGATATTATGAACTCATTACACACAAACGAAAATGATGCTCTCAAAGTTGAGCCTACTGAAGAGCTTTTGTGTGCTGATGAGGTATCTGTAGTTCTCTCAAAAGACACGCTCAATGCACTTGAAGAACTTGGCGACGTATTGAGAGGTATCCATAAGAGGATGATATTTGAAGGATACGAAATCGTAGATGGAAACATCCGCAAAGTAGTGCCTCAAAATGTAAATGTATATGAAAAAGTCTAGTATCAAAACTGAAAAAGATTTGATTGCAGAAATACTCAACGGAAAATACCGTGATAGCTATTTAATATACAACCGCAAAAGTACAGACGAAGCCGACAATCAAAAAAACTCTATTTCATATCAAAAATCAGAGAACGCTCGATACGCTTATCGAGAAAAACTTTCAATAGCTCAAATAACCATAAAAGGTTTCTCTGCCGATGGCATCATTTCCGAAAAGCACTCTGGCTTTACCGAAGATGACGATATAAGCATCACCGATGACGGCTTGGTCCAATATAGGATTGATAGACCAAAGTTTCAGAAGATGCTTCAGTTTGTAAGTCAAGGATATTTCAAGGGCGTTATCTGTCTTTGTTGGGACCGTATAAGTAGAAATAAAGGCGATGATACTCTGGTCCGAAAACTTATGCGTAAAGGCGTAGATTTTCGCTTTGTGTATGCCAACTACGAAAAGACTAGCTCTGGTGCGTTGCATATGGACATTGACGGTATGTTCTCACAGCACCACTCACGTGTTACCAGTGAGAAAGTTACTATAACCATACGTAACTCAAGAGAAAAAGGTATCTGTACCTATCGTGCACCGATTGGATATTTGAATAATGGCACAATGGAAGATAAGCCACTTGACCCATTTCGTGCACCTATAATCAAGCAGATGTATGAGTATTATGCTACTGGCGATTGGAGTTTGTCTGACCTTGCACGTTTCGCTAATGAACAAGGTTTTACGACTGTGCCAATGCGACGACGAAGAACTAAAGAAGAAATGCTCGCTGAAGAAGATGAAATAACAGAAATAGAAAAGACCTCACGACCTATCACTGAAAATCACGTGAGCAGAATACTCACCAACCTTTTTTATACTGGCAAGATACTCAATTCAGAGGGTAAATATATACCAAGCAATAGTCATCAAGCTATCGTAAGCGATGATTTGTTCAATGATGTACAGGCGATGCTCAAGAAGAAAAAGACGAGTATTCACTATACTGAAAAGTTGGACCAACCACTCCGAGGTATTGTACGTTGTGAACATTGTGGACGTGTATACACCCCTTACACAAAGAAAGGTATTCAATACTACAACTCCCGATGCGTAAACGGATGTACGAATACCCTCAAGAACTTCAATTTCGATTTTATTGATAAGAAAATTGGTGGTCTCATCACTGGTCTACATTTTACTGATGAAGAAATCGAACAGATGGATGCTCGTGCAGGTACAGAGATTGCTTTACTCGAAGAAAAGCGACACAAGACACTGGACCAAGTAGAGAGAAAGAAGAAAAAGATACGTGAGGACCTTGCGTATCTACGCTCAAATAGAATACCTCTTTTGAAATCTGGTGTGTACACACCAGAAGGCTATGTTGCTGAAGAAACAAAACTTGATAGTGAACTTTCTACTCTTCAAAACCAAGAACAAGCATCGGACATCGCAATGCACGAAACTATGAAGGACATTCAAAAACTTTCAGAACTCGTAAAAAACATTGCACCTTATTATCAATTCGCAAAACCACACGAAAAGGAGCAGATTGTTCGTGTAATCTTTTCAGAACTTTCACTTTCCCAAAATACGTTGCAATTTAAGTGCAAAAAAGGATTTGAGTGCTTCGAGAACCGCTTTCTTGCTATTTGTGACCCTACGGGGAGTCGAAGCTTACAGCTTCAGTACAGGCTTCGTATGGTACTCGCCGCTAATCGCGGCTCCGTTCCATATACTCAGCCTTTTCGACTCCCCTTCGGAAGCTAACGCTTCCTCAGGGTCACAATAAAAATAGCCACTGCGTGGCATATTTTTATTGTGACCCTACGGGGAGTCGAACCCCGATTACAGCCTTGAGAAGGCCGTGTCCTAGCCATTAGACGATAGGGCCCTACTACCCTCGCTAATCGCGAGCTTCGTAGGGCCTGCCCTTCGTAGCTCGCGATTAGCGAGCGAAGTAGGGCGGCCCATGTAGACCCGCCAAAAATTCAAGACTTGTCCTACGAAGCTCGCAACGGGCGAGCGTAGTAGGATTATTTCTCCAACCACTCTTTTTCTTGGCGTACAAGCAGTGTATCTGCTTTTTGTGGTTCTTTCAAGAGCGCCTTTGTAACTTTTTCCATCCTTATAGACTGAGAACCCTTGATCAAAATAATATCATTTGGACCTATCATGGAAGATATTTTCGGAGCAACATCGCTAGATGAATCGAAATATAATACTTTATTTGGATCAAAACCATTTCGTATCGCCTCTTCTCCTGTCGATCGTGACCGATTGCCGACAAGGACCAGCATATCTGCGACCGCCACGACTTCCTTACCTATCAATCTATGTTGTTCGGCTGAATGTTTGCCGAGTTCTAGCATATCGCCAAGAATAAATATTTTCTTACCGATGACTTGTACTTTTTTTATGGAATTGATCGCTGACAAGACCGCATCGGGTGAGGAATTGTACGAATCGTCGACTAAAATTGAATCATTTATGCCAGAGATAAGATGCATGCGACCTTTTGTTACTTCATGATTATTTAGTGCTTGGACAGCTTTAGCTATATTTAGATTTCGAGCCTTTGTGACAGCAAGAGCGCAGAGATTGGGATAAATATATGATTCACCAATAGTGTTTTGACTAATTATGTTGTATTTTGTTCCTCCGATATCGGTAACAAAAGAAAGTGCCTTTGGTTTGGAATCTTGATATACAATGTCGATGTTTTCTGCTTTTATGTCCGCAAGGGAATTTTTGCCATAAGTGATAATCTCAACTTGTTTATCCTTGAGCAAATCCTTTACGGATAAGACTTTTTGCTCATCGGCATACAAGATGACCTTACCACCCTTGTTTGTAGCATAAGCTAGAGCCAACTTTTCTTGGAAAACTTCTTCTGGATTTTTGAAAAATTCAACATGAACTGGAGTGCTTCCGATCATCGTAATGATAGAAATATCTGGTTTCAACCATTTGACGACGTTCTTGATATCTCCAGGATGATCTGCACCAATCTCCAAGATCAGACAATCTGGATATTTGTGCTTTTTTATTATCAAAATAAAACCCTTATAAATATTTTTGAGCCAACCAGATAGACTCTTCCAAGCATTTGGGGCTCCGATGATCGTAAGAGGAAGACCAATCTCGCTATTCATGCTTTTTTCGCTTTTGCGAGTGTAGCCACCTTGACCGACTATAGCTGTATATATCGCGTCTTTTGTCGATGTCTTGCCTACACTACCAGTAACAGTAATGACAAAGGGTTTGTACTTGGCGATGATCAGCCTTGATTCCAAAATCAAAATAAATGTAAGGATTTTCTTCAAAATTTGCATGACATGATAATACACCTTTTAGCGGTCAGGCGCTATATTGAAATAATTGATCATAAATTTCACAATATTATTGAAAGGCTCAGTCAGCGTATCAGCTGCATATTCGGTACCTTTTGGATAAACTTGGAAAAGGAAGACCAAGTATTTCGGATTATATGCGGGGAAATATCCAAAGAATGAGTGTAAATACCGATCTTTGTAATAGCCACCTTTTTCTCTATCGGCGATTTGGGCAGTACCAGTTTTGGCCGCTATACTATAGTGATCATTTTTGATAGCACCGTGAACAAGAGTATTGTCGACGACCTTGACGAGCATATCAGTCACTTCATCTGTTGTTTCTTTTTTTAGGACCTGCCCATGGACTTCTGGCGCTATCATTTTGTCCGTACCATCGGTATATCTAATTTCTTTTACAAGATGCGGAATAATAGTCTTACCACCATTTGCAAGGATCGATAGAGCTTTTGTAACCGCTATTGGTGAAATAGCTATACCCTGCCCGAAAGCGGCAGTAGCGATTTCTACATCTCTTCCGGTTTTGAGATTTCCGACAAGACCAGTTGCTTCGTTTGGTAGGTCGATACCAGTCTTACTTCCCATGCCGAAGCTGAAGAAATATTTGGAAAAATCATCCTTACCCACTTTGAGCGCTATAGTTGCCGCTCCTACATTTAGAGAATAGCCAAGCAAATCCTGAATTGTTGTCTGACCTCGAGCTTTGCTATCGTGATTGGCTATCTTTTTGCCACTAACGATCATCGTACCAGTATCTTCATAAGTAGATTTTGGGGTGATAGCACCGAAATCAAGTGCAGTTGCCACGGTCAGAGGTTTGATAATAGAACCCATTTCATAGGCATTTTCTACTAGAGGATTTGATAGAAACCTTACATCTTTTATGGTACTAGTATCGTTCGGATTGAAATTTGGCAATGATGACATTGCGATTATCTCTCCAGTATTTGGATCCACGATGATCCCTCCGACGGTTTCAGGATTCCATTTTTCATTTATACCTTCAAGGATTTTCTCCAAATACTTTTGGGCTGTAGGTTCTATCGAAGTTACGATATCTCCTTCCTTTTCGGCGATAGTGTTTTCAGTATTTTTGTTGTCACCAAATAATTCAGCAAAAGCGTAACCGCTTGAAGTCTTGTCTCTCTTCAAAATATTTTCGTAAGTTCGCTCAAGACCATATTTGCCGACGATCATCGAAGAGCTAGAATTCTGTCCCAAGATCCCAAGTTCATGAGAAAGCATGGTCTCTCCCGGATAATATCTCCAAATTTCTTTTGTCACACCTATACCGGTTATTTTTGTATTCCTAATAGAGTTTGCAACTTCTTCGCTAACCTGACTTGCTATCGGCTCATATTTGTCATTCTCTTTATTGGCTTTCTTGAGGAAGTCTTCTTCACTTATATCGATATAATCAGAGAGGGCTTTAAATGCTGTAGATGGATCCTTAAGTGTCGAAGGATTGATAAAAATTTTGTACCCAGTCTTCTGAGTGGCGGCTTGGACCTTTATGTCATCTTTCGATGATAGATATATCGAACCTCTTTTCAAAAGTTGAGTGCCAGGATCTATATATTGAGCTTCCGCCTTCTTTGCATATTCCTCCCCCTTCACTATCTGTAGATAATACAAAGTTATTCCCAAAATTATTGAGAATAAGACGGTCAAGCCGAGAACAATTCTTGATCTGAATTTTATTTTATCGTTCATTTCTCAAAGCCACATGATTATTTGAAGCGAAGCCAATCTTATCAAATTGTGCTTTAGAAATATAGAAGCTGACCTTACCCAATTCTAGACCATATTTTTGTAATGTATCAGGACCCAAGTTGCCAGAAATATTCAAGTACTGCGAATCCAATTGATCGACATTTGAGCTCAAAACTGCCATTTTGCTTTCTATATGTTGGACACCGACAGTATTGGAAATAACCTGAAACAAACTTGAAACATAAACACATGCCATAATCAAACAACCTGCCAAAAATGCATATGAAAGCAATTTTACATTTTGATTTACTATAGTATATGTTTGTGCAATTGTTTTTGTCATTATTTTTCTATTACTCTTAATTTTGCGCTTCTTGATCTAGGATTTTCATTTATCTCTTCTTCACTAGCTACAATCGGCTTTTTTGTTATTAAATTTGATTCCTTTTGATTTCTAAAATATTCTTTGACAATTTTGTCTTCCAAACTATGGAAGGATATAACGGCCAATCTTCCTCCTTTATTTAGTGCTTTATAAGCCTTGTCGAGCCCTTCTCTCAATGCATTCAATTCATCATTTACCGCAATCCTCAACGCTTGAAATGATTTTGTCGCTGGGTGTATCTTCCCTCTCCTATAGAAACTTGGTACCGCACTCTTGATGATCTCCGCAAGCTCCAAGGTGGTCTCAATTGCCTTTTTATTTCTATAATTTGCAATCGCTCTTGCTATCCTATAAGCAAACTTTTCTTGACTATAACCAAATAAGATATTTGCTATGATCGATTGATCCCAACTGTTGACTATATCTTTTGCTGTGAAAGGATAACTTTGCGGATCACCCATAGTCATGAGCAACGGTTCATCCTTTTGGAATGTGAAGCCTTTGCCTGAATTGTCCAACTCATCTGATGATAGACCGAGATCAAGTAAGACAAGATCGACATTTTCTATTTTGTTCGTGGCAATGACCACATCAAGATTTCGAAAATTATCATTGACCAAGATCAAATTCTCAGACTTACCCTTTAGATTCTTTTCTGCCCTCTTTATCGCCTCAAGATCTCGATCAAAAGCGATAATCGATAGCTTGCCTTTGAAATGCTTTGCAATCTCCATGGCGTGACTTGCTCCACCCAAAGTACCATCCAAATACCAGATATTCTTGACCCCATGAGACAAAACACTGGCCTTGGTAAGATTCTCGACAACTTCTTTTGAAAGAACTGCTTTGTGTACGCTTTGCATACTAGATCATTCCGGCTTGACCGAGCTTTTCGGCCAATGCACCGGCCTTACTCTCTACATCGCCTCGATATGAATTCCAAGCATCCTCATCCCAGATTTCGGCTCGATCCTTGACTCCAATAAAGACAACTTTATTTTTGAGTTTTGCTCGATCGCGCAAATATTCTGGAATAAGCATTCGACCTACTCCGTCAATCTCGACTTCAACCGCACCTCCAAGGAGGTAGCGGTTGAAACCTCGATTGTCCGCCTGGAGCATCGAGCTTTCCTTCACTGACAAACGTTCGGCGATTTTTTCCCATTCCTTCATCGAAAAGATGAAGAGACAAGAATCAAGGCCTGGCGTAATTACCACCTTTTTCCCCATTTCTTTCCTGAACTTCGCCGGAAGAGAAAGACGGTTTTTGTCATCGATAGTGTGAGAGTATTGCCCGATGATCA
>CAZPKQ010000027.1:0-8305 GCA_964587205.1 uncultured Candidatus Saccharibacteria bacterium | reverse complement strand
GGAAGAGAAAGACGGTTTTTGTCATCGATAGTGTGAGAGTATTGCCCGATGATCATATGCCTTGTGGAGAATTGGTATTAGCGTGATCCTTCAAAATTTGAAATTATGAGATTCACTTCATACCACTTCTTCCCACTTATTGGATATTTTATACCACCAACAACAAAAAATCCACATAAAAAGTGGATAAGTCAGCTTTTTTTGCGAGGTTAAACCTCACAAATCTTGTTTTGCGAGGTTTAACCTCGCAAAGAATACGACAGCAAAAAATTTATCCTTTTTTCATACAAACTTCATAAATATTTCATTTCACTTCTATATACTTATTATTGCGAGGTTTAACCTCGCAAACATGTTATACCATCATTTATACAATCGAGGTGCGCATAAGATGCCGGTATTTATCGATGATTTTGATTATCGGCGAACGATCAATCTTCTATACATAGCAAACTGTACGGAAAGGTTCGATATGTACAATTTAAGAGCAAAAGATATTTATGAAATGCAAAGATCTGAAACTTTGGTAGAGATAGTAGCTTACTGTCTGATGCCAAATCATTTTCATATTGCAGTAAAATCAAAAACCAATTTAGAAAGTGATCCTGGTATATCAAAATTCATACAAAAATTTTGCACTGGTTATACAATGTACTTTAATAAGAAATATGATCATAGCGGTACAATCTGGGAAGGTTCATACCACGACAAGTTTTCAGATCAAGAAACCATATATATGCAAACATTAATTGATTATATTCATCTCAATCCTTATGCGATTATAACTCCAAACCTAACTAAAGATGAAAGACGATTACATAGAAAAGAAGCGATAGAGTATTCGAAAAAATACGAATATTCAAGTTTCAAAGACTATCTTTGCGAGGTTAAACCTCACAAATCCAGAAAACAAAAAGCAATAATATCCGAAACAGAGTTCGAAAAGTGGAAAAACTGCTTACTTTGCTAGGTTTAACCTCACAAACCTCGAGAACGCATCAGTGGAAACATCTGTACTTCTCTCAACGGTTTGTTTGTAAGTACGGCGAACAATCTTTCACCAAATCCAAATCCGCATGTTGGAGGCATGCCATGTTCAAGCATTTCGACAAATTCATGATCGGCCATCATCGCTTCGGTATCGCCTTTTTCGAGAAGTTTTTGTTGGGTATCAAACCTGCTTTTTTGATCGATAGGGTCATTGAGCTCCGAATATCCTCTACCCATTTCGCTACCAGCGATAATCGGCTGAAACATCTGCACCTTGTCTGTTCCACCAATACTTTTTGCAAGTGGTGCGACTAATTTTGGATGATTTATAAGGAATGCTGGACCTGCGATATTTTTGCGACAGTATTTCCAAAGTGTATCGATTAATCTTTCGCGATTTGCTCCTTCGTAGCTAATCTTGAGTTCCATGAGGCGATCCTTTATCTCATCATCACTAGCGCTACTGATATCGATATCAGTTTGTTTCTTGATCTCTTGGCTATAATCGATCCTTGCCCAGTCACTAGCCAGATCGAAGTTGTGATTTTTGTAAGTAAAAGCAGTCTTACCGAAAACTTCCTGTGCTATCTTGCGATACATTTTCTTTACCAATTCCATACCATCGTTGTAATCTGCATAAGACCAATAAAATTCCATATTGGTAAACTCTTGCAAATGTTCCATGCTCGTACCTTCATTGCGATAGACTCGACCTATCTCAAAAGTCTTGGGGAAACCTCCAGCCATCAATCTTTTTTGCCACAATTCACCGACCGAAATGCGCAAAAACACATCCATATCAAAGTCATTATGATGAGTCTTGAATGGTGTAGCTTCTGCTCCACCAGTAGTGACTTCGAGAGTCGGAGTCTCGACTTCTAGGAAACCTTCATTTTCTAGAAATTCTCTTGTAACCTTCCAGAATTTTGCTTTTTTATAAAAAATTTCTCTTGTCTCGCTATCCATGACAAAATCCAAATATCTCTTTCGCAATTTCTCATCTGGATCGACAAGACCGTGCCATTTCTCCGGTAATGGCAATAAAGCCTTTGTAGCAATAGTCCAAGACTTAACTAAAATACTTTGCTCTCCTCTCTGAGTAATGAAAAAAGTACCCGTAACACTGATGATATCCCCAATATCAATAGCTTTTGAAATAAGGTCAAATGATTTTTCATCTAAGATGTCTTTCTTGATCACGGCTTGGAAATTTGCTTTGCCATCATCTAACACGAAAAATTGTATGGCACCTTGTCCACGAATTGCCATTATCCTTCCACACAATGAGACTTCATCCTGATTCTTCTCATGTTCGGCAAAACTTGCTTTGGCATCAGCTAGACAAAAAGATCTTGGAACCTTGGCTGGATATGGATCCATACCCGCTTGTTTGATAAGTTCCAATTTTTGCAACCTTATAGATCTTAATTCATCTAATGACGCCATTATTTTATTTGATTAGGTCCTCGACAATATATGTAAGCTTGCCTTTTGGAGCATTGACTTCTACCTGATCACCCTTCTTATGACCGACAAGGGCCAAGCCCAATGGAGATTGATTTGAGATCTTACCGATAGACATATCAGCTTCTTCTGAACCGACTAGAGTATAGATATATGATTTATTGTCGCCATTTTTTTGGAGTCTGAAGGTCGAGCCGATAGTAATAATATCGGAGCCGTTTGCACCGATCATTACGGAATTTTTGAGGATGTTTTCGATGCGACCGATACGAGCCTCAACTTCGGCTTGATCTTCTCGAGCTTGATGATACTCTGCATTTTCGGAAAGGTCTCCGAGTTTCTTTGCATATTCGAGATGTTCGGCTATCTCTTTTCTTCTATTGACCTTAAGATTTTCTAATTCTTTTACGAGCTCTTGATGCTTCTCACTGGTCAAATATTGAACTTCGTTTGGCATTTTATTAATAAATGATATTTTGGGATAATTGATCTTTATAATACCAAAAATAGCTAATAAATACAATGACTATTCGAGGTACTCTGGTGCATTATCCCTGACCCAATCTAGAGTCTGCCTCATCACCGCACCCGCACCGATCTGATAATGGACGGTGCCTTTCTCCAACATCACAGCAAAGGCATATTTTGGATTTTTGTAAGGCCAAAAACCAGTCATCCATGAATTGATCTTTTCCTTGGAATAACCAAGCTCTGCCGTACCAGACTTTGCACCTATTTCTACATAAGGTATAAAAAGTGACTTCGATGTACCCTCGGTGACCGACATCCTCATACCATCATGGATTACATCAAAATAACTTTTTGGAATATTGACTATCGATTCTACATGGGGTTTATTGCCCGATATAAGTGTCGGTGTGATAATTTTGCCATTGTTCGCTACAGCAGATACAGCTCTTACTATCTGTATCGGTGTCACTTGGAAACCATATTGGCCGATAGAAGTG
This sequence comes from uncultured Candidatus Saccharibacteria bacterium, assembly GCA_964587205.1. Lineage (GTDB taxonomy): Bacteria > Patescibacteriota > Minisyncoccia > Phycocordibacterales > PALSA-1337 > C7867-002. Next base: position 4,883 of record CAZPKQ010000027.1, on the reverse strand, counting down.
TGATAGGTATTGCCGATGAACCAAGGTTCATTGAATGTTTTCATCTTCCACTCAGGTGTCGGAATAGTACCAGATTTATTCAACAGATAAGATGTACTACCATCGAGAGTCGTAGTACCAAAACCAAACTTCTGTAGATATTCATCGATCTTTCTTATTCCCAAACCCTTTTGATCTTTGAAACCACCTCCGACCGTGTAGAAATAAACATCTGAAGACAAAGCCAAGGCCTGACGCATATTTATCGGACCATGATTTTTCCAGTCACGGAAAACGGTCGACTTTGTATCATCATATGGATTTGGAATTGAGATCGAGCCGTTTGTGACTATAATCTTTTCTGGATCTATAATTTTTTCATTTAGTGCCCCAAGAGCCAAGAAAAGTTTGACTATCGATCCTGGAGTGTATTGCCCATCGATAGCACGATTTAGAAATGGCATACTTTTGTCATTTAGGAAACTTCTTACTGCAATAGTATCCTTTTTGTCAGACATGATCTGTGAGTTGTATTCTGGATAACTAGACATAGCCAAAATTTCTCCAGTATTGATGTCGACTATGATACCAGCACCTCCTGCAAAGCCGACTTTTTGAGCTACATCTTTGATATTTTCGTACAAGACACTATTCAACCTACTATCTATTGATAATTTGATATTTTTGCCTTGTATCGACGGCCTTGTGACATTTTCGGATACGACTTTATTTCTAGCGTCGACCTCTACCAACCTTACTCCATGTATACCCTTGAGTTCGCTATCATAATATTTTTCTGCCCCAGCTTCACCCTCGAAATCTTCTTGATAATAGAAACCGTTATTGTCCTTCGAAGGATATTTTACATAACCAAGAATATGAGATAGACCGGTCGAAGTTGCATATTGTCTCGATGCAATAGAATTGCTAGTTGTAGCATCGTCAACCGGAGCATTCCATGCAAGAAGCATACCATTTCGATCTGTTATCAATCCCCTACCAGCGAAAAGTGGTACCGGTCTTAGGCTGTTGTTTTGACTGCGCTGTCTATATGATTCTCCATTTAAAATCTGAAGTTTGAAACTCTGGAACAAAAAAATTGTTGCGATTATAAAAAAACCGAGAAATATCGCGTATAGAGAAGTCCTAGTAATTGACTTTTCGATTTTACCCTCTAATTGGTAAGTATCATAATCAGGAATGTTGCTAGAATCGAGCATAATCTCGTCAGGACTTATCTCAATGCCTTTTTTTCTAGAAAAAAATCTTCCAAATATAGCCATATGGCTATTATACACAAAAATTATTTTCTCAATACCTTATTCAAAAATTTATATATTAGAAATATGGCCAGTGTCAAAAGCGTAATCCCATAACCATAAACCCCAAGTTCCATATTTGAACCAAACAAAAGATCGAACAATATTCCTGCAAATACAATTTCCAAAAACAAATTAAAATAAAATAATCCGACCAAACCAAAGACCACCATTATCGGCCAATACCCAATTATGGCAAAAAGGACAAGCAAAATATCTAAAATAATCCTCAGTGCAATTTTCATATTTATATACTCACCTTGACCAATCTCAATTGATAAATATTTACAGGTAATGAAAAATAAATTCTTTCGAATGATAAAGATGGATCTTCATCGATAAAATCTATTTTGCCCAAAACCTTATTTTGTTCGGATAGCCTGACTATATCACCCAACTTAATATCAAGACCTCTAGGCAATTCAGCAAGATATTGTCCTCCTCCTCTACCGATTGCTTGAGCCGGAATATTCCGCTCACCGATAGTCACATCGTTCTTTTGATTTGGTGAAGAATACAACAAAACCTTCGATGTTTGCTCATAAACCTCTATGACTTTGCCAAGCGGTATGTCGTAGGGAGCGTGTACTAGACTCGATGTAGACAGGCCGTTGGACTTACCTGCATCAATAATAAAGATATCATACGGCAAAAATGGTGGCTTTTTTATTATCGCCGAAAGCACAGACTTGGTAGTAGAACTCATGCCATAACTTGATCTCAACTGTCTATTTTCGTCTTCGGTCGCCTGAAGAAAACTTTCTCGCAATTTTATATCATCCAATTGTTGTTTTAGTGATTGATTCTCTGCAATGATCTTTTCTACAGAATCTAAAGCATCGATATTGTAAGCGTATTCTATACGCCAAAAAGGCCTAGCTATATAAGTAGCTGACTTCGATAGAAAAAGTGGAAAAAAGTGATTTAGTAATAAAATAAAAAATGCCAAGATCGCACTCATTCCAAATATGATCATGCTCTTACTATTTCTCCTATTTTTTTCTATGTATGTCATCATCGCTATTTATGAGGATTGAGCTATATTGATCCAAATTTTCCAAAATAATCCCAGCACCACGCGCAATCGCGGTAAGAGGATCCTCGGCAATAGTCACAGGTATCTCCAACGTCTCACTAAGTAGCTTATCGAGGCCCTTTATCAAAGCCCCACCTCCGACTAAGAAAATGCCTCTTTTCATAATATCAGAAAGAATTTCTGGTGGTGTTGTCTCCAAAACTTCTTTTGCAGAATTCACGATAATTTCTATGGACTGACCGATCGCCTCACGAACATCAGAATCAGTAATGACTACCTCCCTTGGCAAACCAGTGATCAAATCTCTTCCTCGTATCGTCGTCTCCAGTGGTTCATTTGGCACTACCGCTCCGACTGATATTTTTATAAATTCTGCCGTTGTCTCCCCAATTAAAATTTTGAATTCATTTCTTATATAAGAAATTATGTCATTGTTCAATTTGTCGCCGGCGATCTTGAGACTCTTCGATTGGACTATTCCTCCCAAAGAAATGACAGCAATATCTGCAGTACCACCACCAATATCCATAATCATACTACCTATAGGCTCGAATATCGGCATTCGAATACCGACCGCTCCAGCGACAGGTTGCTCTACGATATAGACTTCTCTAGCACCAGCACTCTTGGTCGCATCGCGGACAGCTCTAACTTCTACATTTGTCACGCCTGAAGGTACTCCGACAACAACTCTAGGACCAAGTACCTTTTTTGGCATATACTCACCAGCTCTCTTCAAGAGATATGAGATCATCTCCTCTGTAACTTCAAAATCAGAAATAACTCCATCGACGAGAGGTCTTACAGCTTTGATGTGAGCAGGTGTCCTTCCAAGCATTTCTTTTGCTGCTTTTCCGACAGCGACAACCTGACCAGTCTTTTCATTTACCGCGACAACTGAAGGCTCGGAGACTACTATTCCCTTACCTTCGACGTAAACAAGAGTATTTGCGGTACCGAGATCGATACCAACATTATTTGAAAGTCTATTCAAAATCTTTTCTTTCGTCTCTTTGAAATTCATCTCTGAACATTATCATAAAGGTAAAAAAAGAGGAACATGTATGAAAATGTGAGGAATTAATACTTGTTTGCAAATTTACATCTTTGGTATATTATTTCCAAAACGAGCACAAAGGAATTAATATGGCAAATGGAGAGACTTGTAAATATTGTGGTTGTCAAGAGTCAGACCACAATCATTTCACAATGTTAAGTTTCGAAGACAAATGGTCTAAGAAAGGCAAGCATAAGTATTCACTTGGTAATTGCCCAGGGTTTGTCTCTGATAATCCAAAACAAGCAAAAAAGAATTCTAAATAATTGACAAATTATATTTCACTATGTAATATGCAAAACGATCTGGTTTCTTGACGATCACCGCCAGCTGAGGTGTGAGTCTGAAAAAAACCAGGGGGCGGGCACGGCCTTCTAGGTCGAGCACCGCGTCTCGGCTCATCTCCGATGAAGCCGGTCGCAGCTACCAGCAAGGGGTCCGACTCCTTGCTGGTTTTTCATTATCCTGAACATACCTAATAACATAAACGATTCCTTCGGCGATGTTTTTTGTAGCTACTTCGCCACACTGACTGCATCCTCAAATGCGATAGAAAGAAGGCGTGATGCTCCGTCAGCACCCATAGTAACACCATAGATCACACCAGCTCTAGACATTGTTTCTCGATTGTGAGTTATCAGTATCAGCTGAGACCGCTTGGATAGATCCTCGATCATGTCTCCGTATTTTTTTGAATTTGCCTCATCGAGAGCGGCGTCGGTCTCATCGAGAATAATAAATGGTGGTGGATTGACTTGTGAAATTGCAAAAAGAAGAGCAATCGAGGTTAATGCTCTTTCGCCACCAGACAACATCATCAATCCTTTGACTCTTTTCTTTGGTAATGAAACATTGACTTCAAGTCCTTCTGGCGATTCTTCTTCTTTTTCTTCAATATTCATTTCCGAATTGTCACTCAATAAATCATTCAACTCTTCCCCATCGGTCTGCTTCTTTTTCTTTATTTCTCTAGTCACTTCAAGCTCAGCATGACCACCACCGAACATCAAGACAAAATATTTATTGAATTCTTCATTGATCTTGATAATGCCACTTTTGAATTCTGTATCTATCCTCGAATCTAGATCCTTGATAAGATTTAGCAATTCATCTTTTGCTTTTGCAAGATCAGCAAGCTCTCTCTCCAAGAACGCATCTCTTTCTTCTGTTTCGCGGAATTCTTTCATGATTTCGGCACTTCCAGTTCCCCCATAATCTTCCAATCTTATTTTCCCCTTCTCAATTTTTTTCTTTCTTTCTTCTTGAAGAGAATATTCCGCCACGGATCCCAAAATATCTTTGTACTCCACCGCTTCTCTTCCGATCATAATACCGGCCTGACCAAGCTCTTGCTTCATTGCAACCTCTTGTCTGACCACCGCTTCATTTTCGTGATTGAGAGCATTTATTATTGCCCTGACTTCATTTTGTCTAGCAATAATTTTGAAAATATTTTTCTCTGCTTCCCTGTCTGTATCTTTGTCCTTCTCGA
>CAZPKQ010000026.1:0-8336 GCA_964587205.1 uncultured Candidatus Saccharibacteria bacterium | reverse complement strand
CAGATGTTAGACATCTGCACATATAAAATGATATAATTGTAGCAATCTTAACGAGATATATTGATACATGATCAAATTTAATAAATATCTTCTACTACTTACTTTTGTATTTGCCGTAGCTTTTCCAAATATCTCTAAGGCTGATATTACTACAGGACTTGTGGGTTGGTGGAAGTTTGATGAAGGATCTGGTACAAATGCAACTGATAGTTCTGGAAATAGCAATATAGGGTTATTAGTAAATGGACCAACTTGGACCACTGGCAAGTTTGGACAAGCCATAAGCTTAGATGGTGTTGATGATTATGTACAAGTACGAGATGTTGGTAATATTTTAGCGTCACTCACTTTTGCTACAGGACCATACTCGATTTCTTTTTGGATCAAAGCTCCAAATAATTCTTTATGGAATTACGGTTCTGTTATTAGTGGGAGGCGTAATTCCGGTTGGGAATTACAGAGAAATTCTTCTGGTCAGATCAGATTTATTCATGGAGGTGAGAGTTATTTGACCGCCAATACAAACGTTTATGATAATAATTGGCATCATGTTGTTGGTATAAGAGATGGAAATAATGTATACCTATATATTGACGGTATAGCAGAACCATCAATTGTTGATGATAAAGGTGATACTGATGTTGGATTACCAGCTATGCGTTTTGGGGCTTCTGGTTCAGTATTACCATCAAATTTTCATGGAGGATATTTGGATGAAATTAGAATGTATAACCGTGCTTTATCCGCTTTAGATGTTGCTGAACTCTACTCTTATACAGGGACAAGTCCTGTATTGCCAACAGCTACTCCAACACCAGTTCCTGTGGTTCCGACACCGACACCGACGCCAGTTCCAGATACCCAAGCACCTACTACGCCAAATAATCTCACCGCAATTGCAATGTCTTCTACTCAGATTAATTTATCCTGGTCTCAGTCCTCAGATAATATTGCTGTAACTGGGTATAAGATATATCGAGGGGGTATCTTATTAACTACTACAAATACAAATACTTATTCAGATACAGGGCTTTCTCCTTCCACCTCGTATACTTACAGTGTCTCTTCTTATGATGCGGTTGGAAATAACTCCTTACAATCAGTCAATGTAGTTGCAGTTACATCTGCATCTTCTATAACAAATAAGGTTGAACTTATAAATAATTCTGGCAATCTAATAAATACGTATAATACGGTTCAGGCGTGTTCTAATGTTATAACAGCCGGTTATACATGCAAAGTTTATCCCGGTTCTTATGATGAATATGTATTAGTAACAAATTCCGGTACACAGACAAATCCAATTAAATTTCAAGCTTATGGAGTAGTAAAATTACCCGGTTTTGCAATAGTTGGTAAAAATTATATAGTGATAGATGGTTTTGAAATAACCGATTCAAGTTTCACGCAGCATGCTGGGTCTGGATATTCGTATGGAGCAATTTATTTACGAAATTCAATTGGTAGTCAGGTCATTAATAATAATATTCATCATACCAATGCTAATTGTATTAGGATACATGAGAGTCAACCTTCTTCGTATTTGATTGTAAAAAACAATCATATATCTTATTGCGGTACAGAACCAATATCAAATGGAGGCGCTCATGGTATACAGGTTAATGGTAATTATATTCTTTTGGACAATAATGATATTTCTCATGTAACAGATTACGTATCAATCCAGGGTCAATATAATGTAATTAGGGGAAATACATTTCATGATTCATATGATACTGATTTTCCTGGTACTTCAAATGCATTGCATATAGATGCGATAGAATCATCGTGTGCTATAAATTATTATCCTAATCCACTAAAATATGCACTTTATGAAAATAATATTTTGTACAATACTCCTGTTGGTAATGCCCACTTTGCTTTGCTTCAAGATTCTCAAAATTGTGGAGCAACAAACGTGATAATAAGACAAAATGTCGTCTATTCTATCGGTAGTTATTTTGTAGTCTCAGATTCTGGTTTCGATAATATAAAAGAATACAATAACACAATTTATCAAGCGTTACGCACTGCAAATCAGGAGTGGGTTGTTACTGGGCGTTGGGGAGGGTCCACTGGCGGTAAGATTATAAATAATATTTATGCTGATACGATAAGGGATAATGCTCAAGTGTATAATAACGATTTAAGCTCGACCGGTTTCTATGCCTCAAATAATTTAGCTTTTAATTCAGTTTGCGGAGCAAATTGTTCTTGGCAAAATCCAATAAAAAACGAGCCAAATGTTATGCTTAATCAAAATCCTTTATTTTTTAATTCTTCTAATGCAGATTTTCATTTACAAAATAACTCTCCAGCTATAGATCGTGGCGGACCATTAACCAAGGTTTCAATCTATGATTTAGGAAGTGGAACGAATTTGGCCGTCGATGACGCTGGTATGTTCCAGTCCGGTCAAGGGGGTATTGTAAATGGGGATTGGATTGCTGTTGGCTCCGTGAATAATGTATCAAAGATTTTATCTATTAATTATTCAACAAATGTGATAACTTTAGCTACGCCACTTACACGTCTACCTGGAGATCTTGTGTATCTTTATAAGAACTCAGATGATATGCAGGTATTGTATGGTAGCGCACCTGACATCGGCGCCTACGAATACACCGGCACCCCCGTATCCACCCCAACCCCTGTAATAACCCCCACTCCAACCCCAACCCCATCTCTCCCAGATACCACAGCCCCTATAATATCTATCACCTCACCATCAAACAATGCAACCATTAGTGGAACTGTAACTTTATCTTCAAGTGCCCAAGATCCAACAATCCAAGGTCAAACTACTAGTGGAATACAAACAGTTCAATTTAAACTAGATGGTGTAAATCTAGGAGAAGCACTAACTACAGCTCCATACTCAGGTACTTGGAATACTATTGGAGTATCAAATGGTAGTTATACTCTTACTGCTATTGCAACAGATTTTGCTGGTAATACCAAAACATCTACTCCTATTACAGTTACAATATCAAATACCATACCCACCCCAACACAAGCTAACCCATCAATTCCTACACCTACACCGTCTACCCCTGCAACGGGTGGGGGTGGAGGGGGAAGCTCAGCACCTGAATATTCTGGTGGAGGGTCTTCATCAGGAGGTGGTAGTTCGTCTGTTGGTACATTTACTCCATCTGTACCTCAGAAACCGCTTCTATCTCAAATATCATCTATCAATCTACCAAAATTTACCAAAAGCCTAAGACTAGGTAGTACAGGTACAGATGTCAGAAATCTCCAAGTATTCCTCAATAACTATACAATCAAAGATGCTCAAGGTAAGACAGTATCATTCCAAGTTCAAACAACAGGAATGATTGGATCAAAAGGCAAGGAAACAATCTACTTCGGACCTGCTACATACAAAGCCCTTATCAAATTCCAAGAATACTATGCAAAAGACATACTTGCACCCAGTGGACTTGTGAAGGGTACAGGATATTTCGGTCCGGCTACAATGAAGAAGGTAAATGCTGTATTAGGGAAGTAGTGTAGATGTTTGACTTATGTATGGGAGGAGACTAGAGGTTGCTTTTGTTGTAAATATGTGCTAATCTTGAGTTTGTGTAAGTTTCTCGTCACTTACGCGTTAGCATAATGTACGAGAGTTCCGCTAGCGTGTTACGTAAGTGATTCGTTGCGGGTTAAAGAAAATGTCAAAGAGACTATTCGTGGGCAGTATTGCCTGGGCTACTACTGACGCTACTTTGAAGTCACACTTCGAGCAGGTCGGTAAAGTTGAGTCGGCTTCAGTTATCATCGACAAGATGTCTGGCCGTTCAAAGGGTTTCGGTTTCGTAGAAATGTCTTCTGATTCAGAAGCAAACGAAGCTGTTTCAAAGCTCAACAACTCTGAATTGGACGGTCGCAAGATTGTCGTTTCAGAAGCAAGACCAAAGGCATAAGCTTGTAAGTCTTCAACAAAAATACTTCGCTTAAGGCGAGGTATTTTTGTTGCAGATAAAATGAGAAATATGAGCAAATGTCACACATATCCAATCCGCTTTTTTGTTCGCTTTTTCGTTATTTGATATACTTTCTCCATGACAAATACAAATGAAAAAGAATTTACAAAGAATGATATACACAATGGCGATATAGAACACCATCTTGAACACATCAATCGTGAGTTTGGAGACGGTTTTGATTTTATAAAGAGATATCCGAAGTCAGTCACAATATTTGGTTCATCGATGGCCAAACCTGAAAGTGATTTTTATAAGAAAGCAGAAGAGCTAGCTGGTAGGATTGCAAAAGAAGTGGGCTATGCAGTGATCACTGGTGGCGGACCTGGTATCATGGAAGCGGCAAATAAGGGTGCTTATGAAGCCGGAGGCACATCGCTCGGTCTCAATATAAGCTTGCCTCACGAAAGGACTACAAATGCTTATGTGACTCACGCTATCAAATTTTCTTACTTCTTTTCTCGTAAGACAATGTTGACCTTCGCGGCAGAAGCTTATGTATTTTTTCCAGGCGGTTATGGTACATTTGACGAGTTATTCAATGTTCTAACTTTGATTCAGACAGGCAAGATACCCAAGGTCCCAGTCATATTATTTGATTCAAATTATTGGAATGGGATGAGAAATTATTTGAAAGAGATTACACTCGATAAATATCACGCAATTGGCAGTGACGATCTCAATTATTTCGAGATTACAGATTCTGTTGATAGAGCAATAGAGATTATCAAGAAGGCTCCGATAAGCGAATGGTGGAGAAATATAAATTAGACAACTAGCTCTATTTCTGTTTAAGTATAATAATGAATTATAAAATTCTAAAGAAAAGTGGTAATAGGGCAAGAGCAGGAATAATCGAGACCAAAAACGGACTTATCGAAACACCAGCTTTTATACCTGTGGGTACAAAGGCCACGGTCAAATCATTGACTACCGAGCAAGTCAAAGATTATGTCGGAGCTCAAGCTGTATTGGCAAATACCTACCATCTATATTTGCAACCTGGACACGAGATTATCGAGAAAGCTGGCGGTCTTGCAAAGTTTATGAATTGGCAAGGTCCGACATTTACCGATTCTGGTGGTTTCCAAGCCTTTTCTTTGGGTTCTGGATTTGGCAAAAATAAAGTGGGCAAAATTGCTCAAAAGAAAGATGTCGTAGAGTCGGATCAAATAGACGAAAATATTGATCAAAATAATAATGAAATTGCTTTGGCTAAGCTTAACGATGATGGGGTAGAATTTAAATCGGTTATAGATGGTTCCACTCATTTTTTTACTCCCGAAAAGTCGATCGAAATACAGAATGCTATTGGAGCGGATATTATTTTTGCTTTTGATGAGTGTATTTCTCCTCAAGAATCTTTCGAAAAACAAAAGAAGGCCATAGACAGGACGGCCCTTTGGGCCGAGAGATGCATAGTAGAGCACAAACGCATAAGTCAGACTTCTGCAAATAAGTCAGCTTTATTTGGTATAGTACAGGGCGGTCGCTATGAAGAATTGCGTAAGTATAGTGCCAAAACTATAGGTGCTATGGATTTTGCCGGTTTCGGTATTGGAGGCTCTTTCGACAAAGACGATATTGGCACTGCTGTCGGTTGGGTCAACGATATTCTTCCGGAAGACAAGCCTAGGCATCTTCTCGGTATTGGTGATCCAAAGGATTTGATTTTGGGAATAGAAAACGGCGTCGATACCTTCGACTGTGTGGCTCCGACTAGGATTGCACGCAATGGCACAGCATATTGTAGGACAAAAAATTCAGATAATGGCGATAAGTACACCATTAATCTACTAAATGCGAAGTTTATAAATGATTCTTTGCCAATAGATAAAGATTGTACTTGTTATACATGCAAAAATTATTCTAGAAGTTATTTAGCTCATCTATTTCGGGCAAAAGAGATGCTTGCGGCGACCCTGGTCTCCATTCACAATTTATTTTTTGTCGTTGATCTAGTCAAGCAAGCTAGACAAGCTATTTTGGATGATAGATGGGAAGAGTTTAAATACTATATCTCCTTGGGTTTGTAATCATTTGGAGCGCGCTCCAACCACCAATTCATTTCATCTAGCTTGAGTAAACCTTCTTTAGCTCCTATATATTGGGCGACTGACATTGCATTTATCGGTGCAAGCATGAGGGCTTCGAGCGGAGTCTTGCCCAAAGCCAAAGCCGAAACGAATGTTGCAGACCAAGCATCACCACAACCTGTCCTCTCGAGTGGAGGCTTGGGATCTGGATAAATAGGCATATGATAGTAATGGTCTCCATCAAACAAATATGAACCTCGAGGGCCATCTGTAATGACTGGAAGTTTTATACCTATATTATGGAAATATCCAAGCATGGACTTTGGATCAGTTTTGAAATTTGGACCACCATGTTTGCTTGATTGTAGGATTCTTTCTGCTTCTTCTAGGTTGACTATGACCACATCGGCTCTTTTGTATATTTCTTCAAGCTTATTGAAACCCATTCGTATCTGATTTGAACCAGGCTGGAAGGCAAGCTTGATCTCTGGATTGGCTTTGAGGTGTTCGATAATATCATGATGATAAGAGGAAGAATTTGCTCCTACTGATGTCAGATAAATCCATTTTGTAGCCGGAATCTTGGGTAATTTGTAGTCGTAATCTATATGATTGACCAAAATTGTCCGATCGACATCGTACCAGAGTACAAAATGATAATTTGTAGGTTTGCCTTTATTGACTTTGACTAGAGAGATATCGATATTATTTTGTGACAAATCTTTGCGACAAGCTAGACCATTTTGATCGTCTCCTACATTTGAGACAAGGGAAGTTTTGAGGCCAAGTCTACTTGCAGTAAGAGAAGCGTTGGCGGCATTGCCTGTAGCATTGATAATTTTTGAAAATTCAAATGGGACCTTGTCTCCAAAACGAAGGCAAAGCTCACAAGTGTGATGGTTTAGTTTGCAATTTAGATGTGCATCTTTGAGGCGAATGAAAGCGTCTATGGTGATATCGCCAATGCAGATAAGATCAAATTTTTTACCGAACATGGGGATATTATATCATGAATATATGATAAGATATGTTTATGAAAACTCTAAGAGAATATTTGGCTTTGGCCAAAGAGAAAAAAGTGGCAGTCGGTCATTTCAATGTATCTTCGATAGATGGTATTTGGGCAGTTGCCGATGCAGGCAAAGCTATGAATGCGCCAGTCATCATCGGTGTATCAGAAGGTGAAAGAGATTATATTGGTGTGAGGCAGGTGGCGGAGATTGTAAGAAGTATTAGAGAAGAGCGCGGACAACCAATTTTCCTCAATGCTGATCACACATATTCTGTGGAGAGGGTAAAAGAAGCTATTTTGGCTGGTTTTGATTCGGTAATATTTGATGGTGCTGGTCTAAGCTTCGAAGAGAATGTCAAAAATACAAAAGAATGCGTAGAGTTTGCAAAAGATCACAAATCTCTCATGGGGCAAAGTATCCTTATCGAGGGTGAGCTTGGCTATATCGGCAAATCTTCCAAGGTCCTCGATGAAGTGCCACTAGGAGCTATCACCACTACCGAGTCTATGACCAAGCCAGAAGATGCCAAGACTTTCATAGAAATGACTGGTATAGATTTACTTGCTCCAGCCATTGGCAATATCCATGGCATGATCCGAGGTGGTGATCCAGCACTCAATACATCAAGAGCAAAAGAGATTTGCGATGCGATACCGGTGCCTATAGTCCTTCATGGTGCTTCAGGCAATACTCCTACCGATATCAAGAAGACTATAGATGCTGGGGCGGTGATCGTCCATGTCAGTACCGAGCTTAGAGTCGCTTATAGAGCTGGTCTTATGAAGGCACTTGCTATCGATCCAGATGAAGTCTCACCTTACAAGTATTTCAAGCCAGCCAAACTCGCTATGCAGAGGGTGGTAGAAGAAAAAATTAATATATTTGGTATAATATAAACATGTCATCAGGCGTAGAATTCGAAGAGGATAGTTTTAGCCGTTCATACGGTCAGGCCACACCCGGTCAAAGCTTTTCGCCCAGCTTAGCAAGTATGGGTTATGCAGACCCAAATCTTCCAAAAGGCATGGCTGGTTGGCTTATGAAGCGTGGCATAGTCAAAAGTCCACAAGGTGCACAGATGATGCTTGTTGGTATAATTATCTTCAATTGCATTATTACTGTTGTATTTTTAACAATATTATTAAAATAAATTTTATGTTTACAAAAAAATCCAATTTACCAAAATCAACTAAGATGATCATGATAGCTGTTATTGCATCAAATATATTCGTTATTTATGCAGTAGTAACAGGTTTGGTCTAATAAAATCACATGATAAAAAACAAAATTACAAAAAGTAA
>CAZPKQ010000025.1:0-8491 GCA_964587205.1 uncultured Candidatus Saccharibacteria bacterium | reverse complement strand
AGTGTTTTTACATTTTGCGAGGTTAAACCTCACATATTTGGCTCTGTTGCGCCATTTCTTGAGGCTAGACCTCGGGGTTTTTGCTATTTGTTAGGTTAAACCTCACAAAATAATGCTACAATATTGCAGATGAAGAAAACTTCGCAATACATTTTGGTTTCGATTCTCCTGGCAAGTTCCGCTTTCATTGTCATATATAACAAAGATCGCTATGTGCCAGTCTACGAAAACATACTGACATACACAGGAGTAAACCCACCCTGCTCCCAGCCGATATATTATTTTATAAATAATTTTGACGAACGTTTCGGTAAAACCAAAGAAAGCTTCATTGAGCAACTACGAAACTCCGCCTCCATTTGGAATAAAATACAAGGTAAAGATATCTTGATATACGATGAGGTACACACAGGTAAGATGTCTAATTTTTCAAATTACAAATTAGCGATAAATTTGATCTACGATGATAGACAAAGGACTACAGACAAATTAAATCAAATAAATTCCACTATTGAAGATAGTAAGTCCAATTATAACGGTCTTGAAGTTCAATACTATTCCTTGAAACAACAATATGAAAATAAGAAATCGGATATCAATAACCTAACAATCCAATATGAGGCCAGCAAACTTGCTTATGAAAAAGACTTAGCAAGAATTAACTCACAAAAATCGATTAGCAAAGATAGTTTCAATCAAATAGAAAAGGAGCGTCTGGCCCTAAACCAAAAAGCTAATGAGATAAATAACGCTAACCGTGAATTAAATATCATCGTCGATCAATTGAATGCAAAAGTTAAGGAGTTAAATTCTATCGGCAAAGATATAAATGGCAAAATTGGTACATTCAATAGTGTGAGTCAAACTACTGGTCCAGAATTCCAGGAAGGAGAATATGTACGAAATGAAAATGGTCAACAAATAAATATTTACGAATTCAAAGATCAAAATAAATTAACAAGAGTGCTTGCTCATGAATTTGGTCATGCTATTGGTCTTGACCATGTATCTGGCAAAGATTCGATAATGAATGCTTACAATGAAAGTTCTGTCATCATACCCTCTACCCAAGATCAAACCGAGTTTGGCAGAGTCTGCCACAAATAATAATTTATGCTAAAATAGCCACATGTTATACGATCTAGCTATCATAGGAGGTGGACCAGCCGGAGCAGGTGCTGGTGTTTATGCTGCAAGAAAAAGGCTCAAGACTGTTTTCATTACCAAGGACTGGCTAGGACAAAGTGCCGTATCCGAAAAGATCGAAAATTGGATCGGTACCATCGCAATATCGGGAGCCGACTTATCAAAAAGTCTCGAAAACCACGTCAAAGCTTATGCAGATGGAGTGATCGACATAAGAGAGGGCGAAAAGTGCATAGAGATCAAAAAATCCACTTCCCCACATTTACCCTCAAACAGCTTTTCAATTCATACTGACAAAGGCTGGTATGAGGCTCGTACTGTACTTATAGTCTCTGGTAGTCATCGTCGTCGACTAGATATCCCAGGAGCAGACAAATATGAACACAAAGGCCTAACATACTGCGCTACATGCGACGGGCCATTGTACTCAGGCATGGATGTCGCTGTTATCGGAGGTGGTAATGCCGCTTTCGATAGCGCTGCTCAGCTTATGGCATATTGCAAAAATGTCTATATCCTCAATAGAAGCGAAAATTTCCGCGCCGATCCAGGTACAATCGAGGCGGTCAGTCGCAATCCAAATGTCAAAATAATAAAAAACGCAGTACCTGTCGAAGTCAAGGGTGACAAATTTGTCTCATCCATTACATACAAAGATTCCAAATCAAACAAAGACATAGATTTGCCAGTCTCAGGCATATTCGTAGAGATCGGCTCATTACCAAATACCGATTTTGCAAAAAACATAGTCAAGCTAGATGAATTAAACCGCGTACCAGTCGATCCCAAAACCCAACAAACTCATACAAAGGGCATTTGGTCTGCTGGCGATTGTACTGATGGTCTTTATCACCAAAACAACATTGCTGTCGGAGATGCAATCAAAGCTATCGAAGATATATATTCTCACCTCAAGGCAAAATAGTTATTTTATCTGGTAGTTTTCGATGTGGTATACCCTCTTTCCAGTAAAGATAATATCACTTATCGTGGTACTAGCTTCGACATTGACAGCATCTCCATTTCTAACAAAAAATAAAGAGCAACCAAAAGCAAAATCGTGGTAGCCGGAAACAAAATAATCTCTCGATATCACCAACCTCGCATAATCAAGACAAAAATTGGTATTGGCTTGCCCTTGTATGCGATATTCTACCCTCTTTGTAATATCATAGATTTGATAACAAGATTGGAGCATAATCAGACAAAAATAAAACAAAGAAAAAACCAAAATAAAACTTGATGTAAATGCAATGAAACCTCTATTTGAATCTGATCTAGTCAGATAATAAGCTTTGTATTTGATCATTTGCAGAACTGTTTTGGCCATAAATATAAAAACTAAAATTGATAAGACTTGATAATAGAAAAGATATTAGAAATATGTACATTATCGTTTCAATCAATGTAAAACCATTTTTATTCATTTTTTTTGATTTTTAGTTGAATAATAAATGGGGCGTTATTTGCCAAGACGTACAAACTATCATTGTCACAGCGCAACACTCTAGGACTTATAGGCAAGGAAGAAGTTTGAATCTTGGATAACCTGTCATCAAAAATTATGAATTCTGAATCCGGAATCCTAGAAATAGCAAATAGACCGACCATATTGCCGACAAGACCATATATTCCACCAGAGATATTTTGGCTTAAAGGGTACTGCAGATCAGGATCGCTACGATAATCCGGGAAGCCAAATATCTCATGGTCACCAATAAGATCGAAACCGCCATTTGTCCTACCAAAATATAATGAATTGCCATATCTAATGGAAATCTTCCCGTCCTGTCTCAGGTATCCGCTTGGGCTAAATAAAATCGACTTCAATATCGAACTACCCTCGTAATCAAATTTTAATAATTGGTTTTGATTTGAACTAGAAACATAAATACTCTTATCGTCATAATCAATATGATTGACTTTGCTTGATATATCGACTCCAGAAAGTTTTGATAAATTATTTCCATCAATTGAGAGAATATTGAATTCATCTCCATCCCATTTGCTCGTGCCAAGATATATATAAGGATAATTGAAATTGATACTACTACCTTGAGGTGGGGTCGCAGTGGCATACGGCAAAGGAAGCTTGTATTTTGTGGTCAAAGTGAGACTTCGATCATTGGCTATATTTATAAGCTGTATTTGATTTGTACTACTCAAAACAGAAGCGACAATCTTGTCGCCCATAAGAGCTATAGACGAAATACCTGGGCCAGTATTGATACTTGATATTGTCTTTGGTGGAAAATCGGATATATCGAGAGCAATCAAATCTGGATCCCCAACCTCTGCAGAATCAAGACTGATATAAGCTATATTGTTGCGAACGACAAGATCCGTAGGATTGATACCTAACTTTATAGGTATATTGATCTGTCTTTGGATAATGTCATAACTAGAAGTGGATGTCTTGAATAGATTTTTGTAATCTTTGTAAGATCCAAAATTGTAATCTTGATCGATCCGTGGATAGCACAAATCGTGGCTATTGGCCTTCACAATATCATTTTTTGGGAATATCTCGTGCAATAACAAATCTGAACTTGAACTAAACATATATCGACTTGAAAAATCATCTCCAAAATCTTTATTGATCAAGTTGTATTTTGAAGTCATGGATCCAGGAGACGATGTCAGATCACCTGATGACTTGTAAGCAGAAATGAAATCATGACTTTCTCTGGCTCGGGACAATAGCAATCTTGACTGGCCATTTGTACTATAAATAAAACCTATAAATAGTATGCAAATTGAAAAAGCAATCATAAAATCCAAAATTAAACTTCCTCTCGAATTGTGTAAATAGGATGAAATCATGTATGTTGGAGAGTATTTGAAATACTATATATCGGTAGCATGATCGATATCGCCACAAAACCTACTATGCCACCAACCACGATCATCATGGCTGGCTCTATAAGAACAGTAAATTTCTTGATGAAATTATCGATATCCTTCTCTATTAATTCGGAACATCTAGTGAACGAATCAGCAAGACTGCCAGAAAGCTCTCCTGCTTCGATCAAAGCTGGTATGTAAAGAGGCAATTTGAAATGAGAAAATGGAACTTTTACCGAAAGACCTTCTGTTATGTCTTTGTGGTAAGAATAGAAATGATCTCTAATTGGAATCAGATCTCTACTGGAAATAACATTTTGGTATGCTTTGTCTATCGATAATCCTGACTTCAACAATGATCCGATAGACTTGGTTATGATGAATATTTGATAATTTGTAATCGTCGCACCCAAAATTGGAAATCTAATAAGAAATAAATGGAATAGATATCTAATCTTGGGAATTTTGGAAACCAAGATCTTCGACAAAATTAAACCTAAGAATACTATCAAAATTAAAATAAGATAATTTTTTGTAAGGAAGGTGGAAAGGTATATAAGAATCTTTGTACCAAGAGGCAGGCTTATCTTGAGACTTTTGAGAAGTGGTATGATCTGTTTCATAACTCCTTGTATTAGGAAAAGAGTGAGACCAAGAGAAAATGTCCCGATAACCAATGGGTATGTCAAAGCGCCGAGGCATTTCTTTTTGATATTGCTTTCTTTTTCTAGAAGATCGGCGCAAAATGCAAGCGATTGATTGAGTTTGCCAGAGGCTTCGCCGTTTGAGATAAGATTTGTCGTACTTCGGCTCAAAACAAACCTATTTGATAGTGAGTTAGATAAACTAATACCAAGAAGCAAATCGGAAGCTACAAGATCAAGGTGGACTTTGAGTTTCTTGTTTGAACTTGAGGTGATAATGCTCAAGGCTTTGTCCAAAGGGAATCCAGATGAAATATACATCTCCAAACGATTAAAAAATAATATTAGATCTGAATTTTTGATTTTTTGTTTATGATTTTTCATTTTTGAATAAGGCATTTGTAATTTCGGCTTTTGTGGTCATACCCCAATCGACCTTTTCGCAAGCATCGTCATATATAGAAATAAAACCCTTTGAGATGATGTGTCTTCGTAATTCTTCGAGATCTGCTCTGTCATATATCATCTGCGACAATCTCGGATCAATCTCCAAAACTTCTGCTATGACCGCCCTACCCTTGTATCCAGTAAAATTGCATTCTTGGCAAGTCTTGAAATGACAAAATGAACAAACCTTGCGAATCAATCTCTGAGATATAATAAGTCTCAATGTCGATGAAAGTAGATAATGATCTACACCCATATCGATAAGTCTAGGGATAGTCTCCAAAGCTGAATTTGTATGTAAAGTAGACAGGACCAGATGTCCCGTAAGTGCGGTATGAATAGCAATCTTGGCGGTCTCTGAATCGCGTATCTCACCGACCATTATCACATCCGGATCTTGTCTAAGACACGACCTCAAAGCCGAAGCAAAATTTACTCCAAGATCATGGCGAATGTGGACCTGTCTGACATTTTGGATTTCGTATTCGACTGGGTCTTCGAGTGTGATGATAGAAATAGGTTCGCCCGCTATATGATCCAAACATGAACGCAAAGTGGTAGTCTTGCCAGAACCAGTGGGCCCAGTGACCAAGATCAAGCCGTTTTTGAGTCTAAGAGATGTAGTGATCTTGTCATTGTGAACATGGCTGAAACCAAGATCGGTGAATGTCTGAGTCTCTTCTGTCTTGGCGGGAAGTATCCGAAGTACTGCATTTTCGCCATAATAGGTCGGCATAAATGAAATGCGAATATTGTAAAACTTACCATACACAGTAGCTCTCCAACGACCATCTTGTGGAACAAAATGAAGATCTGTCCTTGTGCCGGACAAAATCTTGAGTCTGGTGATGAACTCTTGGTATAGAAGTCTGGATATATGGCCGACAAAGTACACGATACCGTCTACTCGAATACGAACCTTGATATCAATCTCCTCAGGATCGCAATGCAAATCCGAAGCGCCAAGATCAATACAAAATGCAAGTAGCTGGTCTATAGCCTCAACAGCACTCTTGGGTTTATTTTTAAATTGAAATTTATGATTTGAAATTTCTTTCATCACGACACTCTATCAAAGCCAAATGAAATTTTTATGAATTTCTCCTAAAAAATGGATAAAAAATTTTCCAATGGATACAAGCTACTAAATAAATACGGGGCAAAAACAATTAAAATTGATAAATATGGACATAAAACAATAATAATAGACCCAAAATATATATAACAATGAAATAATCCCCATTTTACTTTTATCTACTAATAATGTAATATTTTTACCCGAACCAACTCCAGTGAGGAGTTGGATAGTGTACAAGGAAACACCTATGAGTCACAGTCGGAATCCTGGTTGGGATCCTGGAAAAAACAGCCGCAAGAAGGGACCGTCCCCGCATTTCGGGAACGAAACACCTGAACGGCCGAAAAGTCGGTTCTGCCTTCAATACCGACTCCCGCTCATGACTGCTCTTGCTCGCAATCCGTCAACCAGCACAAGCCAAGTCCACCACGCCTCCCGCGGATAGACGACTCAACTGTGATTCGTCCATACACGAGCTCCCCTTTGGGAGCTCGGTTTATTTTGTGAGGTTTAACCTCACAAAGGATGTGCAACATCCTCCGACACCCTCCAATATCCGCTTCTTGACTTCACGCCTATTTTTATGCTTTACTTAAGGACCGAGCCAAAGGCTCCTTTTTATATCAAATGGAAATACGAAATATAGCAATTATCGCTCACGTCGACCACGGCAAGACCACTCTTACCGATGCCATCATGACCCAATGCGGTCACGGTGATGAGGGTTCGATGGACTCAAATGCTCTAGAGCAAGAGCGTGGTATTACTATTTACGCAAAAAACACCTCAATCAACTACCCTGCCCCAGACTCTGGGAGACCTGTTACAAAGATCAATATAGTAGACACCCCAGGACATGCCGATTTCGGATCCGAAGTCGAGCGCGTTCTTAGATCTATTGATACTGTTCTTTTGGTAGTCGATGCTCAAGAGGGTCCTATGCCACAGACAAGATTTGTCCTCAAGAAGTCACTCGAGCTTGGTTTGAAACCAATCGTCATCATAAACAAAATAGATAAGCCAGCAGCAAACCCTGCCCGTGTACATGATGAAGTTTTGGAGCTTTTTATGGAATTGGGAGCAAATGATGAACAAATCGATTTCCCTACTATATATGCTATCGGTCGCGAAGGTGTAGCAAAGAAAAATCTTACAGATGAATCAAAAGATTTGAAACCACTTCTAGAGACAATTCTAGAGCACGTACCACCTGCAAATAAAGACATAAGTGCACCCCTTACCGCTCAAGTTTTCAATTTGGGTTATGACAATTTCCTCGGACGTCTAGCTATTTGTCGCGTCTACGATGGTAGCATCAAAGATGGTCAAAATATCTGGGTCAAAAATATTGATGGCAAATCATTTTCTGGTAAAGTTACAAAACTATTTACTTTCAATGGCAAACAGAGAATTGAGACAAAATTAGCAGAATCTGGTGATATCGTAACCGTTGCAGGTATTCCAGAGATTAATATCGGTGAGACCATAACCGATAATGATAAAACCTTAGCTCTTCCTGCGATCACGGTCGATGAACCGACTATTTCTCTACAATTCCTAGTCAACAATTCTCCTTTCGCTGGTCGTGAAGGTACATTCGTCACTGGCAGACAGATACGCGAAAGACTCGAAAGAGAGCTAGAGACAAATGTCGGTCTAAAAGTGGATTTCAATAACACCGACCCATCTGTCGATGGCTTCACAGTCTACGGCCGTGGCGAACTTCACATTGCAATCCTTATCGAAAATATGCGCCGAGAAGGTTATGAATTACAAATCTCTCAGCCAAAGGTTATTATCCGTGAAGAAAATGGTGAGAAATTGGAACCATTTGAAGAAGTCATCATCGATGTACCACAAGAGTACTCTGGAACGATCATAGAGACTTTGGGCAAAAGAAAAGGCATTATGAAAGATATGAAGACCCATGGCAATCAAGTCCGCATGGTCTTCGACACTCCAACTCGCGGTCTTTTGGGTTATAGAAATATCTTCACTATCGATACAAAAGGTGAAGGTATCATGTCTAGTCGCGTTATCGGTTTCAAACCTTTTGCTGGTGATATAGAGAGACGCGAGACCGGATCTATGACTTCTATGGCTTCAGGTAAGTCATTCGGATTTTCTCTGTGGAATTTGCAAGACCGCGGAAGACTATATATCGGTCCAGCTACGGATATATACGAAGGTATGGTCATAGGTGACACATCCAAAGGAGATGATATGGACGTCAACCCTTGCAAAGGTAAGCAACTTTCCAATATGCGCTCTTCCGGTAAAGATGAAGCTCTAAACCTCGTACCCCACTATGAACTAAGTATCGAAAGAGGCA
>CAZPKQ010000024.1:0-8591 GCA_964587205.1 uncultured Candidatus Saccharibacteria bacterium | reverse complement strand
AATTTGGTTTTTCCCTTTGGAATTTGCAAGATCGTGGAAGACTATATATCGGCCCCGCTACAGACATATATGAAGGTATGGTTATCGGTGATACATCGAAGGGTGATGACATGGATGTCAATCCATGCAAAGGCAAACAGCTTACCAATATGCGCTCATCAGGTAAAGATGAAGCCCTAAACCTCGTACCTCATTATGAACTAAGTATCGAGAGAGGAATGGAACTTATGCGAGATGATGAATATCTAGAAATAACTCCAAAAAATATCCGCCTTAGAAAGAAACTTCTTACCGAATTAGACAGGGCGAGAGGCAGGAGGAAGGATCTTAAATAGTGCAAAGTTCAAAATGCAAAGTGCAAAGTTGAATCGCATTGTGTAAAACTTTGCACTTTGCCCTTTAATTTTTAACTTTGCATTTTGCACTTTGCATTTTGAACTTTGCACTTTTCACTTACTTATTTCCACCTCGTCTTTATATACTCCTCTGCTTCACTCATTGAAAATGGCTGGGTGGAATTGCCCATACGGACAAAGAACTCTTCTTTGCCATCAGAATTTGGAATATAAGCAGGTTTATGGCTCGGATCTACTGCAACAATACAGGCTTCGTTGCCATTGAAATATTCAAATCTAATATGAATGTAGTTTGCGAATTTGACCCCGAGCATAGTTTTTACAAGATTGATAAGATGATTTTCGAAACCATCTCGGTTTGCTTTGGCTAGAGTAGCAAAGTCGTTTTTGAGACCGACAACCTTGCCTTCATCATCGACACCGATGATAAGAGTACCACCATCTGCATTCATAAATCCGGCAATAGTCTTGATAACTGCCCTTTCTACATCCTTACTGATAATCTTTTTTCGTATGTCATAACGAAGGGTTTGTTTGAATTCCAAAAATAAACCCTCACCTTCTTTGAGGAACATCTGCAAGCTTCTTGAATGCATCGGTTTTTTGAGAGAATTGTCGATAGTTTGCTTTATCATTTCTACATATTCCTCATAACCTGCTACGTTACGAATCTTGGTTATACGACCATTGTCATGTTCCAAGGTCAAAGTAGCATGCTTCAATATCCTATCAATAGGACTTTGGCTTGTCTCTACAGCTACAATATGAAGCAAGGAAACAGATCTACGACTTTTGAAGATCAAGCCCGTATGCTTTACTATTTCCTTTTCTCTAATTTCAAAATATTTCAAATACCAATCAAAAAATAGAGCCAAAATATATACAATCTGGAAAGCGGAAAATAAAGTAACCATGAAATTTCCATAGGTTACGTATTTATTGAAATGAAAACCTAGGAACAATTGCTCATAATTTGCCAGATATGAAGCTCCAATAAAAAGTAAAGTAGCCAACAATTCCATAACAATAACATTTCGGAGGAAGACTACTGGACCTTCTTTTATTATTATCCGTTTCATAATGTTATCCTAACATAGCCACTCTCCCGAGGCGAGGCCTCAGGGTTTTTGTACACAGTTTTTGCGGAGAAATAATTGAAATTTATTTACAAAAAGAAAGGGGCGCGGAAGATTCATCCTCCGCGCCCTGATGCCGTCACTAGCATCTATACGTTTCGTCCTTTCGGACGTTTTTCTGCTTACGAGCACAATGCTCGTTCTCCCGTGACATCGGAGATGAAGCGCCCTATTTAAGGGCTGGCCGCTAGCGACTGATCCCCGAAGTTTCCTCCAGGTACACTGAACCATGAGTTTAGCCTATTAGGCTTGGTTGGGGCGTACCTCCCCCTGACCCTCAGATTCAGCTGTCGTCGCGCGCACCATATTAGGTTCAAATTTCAAACCCATTATGGTGCGTGCGATTCAGTCGTATTCAATGTTCTTACTGGAAATAGTATAGCATATCCATCAACTTTGTCAAGTGTTTTTGCATTTTGCGAGGTTAAACCTCACAAATGTTGCTCTGTTGAGCCATATTCTGCTTGCCAAAATCGTGGCTACAAGGTGTAGAGTGGGGGTAGATGATACCTCGCATCAATAATGATGTTATGCTACACTCAAATCAGTTGCGAAAAGGTGGATTAGACACCCATCCCATGACTAGCCATCATAGCGAACCTTGAGGTATCGATGCTGGTAATGTCTCGCAACTCACCGGGCCGGATGTATGACCACTACGTGTGAGTTGTGCATCGTGGCCTTTTTTGTATTTCACTAAAAAAATAATTCTGATACAATGGTCGTATGTCATTATTCAACAAAAAGCTTAGTACAGAGCCATACAAAGGTGTAAGAGACTTCTACCCCGAGGACATGGCTATCGAAAAATCCATCTTCGACATTTGGCGCACAAATTGCGAGAAATACGGCTATGAAGAATACGGCGCCTCAGTCCTCGAACCCGCCGAGCTCTATCGTGCCAAGTCTGGTGAAGAGATCGTAAACGAACAGACCTATACTTTTACAGATCGTGGCGATCGTGAAGTGACACTCAGACCAGAGATGACTCCGACCGTAGGTAGGATGATCGCTCACAAAAAGCGCGAGCTTGCCTTCCCCGTCAGATGGTATTCCATCCCAAATCTATTTCGCTACGAGCAACCCCAGCGCGGTCGCACTCGCGAGCATTGGCAACTCAATGCAGATATTTTCGGCGTCGAAGATATCAGCGCTGAGATCGAAATAATCAACCTTGCATACGATATTGTGAAGTCTTATGGTCTTCGTGATACAGATTTCGAGATAAGAATAAACAATCGAAAAGTGATGAACTATGTCACAAAAGAAGTATTTTCACTGGATGATGACAAATCATACAAATTATCCAAGCTCATAGACAAAAAAGACAAGATCAAACCAGAAGCTTTTGCTCTTGGAGTCCAAGAATTACTTGGTGACAATGATAAGTCAGCGAGATTCATTACTCTACTCAATTCAAAAAATTTCGAAGAGTTTACATCAAACTTACCTCAAACAAAAGAAGAACATCAAGGATTAAATGAGATCAAAAAGGTCATTTCTGGACTTGGAAATCTCGGCATCAACAATGTCCGTTTCGACCAAACCCTTATGAGAGGATTCGACTATTATACAGGCACCGTGTTTGAAATTTTCGATCTCAATCCAGCCAATCGTCGCTCAGTATTCGGCGGTGGCAGATATGACGATCTCATATCACTATTTGGAAATGACAAAGTACCCGCAGTTGGTTTTGGAGCTGGAGACCTCATCGCAAGAGACATAATGGAAACCTACAATACCTTACCAAAAAAAGCGCTTGTGGCTGATATTGCTATATGTATTTTGGGCAAAGAAAACACTCCTTATGCTCTCGATCTAGCTCAAAAGATGCGCCAAAAAGGTATGAAAATATTTGTAGATATATCAAACAAAAAAGTCGGCGATCAAATTTCAAATGCAAATAAACGAGGCATTCCGAAGGTCATCTGTATTGGTGAAGAAGAAGTCCGTACCGGCAACCTCAAAATCAAAGACCTAAATAACGGAGAAGAACACAAATTCATCATCAATTAAACAAATGCGACAAATTACTTTTGATCTTGAAACAAAGAACATCTTTCAGGATGTAGGCTCAAATGATCCAGTTGATTTGGATATTTCTGTAGTCTGTATTCACGATTCAGAGACTGGTCAATTTTCAAGTTATTTTGAAAATGATTTCAATAAACTTTGGCCTATATTCGAACAAGCTGATATGCTTATCACATGGAATGGCGACCATTTCGATATACCACTACTCAACAAATACTATCCTGGGGATCTGACCAAGATCAAAAGTCTAGACCTTATGAAAGAAATGCAAAAAGTCTTAGGTCGAAGATTGAAACTTGATACGGTCGGTGAAGCCACTCTAGGCAAAAACAAGACCGGACATGGTCTTGATGCTATACATTGGTGGCAAAACGGAGAACTTGATAAACTAGTATCATACTGTATCGAAGATGTAAGGCTCACTAGAGATTTGTACGATTTTGCAATGAAAAATAAACATTTGAAATACAAAGATCTTGGCGGTACGAAGGAATTAAAGCTCGATACAAATTCATGGGAAATATCCGAGTCAAATGCAATGACATTTACATTACCATTCTAATAAAAAACAATGGAAACAAGAACAACTGGAATCAATATACCTAGTGCAATAATAATATCAGCAGCAATCGTCGCAGCGGCAATCATATATGTCAAAAAGCCAGTCGAAAAGACTGTAGTAGAGACAAACAAAAACGAAGTCTCGGTCAATGTGGCACCAGTTTCAAAAGACGACAATATTTTGGGAAATGAAAATGCACCGATAAAAATCGTAGAATACTCCGATCCATCATGTCCATTTTGTAAAGTATTCAATAGTACAATGCATGAGATCATGTCCAAATACGGCTCAACAGGCAAAGTTGCTTGGGTCTATAGAGCATTTCCACTCGATACTCCAGATTCAAACGGCAATATTCTTCACCCAAATGCTAGAAATGAATCACTTGCAATCGAATGTGCCGGTAGTGTCGGTGGCAAAAAGGCCTTTTGGGATTACCAAAAAAAGCTCTATGAGATCACACCTTCGGTCACTGGAAGTAGTCCAAATGGCTTAGATCAAAAACAACTACCTATAATCGCCAAAGACTTGAGTCTAAATACAGTAAGTTTTGCAGAATGTATGGATAGCGAAAAAGCAAAGACGGCTATAAGTAAACAGTCATTGTCTGGGGTAAATGCAGGTGTTACAGGTACGCCAACAAGCTTCTTTATTCTCGACAAAAATATAAATCAAAATTCAATAAATTATCTCAAAAGCGCTCTGGTCCAATATCGAATTCCTGAAGATATGCTTTATGTGACCGATGATAAGAGGACTATCGTAATGTCTGGAGCGATGCCAAGTGCGATGGTTGCGGGGATTATTGAGAGCCTGATAAAGTAAGTGCCAACTTACAATATCTACAATCTTTGTCATCGCAATATTTATCGCTAAAATCGAGATTAATAATCTCATTTGCAACTTTCTTAATAGTCGCTTTTAGAGAATTGACCTCATTTTGCTCTATTATAAACTGTTCTCTCTTGTACAAACCGCGATCATTTGGTTCGATAAAATCAATCGTTCCACTACTCATATTATATTTAGCCTCAAGATCAAGAAGCAATTTATAAAATACCAATTGCCTCTTGTAATTGCCATCGGCATCTTTTGTTTTGCCCTCGATCTCATTTCTAGATTTGGGCTTGGCAGTTTTGTAATCGATAACTGCAACATGATTTTTGTCTATTATTTCAATTTTGTCCAAATTGCCTGTAAGGGTGATTGCAATATTTTTATCTATTTCAAAGTTAGGAATTTTGATACCATATTCAGTCAATAAATTTCTATTCCAAGAACCTTCATATTCATCATAATATCCTGATAGAGCATTTCTACCCTTCTTGATGGACTCAGTTTTGTCTCCACTATCCATCGATGAATTGTTTATATGATGCTCAAATAATCCCAATAGTTCCTTTTTGGACATTTCCCTCTCATCCTTGTAAGCTTCAAAAAATGCCCTGAGAGCAACGTGAACAGCTGTACCGTAGACTTGGTGTTTGGTCTCGACTTGAGGAATTCTTATCAAATTTACGAAGAAATACTGCCAAGGACATTCCAAATAATTGTTCAAATGTGTAACAGATAACGGTTGATTTTTGAATTTTGATTTTACAAAATCTTTATTCAATATTGAAAGCGAATGGCTATTTTGATTTTTGAGACTATCTTCTTGTTTGTGCTCATTTTTACTATCTGTTTCCTTTACCAAGATCGGTTCGGTATAGGTCATAAATTCTTCACCGATTTCTGTGAGAAATTGACTTACTACAGTCTCCTTGTCACCGACCACTCTCGAATACGAAACATGGACCGATTCCCTTGCTCTAGTAAGCGCTACATAGAACAATCTTCTCTCATCTTCTATATTGCCGGAGTCTCGAGCTTTTTCTACTATTGGAATACTAAATAAATTGCGCTTATTTCTATTTCCCCAATTGCCGTCGAAACAATTTACAATAAATACATGATCGAATTCTAGACCCTTGGATCGATGTGCTGTCATCAATCTAACCCCTTCTATATGTTCGGTATAATCTCGCCTTGAGACAAGTCCATGATCCGTGACGATATCGACATATTCAATAAAATCTTTTAGCAAAAAAGTCTTTTTGGATTTTGAAATCTTTGTAATCTGAGAAAAGAAATCTTCGAGAGAAGCGAGCCTTGGCAAGGATTCAGGATCTTGAATAATATTTGATAAAATATTTGTCTCTTCAATAATCTTCTGGAGTAGGTTTGGATAACTTTCGTATTGCGCAATCTTCGACCATTCACAGAGCTTACTATATACGCCTTTAATTTTATTTAATTCTTTTTTGTCTAAGGTTTCAATTCTCTTGACTAAGGATGAATTGTTGATCAACGAGTATAGAGGTAGTCTGTCTCTTTTGACAATATTGAACAGAGCCGAAACAGTGCCCGGATCACAGTCAAATTCGCTTAGGAGCAGAGTTTTGGCAAGGTTTTCATCATTGGAAAGATCATTTACTGCTCTTCCAATAATTATCAGCTTTGCTGGATCCATTTCATCCAAAATATTGTAGTCAGACTCAATTCGAAAAGGAATATTGGCTTTTTTTAGAGCTTTGGCGATCACATCGGCCTCGCTATTTGTCCTATACAAAATTGCCAATTCATCTATCTTATATCCTTCACTAATAAAATTTTTTATCTCATAGATAAGATGGTTCAATTCATCTTCCTGCTTTGCAAATTCATATAATTTTATCGGTCGACTACCGATCT
The DNA here is from genome assembly GCA_964587205.1 of uncultured Candidatus Saccharibacteria bacterium. Lineage (GTDB taxonomy): Bacteria > Patescibacteriota > Minisyncoccia > Phycocordibacterales > PALSA-1337 > C7867-002. The sequence continues at coordinate 1,770 of CAZPKQ010000024.1, read as the reverse complement.
GAAGTGATACGAGCTTGGCTCTATCTCTACCCGGTATGCTTGGATTATTTGAGATAAGACTATGAGAAGCATCGAGTATTCCTTGTTGTGATCTATAATTGTGAGTAAGTTCTATAACTTTTGCATTTTTGTATTTGTCTTTGAAATAAAGGAAATTGTCCAAAGACGCTCCCTGAAAACGATATATTGCCTGTTTATCATCTCCCACTATAAATAAATTTGGCGAATCATGAAAATCCGAAAGCAATTCTAGTATCCTATTTTGAGCTGAATTGGCATCTTGATGCTCATCGGCCAAGATGTATTGATAATTTTCCTGTAAAATCAATTTGAAATTCTCTTCTTTTTCTAAGACGCGAATAAGCTCCAGCAACATATCGTTGAAATCATAGTATTTTTGTTCTGCCAATTTGGCTTCATACCGCTCATAGATATTGGCAAGCTCAAGATTTTTGTCATTTCTTTTTTGAATTTTTTCTAATTCTGTTTTGGAAATTTCTTTGTCGCCTTTTGTAGCCACCTTTGAATTACTTATTTCTTTTTTTACATTTTGAAGAAATTGCTTTGGAGCAATGTTTTCCCTCTTCAAGGTGCTTATCTCTGATAAAATCGGTCTTACATAATATGTCGGATCACCAAATGGTCGCAAAATCTCTATATCCTTTGATTGAATCAAATGTTCGAGTATTTTTATTTGTTCAGCATCTGTTATGACTTTTGAGCCGATAATTCTAGGGAAATAGTCAGGGTATTTTTCTATAATCTTTTCGGCAAAACCGTGGAAAGTATGAATGTTGACCTTGTAAGCAGAAGGACCGATAAGATCGACGAGTTTCTTGCGCATGACATGAGCTCCTGATTCGGTAAAGGTCAGAGCCAAAATATTTTCTGGTGAAGTATCTGTCGCATTGAGGATATTTGCAATTCTAAGAGTAAGGATCGTGGTTTTACCAGTACCAGGACCAGCAATAACAATGACAGGACCACCGATTGAGTCGACAGCCTCCTTTTGAGATTTGTTTAGGGATTGATAGTGTTGGTTGAAGTTGGGCATAGAAATGTAAGGTAAAGGTTAAAGGTTAAAAGTTAAAAGTCAAAAGTCAAAAGTAACAAACTCAAATGAGTTATAAGAATAAATTAATTATTATGAACACTTCCTACTTTCAACTTTAAATTTTGCCTTTTACCTTTTGACTTTTGCCTATTCCTGACTAATAATTCTTCAACCTATTAATGTTTTCGTGCTGTCTAATCTTCTCATGAGCCTTGGCCTCAATCTGTCTAATACGCTCGCGAGTGACGCCAAATTCTTTGCCTACTTCCTCTAGGGTATGAGTTATGCCGTCATTTAGACCATGTCTCATTTCCAAAATCTTTCGCTCCTTCTCGGATAAATCATTCAATATCATATTGACTTGATCGCGTAATATTCTCCTAGAAGACTCCTGTTCTGGTGAAAGTATCTTATCATCTGGAATAAAATCTTGAAGAGTAGATTTGCCATCATCACCATCGTCGCCGACTGGATTTTCGAGTGAGACGACATCTTGCTCGATCTTCTCGATCTGATAGATCTTGTCTACATCCATATCCATCTCCATCGCTATCTCTTCAGCCAATGGCTCGCGACCCAATTCATGACTGAGCCTTCTCACAACTTGCTTGTACTTGGCAATAGTCTCGACCATGTGTACAGGGACACGAATAGTCCTTGACTGATCGGCCAAAGCACGAGTGATGGCTTGTCTGATCCACCTTGTAGCGTATGTC
>CAZPKQ010000023.1:0-8657 GCA_964587205.1 uncultured Candidatus Saccharibacteria bacterium | reverse complement strand
TTTTTTATTATGATAACTATCATATATTTTCTATTGGCACTTGTAGTTAGTATTGTTCTCATTTCTGTATTATCAATTATTATAATTGGTGCTTGTAAAATATTTAAAATACCTACCGCATCCATCTCTAGACAGATTGCTATTGGAAGTTTGAGTGGTATATTACTAACACTAATACCTCTTACTTTCTTTATTATTTTGAATAATAATCAGGTATCATTTGGTGACCATAAATTAGTTCTTTTATTGTTGACGATAATCCAATTGCCAATAGTTATAATTTCGAAATACATCGGTCTTTCTATTTTTGATATGACTGAATGTTTTATTATTTGCCCACTGAATAATTTTGGCATGTTATTTTTAATTATCATTTATGGAATCTTTGGAGGTTTTGTTGGGTATGTGTTTAACAAAAATAAATTATATAATCGTATTTTAAAGTTTTATATAGACTAATTTAATTTATTCCACTCCCATCTTGTGATACTAAAAGGTTATTGAACCATAACGAAGATATGTACAAATAAATTATTGTGTGGTAGCGTATTTTTGGAGTACGAATGTCAAAACTGCTCTGGGATAAATGTAAAAATCTGCAGATTTAAGAAGGTCTGCAGGTATTTGGTCCAGAAAACCATACAATAATCCCAATCTGACATTAACGAAAATTGAAGAACGATAAGTATCGGGAATTGGAATGGTTGAATCCATACAAAGCCTACAAGAAAGGCCTTTTGCCCATTGGCCTCGTTCAGGCTTATGCCGAAAAGCACGGCTTCAATCCAGTGCTTGCCTCCCGTATTTACGGCTGGTTGGATCACTGCAGGTATGTGGCGTGGATTATCTTTATCTTTTCCATGCTGACTCTGTTTGCATCGCTCCTCAATGTCGAGAAAACTGGATTCGATGCATTGAGGTCGATGTGGCAAAATAATGAACTCAAGTTCTTCTTTGTCGGTAGTGTACTATCTTTGGTGTTCATTTTGGTGACCGGGAATATGTTCACCAGAACTCGTAAACGGATGTGGGATTTTCGCCGAGAGATCTGCACATTTGTCTCGGAATTTTCACCGCTGTTTCATGGTGAATCGTCAGTTGTCACAGCAAGGACCGATAAGGTTCAGCTTCGCAGTGAAGTGACAAGAATTATGACTGAGACAGCCAGAGATATCGCTATTGGTGAGATTACTGGCCAACCGATGGTATACCAGAGACATCTGATGACCAGACGAAGCTCTGTCGCGAATCAGTTCGGATTGGGCGAAGACTGGGGAGTGTACTACCGAGGTGCTCATGGTACCATCAATTTGTGCGATTGTTTCGCATGGGAGATCTGATACTCCTATACGCAGACTTTCAAAGGACCACACTTTCAAGGTGTCGGTCTTTTCTTTTATGCTACAATACCCCTATACCAATAATCACTATTTTTATGAAGAAGAAACTATTATGGTTAGAAGATGATGCTTTGCTTGGAGTGGTTTTTAGCAAGGCTTTGGAAAATACCGAATTTGAGCTTATTCATGTCCGTGATGGCAAAGAGGCTATAGAGACTTTGAAGCAGATAGTGCCAAATATAATCATGGTAGATCTGATGGTCCCTGGAGAGATCGATGGTTTCGGAGTATTGGAAGCTATCAGTGTCGATATGAGACTCAAGACTATTCCGAAAATCGTCTTATCGAACCTAAGCAATCAATCAGATATCGATAGGGCAAGAAGACTCGGTGTAGAAGTTTTTATAGTCAAAGCTTCTTCCTCGCTAGATCTTATCATTGACCAGCTTAGAGCACAGGTGGATCAAAAATAAGTGATTATCCCCAGTAGCTTTTTATAATAAATAAGAAAGGGTATAATTGTGTCATGATTATACATCCATGGCTTATGCAAAAATTCAGCTGGTATCGACGTTGGCATGAATACAAATATTGCCAATTAGTTCACACGGCAGTTTTTTTGGTATTTTTATCAGGTGAGATTTATTTATTATTACAGCTTCAACAGAGTATATTGTTGGTCAATGATTATTTGAGTCAACTATAGTATCTATATGAAATTTTCATTAAAAAGAGGTTTTACGCTAGTCGAACTCATGGTAGTTATTTCGATCATTGCAGTTTTGTCATCTATTACACTTGTAGCTGTTTCGTCGACAAGACAGACAGCTCGCGATGGTTATAGATTGGCTCAGATAAGACAGGTCAAGACCGCTCTCGAACTTTATTTCAATACTCATGGATATTATCCTTATGATGAAGTAGGTCAGGGCTATGACTTGACTGACACTCGAATTCCAGATTATTGGCAAAAAATGATGCAAGATTTGAATAATGAAAATTTCATTAAGGCTACTTTTGCTCAAAATATTGATCAGCCTATTTACAAAACAGCATTTTCTCCTGTCATAAAGACGGCATTAGCGGCCGTTGGTGGTGGTGCAATATTCTACGCTTGTTCTATTCAAGATCCACTTTATAGGACAGCAGAAGATTATAAAATAAGTTACGCTTATCTTCCTGAGCAGGTTGCGACATTTAAACCAAAAAGCTATAAGATTAGAGTGAAATTTGAAAAGACAAATAACTTAGCTTTATCAAATTCAATAACCGGCGCATTCTGGGGAAATAGTGCTACAGGTGATACTGCTTGTGATACGAGTATTGGATATTACTGTACTTCAGAAAGCAAATAAGTTTAATTGTTAAGTATTTTTGAATGATCAAACGCCCTCCAATGAGGGCGTTATGATGTTCTCGGCGAGTAGTGACTTCTAAGTTCACAGCCTTGCTATATGGTTAAAAAGAGGTTAAAGTACTTTTTACCTATATGGCCGAAAATACCCTAAAAAATAACAATAAAAATGAAAAAGGAAACAGATTTTTCTCTGGAAGATTTGGCTTTTTGAATATATTGTCATTGGTTATTTTATTTTTCCTATTCTTAAGTGGTATATATGCCGAATATCAAAGTTCATCTTCGAAGAAAGAAGAAGTTTCTCTTTCTACCTTGGCTTACGATATAAGCAAGGGAAATGTTCTTGATGTCAAAATTTCTGGCAATGATATAACTTCTCAATACAAAGACGGTACTATCAAAGTCTCCCAAAAAGAGTCTGATTCTTCACTTACCGAATCACTTACTCGATTTGGTGTAAGTCAGGCAAAATTGGCTTCGACTACAATTTCCATCACAAGTCCAAGTGGATTTTGGTATTGGACTGGTGCTTTGGCGCCATTTCTTGCACCAATATTATTTCTCGTATTCTTTGTCTGGCTTATATCAAGACAAGTCCGAGGGGCAGGTGTCCAAGCACTATCATTTGGTCAATCCAAAGCAAGGATAATAATGCCTGATGATATAAAGCAAAAAGTCACTTTCAAAGATGTGGCTGGAGCAAAAGAAGCAAAACAAGAATTGACCGAAATAGTCGATTTTCTCAAAAACCCAAAGAAATTTATAGAGATTGGTGCAGAGATACCAAAGGGGGTAATTTTGATGGGCGCTCCTGGTACAGGCAAGACTTTGCTTGCAAGAGCGGTCGCGGGTGAGGCTGGTGTAGCATTCTTCTCGATATCAGGATCTGAATTCGTCGAAATGTTCGTCGGAGTCGGAGCGTCTAGGGTCCGAGATCTATTCCGCATAGCCAAAGAAAATAGTCCTGCAATTGTTTTTGTCGATGAGATAGATGCGGTCGGACGAGCAAGGGGCTCTGGTATGGGAGGTGGCAATGATGAGAGAGAGCAGACTCTAAATCAGATTCTAGTTGAGATGGACGGATTTGAGCCAAATGAAAAGGTGATTGTTATGGCTGCAACAAATAGACCAGATGTCCTTGATCCGGCTTTGCTTCGTCCAGGAAGATTTGATCGAAGAGTAGTGATCGATCTACCAGATAGAGGTGATAGAGAGGAAATTTTGAAAATCCATTCGGCCAAGAAGCAATTGGCTGAAGATGTAAATATAAAAGTTGTAGCCGAGAGAACCCCAGGATTTTCGGGCGCAGATCTAGCTTCACTGATGAATGAGGCGGCTATACTTGCTGCAAGGGAGAATAGAAATAAAATAGGGCAGTTCGATCTCATTCGTTCGATCGAAAAAGTCATGCTCGGTCCAGAAAGACGCAGTCATGTTTTGAGTACAAAAGAAAAAGAGATCACAGCATATCATGAAGCTGGTCATGCCATCATCGCTTCGATTCTGCCAAATGCCGATCCTGTCCACAAAATATCGATCATCTCTCGCGGTCGCGCCGCTGGTTATACTTTGAAATTGCCTTTTGAAGAACGCAAATTACAATCAAGAAAAGAATTTCTAGATGATATCGCTGTTTCTCTCGGAGGTTATGTCGCCGAACTCATGATCTTCGGTGATCTTACTACTGGTGCCTCAAATGATCTTCAGGTTTCGACAGCTCTTGCTCGAGATATGGTCACAAGGTATGGTATGTCGGAGAAGATCGGTCCTATCGCTCTTGAGAGTGCTCAGGGTAAGGTTATGTTTGGAATGGGGGTAAGCGATCGTGAATATTCTGAAAAGGTTGCTTCAGAGATTGATAGTGAAGTGGCAAGGATCATGATCGAGGCAAGGGAGATTGCTCGCAAGACTTTGCTCGACAACAAAAAAGTCTTCGAAGCTATTTCTAAGAGACTTATAGAAGTCGAAACCATAGAAAGAGAAGAATATGAAAGTATTTTGGTAGCAAATGGAATTCAGTTAAAGAAGCAAAAAATATAGGAGTCTGTGAATTAGTCTAACTAATAATTTTTCCAAATTATATTATTATTGGTTAATGATTAAGAAAAGCATAGAAAAAGATTTGGTTATAAAATTAAGACGAAAGGGTGCGAGTTATAGTCAAATTAAAAATATTGTTAATGTAAGTAAATCCACGTTAAGTTCTTGGCTCTCAGCTCTTCCGTTATCAAAAAAGCAGATTTCTAAATTGCGTGATAAGAATCCTCAAAGAATTGAGCGGTTTAGAAATACAATGCATCTTAAAAGTGATAAATTGAATGAGCAATCTTATACCAAGGTAACTAAGGATATTGGTAATATTTCTAAAAGAGAATTTATTATTTCAGGGTTATATTTATATTGGGGTGAGGGGACGAAAGCGGCGAAGGGTACAGTCGCTCTTACAAACACAGATCCTGATATGCTAAAGTTTTTTGTAAAATGGTTAAGAATGCTTAATGTTAATAAAAGAAAGTTGAAAGCAGTTCTGCATCTTTACAGAGATATGAATGTTCAAAAGGAGATGCAATTTTGGTCAAATTATCTTAGAATACCAATTATCCAATTCAGGAAGCCGGTGGTTAAGCATTCTAGATTTGTTGATCTGACTTACAAGAATGGCTTTGGACATGGGACGTGTAGTGTATTATATTTAGATATGAATCTATATCGATATATAATGTCGGCATTGAAATATATACGAAAGCACGCGTAGCTCAATGGTAGAGCAATCGACTTATACTCGATTGGTTGGGGGTTCGAGTCCCTCCGCGTGCACAAACAAGCAACAACTCCAATCTTTTACTTTCATCAGTTATAAGAAGTCGGACATTTGCACAGGGTACAAGTTGATGATAGAGTTTTCATGAAATAGTTAACAAAGAAAGGATTCGCATGACACCCGTATCACTTGAAGATCTGGTTAACGAAGCTTACGATCATTGTGATTGGAGCCAGATATTTCCAAGTATTAGTGGACCCAGTCAGAGTCGATTGAACGTAGCTCAGGGGATTATGGCACGTGTTTGTTGTAGGCTTGCCAAGATCCGTGAATTGGCCTTGAAGCTTGATGCCAAGGATATCCTCGCGGTCCTTGATGGAACTGACGAACCCAAAGCGACTTGATGTTTGATGTTGCTCTCAGAGTTATTGATTTCGTACCCCCGACCAACCGTTGGGGGTATTTTGTCGGATTTATACCTTGTATTTTTTTGTTGTGATAATCTATAGCTATAAACGGCTTCGGCCCGACTCCGTCGTAAGATGGAGGTAACAAAAAGGTTCAAGGTAGCAATGTCTTGAATTTTTCTTTTCTGAAAAATTATTCAAAATGACTCTCTTTTGTTATTTGATCGACTTTTTCTTTGAGTAAAGGATAATTTGAGAGCTCTACATCATTTTCGATTATACTTTTTGCTTCGATAGATGCAGCCTCGACCATCTTGAGGTTTTGCAAGGCCTCCATGGCAATATCTGAGACGCCCCATTGCTGACTACCAGAAAGTTGGCCCGCACCTCTTTGAGCAAGATCTAGCTCTGCCAATTCAAAACCATTTTTGGCGGTTTGTAATGCCCGCAATCTTTCGATTGATTTTTGGGAAGTGGTCTCAGTAAATACATAACAGTGTGCTTGATATGTACTGCGCATTACTCGTCCGCGAAGTTGGTGAAGTTGAGCTAGGCCGAATCTTTCGGCACCCTCGATAATAATCACTGTGGCATTGGGAACATTTACTCCCACTTCGACTACAGAGGTTGCACATAGAATATCGATTTTTCCTGATTTGAAATCATTCATTACAGAATCTTTTTCATCGGGTTTCATTTTGCTGTGTAGAACACCGATCTCATATTGTGGAAATACAGATCGTTTGAGTCTCTTTGCTTCTTCTTTGACTGATTTTGCAATAATAGCTTCTTCTTTGTCTGGATCAGGTTCATTGATCCTTGGACAGATGACGTACATTTGCCTGCCTTGTTCCAATTCTTTTCTTATTTTTTGATATATATCATCGCGGTTTTGTGGTAAGACCAATTCGGTAATGATGGGTTTTCGTCCAGCCGGACTCTGATCGAGAAGAGTCAGGTCAAGATCACCATACATAGTCAAAGCTAGGGTTCTCGGTATCGGTGTCGCGGTCATCGATAGAAGGTGGGGGGCTGAAGTATTTTTTTCTTCGATTGCAGATTTTTTTGCTGTTTCTATGGCGATTTTTTCTGGATCAAAATTCTTTTTTAGAAGTTTCGCTCTTTGTTGCATACCGAAGCGGTGCTGTTCGTCGATGATGACATAGGCCAAGTTTTTGAAATTTACTGACTTTTGAATCAAAGCATGTGTGCCGATGAGCACTCTTATTTCTCCATTTCTTGTCCACTCTAGCAATTGATTTCTGGAAATATCGGTCCATCCTTTTGGATTGACTTTGGAAGGGAATTTCCTACAACCTGAGCCGGTGATAAGACCGATTTGGATCGGCATATAGGAGAAATATTGGATAAAAGATTCGAAATGTTGGGTAGCCAAAATCTCCGTAGGACACATATAAGCAATCTGGAGATTTGGGGATCGGACGATTTTTTGGCTTGGTTTGAGGATCGGTTTTGCATCAGTCCTATCAATAGTAATTTCATCTGCAGTATCCTTTCTTTCTTTGTCAGGTCTTGAGACCATCACGGCGTAGGCGGTGGCTGCTGCTACAGCAGTTTTGCCCGAACCCACATCTCCCTCAAGAAGTCTAGTCATTGCTCGATTGGTCTTCATTTCATTTACAATTGTCTCAATTGCATTTGTTTGAGCTTCGGTGGCGGTGAAGGGGAAACGGCGGACAAATTCTCTGACACTTTCCATTTGAGTTTCAATAAGAAAAGATGGGTGCATTTCATATTTCTTTCTTGCTTGTCTTTTGCTTAGTTGAATTGTAAATATTTCTTCAAAAGAAAATCTTTTTCTTGCAGAAATAGCATCATCCCTTGTAAGTGGGGTATGGATCCAGATTAGAGAAGTTTTTATTGTAGGTAAATGATATTTGTTCAGAATATCTTCCGGAATAGGGTCGACTATTTGATCAATAATTTCTGATTTGAAAACTTTTTGAATTGAATGGTAAATCCAACTCGAACTAATGCCTCTAGATTCTGGATAGACAGGGTACAATGTATGTTCTTCATGACCTTTGCCAAATAAAGATTCACCTACGGCTATTGGCATCTCTTTTATTTTTTCAATTTTTGGATTTGAAAAGTAGATTTCCTTTGTTTCATTTGTTGTTTTATTTCTTCTTGCACTAATCTTGCCCTCAACTCTGACCAAAGCGCCTTCTTCAATCATTTTTGCTATATATGGCTGATTGAACCAAACACAATGAATTTTGCCAGTTTCATCTTCGACATATCCTTCTGCCATAGCAATTCTGCTTTTGAAACCTTTGCCAATTTTGAGATTTGAAATTTTTCCGAAAATCACTGCCGTATCGCCAGCGCTTAGGGTATCGATATTCTTTGCCTCGGCGGTGTCGCCATAACGAATAGGGAAATGATACAAAAGATCTATTAGGGTATTTATCCCTAGTTTTATTAGGGCCTCTTTTTGGATTGCTGTTATTCTGAAAAAGTCGCTAACTTTCGTATTCGGCGTTATGGACATGGGTCAATTATACCATTTTAGGCAATTATATTTGTAAATTGATATCACATGGTCTACCAATTTCTATCATAAATAATTTTGATTTAAGGGCAATTTTGTGCCAGAATGTCTTTGCTAAGGCTTTTGCCTTATGGAGAGTTGGCTGAGTGGTCGAAAGCGCCTCACTGCTAACGAGGTGTCCCCTAACCGGGACCGTGGGTTCGAATCCCACACTCTCCGCCTTTGATCTGTACCCCATAAAGTGGACACAGGGGTTCAGAAATCTACAGTTTTCTTT
>CAZPKQ010000022.1:0-8695 GCA_964587205.1 uncultured Candidatus Saccharibacteria bacterium | reverse complement strand
AAGGCTTGTATACAGAACTGGACAAATATGACCATTCGAGAGAATCACTCTATCACGATACTGCCAGGTTGGATTTTTTGGATCGTGTTTGAGTGAGTAGAAATATAGATAAGCAAATATATCTGCCATATCGAGTGAACCGGCAGTATGACCAGATCCAGCTTCTCTCAACATATCTAGTACAAGATCGCGAATCGCCTGCGCTTTGGCTTTTAATTCACTAACTTTTACTTCTGTTAAGGACATGAGTTAATTTTAACATAAAGGGTACAGGCGTGATACTCATGAAATATTTTTTCTGACAACGAATTATGCGATTGGTGCGTCAGTCTATTGGGCACTCAGGCAGGTTTTGTACGGTAAAGCAAAACTCGGAAGACGAATACGCAGTTGCAGAAAAAATATATACACACATTTTGCTACCGAATAATGGTCATGAGCAATTATCGATTGAATAGAATCACTATCCAAATATAATTGACCCAAGAAACCTGACTACACCCTAATAGCCTTGAATTTTTCGACCGCATCAAATACATTATCGGAGTCAAAAATTGACGAACCTACCACTAGTCTAGTAGCTCCAGCAATGATCAAATCTTTGGCATTATCTAGCGACACTCCCCCATCGATAGATATGACCAGATCTGGATATTTTGCATGAATTGATTTTATTTTTTCGATAACTTTGTCATCAAATGTCTGACCTTGAAAACCGATACGATCTATACCCATACATTGAACAAATCGGATCTTGTCTTTGTATTCTTCAAGCTTTTCTATATCAGTCTCAATATTGATAGCAAGACCAATTTCTACTTCACCACCTACCAAATCTATCGCTTTTGAAATGTCGCCTGAGGACTCAATATGAATGATTATACGACTAGCCCCGACTCTCAACCAGTCCATGACCACTTCTTCGGGATTGTTGACCATTAGATCAAATTCGTAATTGATCTCTTCCCATGATGGAAGACCAATATCTTCACTCAATAGTAAATCGAAATTATTGTCATGTTTGCGGTACGGCCAGGTAGCATTTGGGACAAATTGACCGTCACATACATCGATCTGGATAGTCTTGACCACACCCTGCACCAAAGAGGCTTTGTCTTCTAGTTCGGCGAAATCCCTTGGCAAAATCGCTGGAATTATTTCTGCTTTTTTCATATTTTTAGTATAGCAGAATTATTTTATTTTTTCTTTGACAAAATTACTCGATGGAATCTATCAGCTGATTGCGTCTTGCATGGCGTGATTCTTCACTGAATGGAGTATCGAGCCACTGCTTAACTGCACTTTTTGCAGATTCGAAATCGACAAATCTTGCTCCAATAGATAGGACATTTGCATCATTGTGTTTGCGAGACAATTCGATTATCGATTCTTTGGCACTCACAATATCGCCATACCAGACTACAGCTCTTACACCTGGGAATCTGTTTGCAACGATTGCTTCACCTTGACCAGAACCACCGAAAATAATCGCCACTGTCTTACCTACCATATCCTCAGCGACCTTGAGGGCCGCCGCGCTCATATAGACTGGATAATCATCTTCTTCAACATATTTGTGAGCACCAACATCCAAGACATCATAATTTAAGCCTCTTAAAAATTCTACAATCTTATTTTTTAATTCAAAACCGGCATGATCACTTGCCAATATAATTTTTATTTCACTCTTATTCATAAGACTATTTTAGCATAAATACTGATGTCCAAGCTATTAAGCCATAACGGTGCGATTGACGACTTAACATTTTCGTGGTTGTATATACTTAGATGAATACTGAACTAACTCAGGAAATCTGGATGTTCATTACAGGCATCCTCATACTTTCTTTCGTAGCCGGAATGTTAGTCCTTGGAACCGGACTCCTCTTCGGTTCCCTCAGTGGGACAAGCAAGGCCACGGCGACGAAGTGGGTGAAAGCCTACTTCCGCTTACTGTTGAAGATCTTTCGCGGTGCTCTGCGCCGTCTCATCGAGTTCGCGATCTGGCTCCTTACTGAGATCAAGAAGCGAATCTGACTATGCCGACCTTCGGGTCGGCATTAAGTTTGGTGAAGACTTCCTGCCAATCTCTTACCCTTTCAACACCAATCGGAAGTTTACCCTGATTCCAAGGACGATCTGGCAAATATACTTTTATACCATTTTTACTTAACTCATTTGCATTATGAATAGCATCTTCAATCATTATATTAATACCATTTTCTTTGCAAACAGAAGACTTTGATTTGAATGGCCCCTTAATCTTGCTAAATGCATTTGTAAATTGAATAACAAATGGAATATTTGGCAAATTCTTCTTAAGCCACGTTTCTATTACGCTTCTCAACCTTTCTTCCCTAGCCGTTATAATATGGAATTCATAATTTAGGTCTTTCAGTTTCAATAATATTTCATTAGCCTGATAAATTGGCTTTGCATTTTTGTGATAGTCAGAATCGTAATAACGATTTATTCGATCATGTAGTTCATCATTACTTATATTCCAAACTTTTTCATAATCAAATTCACGAATATCTTCATAGTTAATATTAGTGCCATAAAATAGATTTGAAAACTCACAAAAGGAACGATTGAAATCAAATATTACATCATCAAAATCTATAGCTATTCTTTTCATATTGTTATAAAAAAAATAACAAATTTGATACAATATGTAAATGGACAATAATAAGCTGATCAAACACCTGGTAAACATAGGACTTAGCGAGAAGCAGGCATTGATATATAGCATTCTCCTCGAGAGCGGAGGTCAATTCCCTGGTCATATTTCCAAAAAATCTGGACTAAATAGGAGCACCACTTACAAAATCCTGATGGAATTGAGAGGTCTAAAATTGATCAAAGAAACCGAGAAAACCAAAAAACTTTTTTATTTCGTCGACGAACCAGAAGAGCTTATTAGTTTTACTAGAAATGAAGTCAAGCGCGCCGAAGAGAGAAACGATAGCGCCGAGAGATTATTGCCACGCCTTATGGACTTCTTCTCATCAGACGATGAGCGATCCAAGATAAATTACCTCGGAGGTCAGGATATATTCCAAAAAATATCCCAAAAAATCACTCTAAGCGAGAACTCAAATGAACTATGTATGATCTGGGATCCAAATAGCTTGAAAAATAAGAATATATCAATCGATAATTTATTGGCTTTGCACAAAGAATTTGCAAAATCAGGTATACACACGAGAGAAATGATACCAGAAAATGATTTCAATAGAGATTATTCTGACAAGTCATTTATCAATTCCAAAAAGGGTCTAACTCCAAAAGCACATTTTATAGAGGATCTTCAAAGCTTTAATTCTCACCTTTTTCTATTCAATGACGATACGATAGGACTAATAAAGGAGACTGATAATAATTTTTCCGCAACACTCATAACTGATAAACAATTATTTATTTTCTTTAAGAAGATTTTTGAAATGATGTGGTCAGGATCTACAGCGTGATACTATAGTTTGAGAGCTTCGATCACCTCGACAACATCAGCCAATTCTTCTTGGTCACTATTTGGGTCTTCCAAAATATACCTTAAGTTTAGTAAAACCGTTAACAGCAAGAGCGATCGAGCGCATAGATCCATCATCTATATCACCTATCACTTTTGTCTTCAATCGGCGACGACCACGTGTTCCGAAATCACCCTTAAATACGATCGGCAACAAATATGGATTTGTCTGTATTTCATCTATACTATTTTGCAAAATTCCCTTTATAGCTTGAGCTGCACGTATATGACCATTCTTGAACCCATGACGACGACCAAGTGCTCTTTTAACTTTTGTAGCCGTTTCCAATAGTGATTTGTTTGTCCATCGAAGCGGTAGCTCACCGGCTCTGGTCCAAACACCCACCTCAGAGGTACTAACCTCAGCAAGCAACCAATTTGAACTATTATACGAATCTAATCTTTTTTGCCATTCTTGACCGATGAAAAAGTCGAGTTGTTTTTCTGACATCTTTAATACTTTAGTACTGATCAAATGTAGATTCTTCTGAAAGTGTTTGAGTGCATCCACAGATTTTATGTGATCTCTCCGAGTTTTTTTGGCTACGAGATTGCTAATAACAAAACAGCGCTTGACTACTATAGTTGGTATTTTTTTGATAAATTTCATAAGACTAACTCTAGATGCTCTACTAGTGTATACATATACCCAATTGCGTTGTTGTACCAGCACGGCTTCATGGTTTAATTTTATCACATTTTTAAGAAAATCCCCGCCCGCTCACATCTTGAAAACTCAATTATATTAAATACTCAAGAGGTAGCGTTTTGGTGTTTTTTCAGTTATCAACGTACGAGTTAATCATATTAGCAAGATCTGGAATAGCAGGTTATTTGACATATACTATTATATATAATATTGTTTTAATAGCATGTTCATACAAACAAAAGATTCATCTCCTTCGTCAATCGAGGTCAGATCTGCTTCAAATCTCAGAGAGGCAAATACTGAAAATGGGCTCAGGGTTAGTAGCTGCATCTTGGTGAAAGGTCGCACATACTTTTCCCCAAGGGGATCATATGCTAACCGCAATCGAGGGCCAATTGTACTATTAGATACCCCTGAAGGATACTTTCTCGTGGAAATCGACCAGCATGATCTTCCAAAAAGGACTAAGGACTGCATCCTCAAATACGGTATTTTGTACTTTTTAGACGGCACAATAGTAACACGCGAGGGTCGAAAGGAGAGATTCAAGAAAAATCGGAAAAAGGTTAAAGAATAACACCTTCAGACTAACAAGTTATTCAAGATTTCCCCGCCACTAACAGCAATGTTGGTGGCGAATTCTTTTATATAAGTTGTCCAGCTTTAATCACATGCTCCATCAGCGTGTACATAGATTCTCGTTTATTATATTAACGCGTCAGCTATAGTTGATTGCGACTGATTATTGCAGTAAATTCCGATTAATTAACAGTAAGAGTAGCTATAATTTCATTAAACACAGTATCGCTTGGAATAAAAGTATTATTTTCTACGATATTTCTAATAATAACTAGTGTTTTACTTGCACTTAATGAATAGAAGTAGTATGCAACCCCTGAGCCTTCTGCTCCAATACTCGACGTGATAAATTTCTTGCCCTCAATAACTTGCTCTGACGTTCCAAAATCCCTAAATGCTGAAGTGACATTATTAATAGAATTATCCAAGACAAGGAATGTTATCCCCGGCTGATTCTCAGCTGTACACAATAGGCTTACATCAGGGGCTGCACTAGGCCAGCATTCTTTTTTACCTATTTTTGAAACATATTTAGGATCAATCAATTTGATGCCTTGATGACCGACTTTATAGTCTGGAGGAAACATTGTATTAGTCTGAATTTCAGTGAAGAGGGCTGGCGAATAACTTACCGAGTAATCAGTACTATGAATTTGTGTCAAAGAAGAATCAGCTGCTGGTGATTCTGATTTTATACTTTGCAAATAAAATACTCCACCACTGATTAAGATTATGACTATCAAGACTAACCATACTGTCATTGATCCTTTTTGTTTATTCATTTTTTAAAATTATTAAATTAACTTCCCCACTTTCTCCACCGAAGTATACATATATCACATATAATTATATCATGCCATAACCCAGCTGGACTCTCGTTCTTTAACCTGTACATTGATTCAAACATATGTTACTATACAGCTGGCTTAAATCAACAAAAGGATTTGCATCATGAGTGTAATTCGTCGTGAGATAGTTCGTTGGTACTACTTGATCTACTACCGGATTGCCGATTCCTTCGACTGGCCACTCTTTTGTTTCGCTTTCGGTCTCGGAGGCGTAGTCGGGGCATTGGTTTCCTGGATGATCAAGTAACTCTTCTCGAACGAGGGCGGTTCGAACATCGGGCCGCCTTTTAATTTACACCAGTCTACCCGCTTTAATGACATGTTCAACTAACGTATACGTATACCCCATCTCATTATCGTACCAAGCTAGAACTTTGACCAGATTGCCACCGACGACGCGAGTCATGAGCAAGTCCGCGATGGATGCGTGGTGAGAACCGATAATGTCGGAAGAGACTAGAGGTTCGTTTGTGACAGCAAAAATATCTTTCCAGCGATCGGTCTTGGAAGCTTCGGTTAGGACTTTATTTACTTCTTCAGCTGTGGTGTCTTTTTTGGAGATGAAAGTAATATCTACGAGCGAACCCGTAACAACTGGAATGCGTACTGATATACCATCAAATAGACCTTTCAAATTTTTCATAATCTTGGTAACAGCGATCGCTGCACCCGTAGACGAAGGCACGAGGTTCATCGCACCCGCTCTACCTTCACGAAAGTCTTTCTTATTTGGACCGTCGACTATACCCTGACTTGCAGTATATGCATGAGTAGTATTTAGCATAGCTTTTTCGATGCCAAAATTTTCATCCAATATCGCTAAGAGTGGTCCAGCGGCATTTGTAGTACAAGAAGCGTTTGAAGTGATGAGCGACTTAGACAAATCCTCTTCATTCATCCTCATCAAGACCATAGCACCCTTAACTTTTGCTTCCGGTTCGTCTTTGGTCGGTGCTGAAACCACAACTCTCTTTGCTCCAGCATCGATATGAGTTTGAGCTTTTTCTCCTGAAGTGAAGTGACCAGTACATTCGACTACAATGTCTACATCGAGAGCTTTCCATGGCAACTTAGTGGCGTCTTTTTCGGAAATAAATTTGATCTCTTTGCCATTTACCAAGATAGCACTAGCGTCTCCACTGACTTTGACATCTGCATCAAATGCTCTATATGCAGTATCATGACGAAGTAAGTAAGCGAAGTTATTGATATCTCCCAAGTCATTTATTGCTACCACTTCTATAGGGCAATCTGGCTTCAATGTGATAACCCTCAAAAAAGCTCTGCCTATCCTACCGAAACCATTTATTGCTACGCGTGTTTTTTTCATATAAGTATTATTATTTATGAAGAAATTATAGCATAAAGAACACTACTTTTTTGCTTTATCTAACTCCTTTAATGTTCCTTTTTATAGCTTCCATTTCAGATAAATTGCTACGCATTCGGTTTTCTTGGTCAGCAATTTGTCTCGTAATATTATCGACCTCCGCTTTACTCTCTTCATATCTCTTTTTAAGATCATCGGCCTCTCTCTGCTTTCTGTCGTAATCTTGCTTCCTTCTATCACAATCTTGTTGCTTTCTTCTATGCTCGTTTTTAAGTGTTTCCAATTCCCTAGCCTCCTGTTCTATTCGACTTTTTAGAAGATTAATCGCCCCTGTTGATGATGTATCTATCATTGTAGATTAATTAATTGATATACCTTATTATATCAAATAGTTTGCTAGGTTAAACCTAACAAAAAGCGGGTATGGTCTAGTGGTAGAATGCGACCTTCCCAAGGTTGAGACGCGAGTTCGATTCTCGCTACCCGCACAAAATGAGCGAAGCGAATATTTGTGCCGGGTAAGCAGTCGCCTGCGCGACTGCGTGCGAGAATCGAAAAGGTTGAGCATATGACTAGGCCTTTGCAAAAGGACTAGTCATGCGAAACCTGTACAGAGTCTGTAAGACTCGATTCTCGCTACCCGCACAATGATTCACGAAAAGGTCTAAATGACCTTTGAGTGAAGCATCATTGTGACGAGGTGGCGAGAATCGAACGGCGGAGTGTGCGAGGTCAGCAGACCGAGCCACGAGCCGGTGGCTAGCCCGAGCCGAGCTGGCGAGGCGAGAGGCGAAGCCGATTCTCGCTACCCGCACAAAATGAGCGAAGCGAATATTTGTGCCGGGTAAGCAGTCGCCTGCGCGACTGCGTGCGAGAATCGAAAAGGTTGAGCATATGACTAGGCCTTTGCAAAAGGACTAGTCATGCGAAACCTGTACAGAGTCTGTAAGACTCGATTCTCGCCAATTCTCACCTACGCCGATCCACTCAAAATTATAAATGACCTTTGAGTGGAGCAAGCCGAATCATATCTCAGTACTTGTCGCAGTACTTGTAGCTTTTTTGTCTGAATCGATGATAACAGCTACCGACTCACCATTACGAATTGCGCGATACTTAGTACGTAATTCAGCCTCTATACCCTCGTCTGTAGAGAGATATTTTATTTTATTTGCAAGATCTGTTTGGTGATTGATCAATTTGTCCAATTCGGAATTTGCAACATTAAGCTTGGACTTGCTCAACTCCAATCGTTCCTTCATTGTAAAAGATACTTTTGTAAGGAATGCAAAAAGAACGATCAGGATCAAGAGTACTACTCTAGATGACATTACTTTTGAAAATAGCCCCTGTTTGCGATATTTCATTACAAACAGTATACTAGATTTATGGTTTTATTTCATGATCGAACAAGAAAATTAGCCGGAATTGGCTTTGTCATTATCGGTATTTTGGTTGTAATCAGTATGATTTTGACAATGGTACCAAGTTTTTGGAGATAATATTTTATTCGCCTTGGCGCATAATTTTGACGAAGACATCTTGTGGAATATTGACCGTTCCATGCTCTTTTAGGCGCTTCCTTCCCTCTTTTTGTTTTTCTCTCAATTTCATTTTTCGAGTAATATCTCCACCAGAAAGAGTACCTGCGGCGTCCTTTTTCTTGCCAGATATAGTCCGTGAAGCGATTATCCTTCCTAAGGCCTTTGTTTGAATTTTGTAGGTGAACAATTCTCTTGGCATTATATTGTGAAGTTTCT
>CAZPKQ010000021.1:0-10313 GCA_964587205.1 uncultured Candidatus Saccharibacteria bacterium | reverse complement strand
AAGGAACAGTTAGTTATTTGGACCAAAAATCTCTCATTTTGGATGTAAATGACGTTGGATATCTCATATATACTACAAGTGACATTATCAATTCCCTTTCCACGGGTGAAAGCGCGAGTTTCTTTACTCACCTTGCTGTAAGAGAAGATGCTATGGATCTCTATGGCTTCTTGGACAAGAGAGAACTTGAAGTCTTCGGCATGCTTATCAGCGTTTCTGGCATAGGTCCCAAAGGTGCTATCAATATACTCTCGTCAGTATCGATCGAAACCTTGATAAATGCCATAAGGACAGGCTCAACCGCTCACCTTACAAAAGTCTCCGGTATTGGCAAAAAGACCTCCGAAAAGATTATCCTAGAACTCAAAGACAAGATTGCTTCGATCACAGACTATGCAAATACAAGCGATTTGAGTAGCGATTCAGATGCTATAGAAGCTCTAAAGATGCTTGGTTACAATACCGATGAAGCAAGAGAATCTCTCAAGAAAATTGATCGTGATATCATTGATACCGGAGAGAAGGTCAAGGCCGCCCTCAAAGTCCTAAACTAACATGCTAGACAATATTTTATTTCAAATAAAAAAATTCATTCCTAGAAATATCTTTGATTTTTTTAGTCCTGCATATCACTGGACATTATCTTTATTTGCTTCGATCGTATACCGCTTTCCTTCGAAGCATATCAAGATCATCACCATAACCGGCACAAAAGGCAAAAGCTCCACGACCGAAATCATAAATGCAATATTCGAAAAAGCTGGCTACAAGACCGCCCTATCAAATACTATCAGATTCAAAATCGGCGAAGAATCCAGCAAAAATCTCTACAAAATGAGCACACCTGGTAGATTTTTCCTTCAGAGATTTATCCGCAAAGCGGTAAATGCAAAATGTGATTACTGTATTTTGGAGATTTCTTCACAAGCCTCGATGCTCTTCCGTCACAAATTCATTCATCTAGACACTTTTATCTTTACCAATCTATCAAGAGAGCATATAGAAGCTCATGGTAGCTACGAAAACTATCGCGAAGCAAAAGTTGATATTGCAAGAAATCTAAACACATCCTGCAAAGATGTAAAAACCGTCATAGTAAATGGTGACGACAAGGAGCACGTTCACTTCACCGAGGTCAATGCAAATCAAAAGATAATATATACCCTACAAAGCTTAAAGCCATATTCTTTTGCAAACGGCATAGATTTTACTTACAAAGGCACCAATATTCACAGTCACCTTGTGGGCGAATTCAACCTCTCAAACATTCTCGCAGCAATAACCTGTGCCGATTGCGAAAATATTTCTAAAGAAAATATAAAAGAAGCGATTGAACAGTTCAAAAATATCCCTGGCAGACTAGAAACGATCAATGCAAAAGAATTTGATATTATCGTCGATTATGCGCACACAGTGGAGTCTTTGCAGATGGTTTATGAAATATACAAGCACACGCCGATTATTGCGGTGCTCGGTGGTACAGGCGGAGGAAGAGATATCTGGAAGCGCACCGAAATGGGCAAAATAGCCGATACATATTGCAAAGAGATAATCCTCACCAATGAAGATCCTTATGATGAAGATCCTCAAGAGATTTTCAGTGACATTATCAAAGGTATCAAAAATCACAATCCTATTATCATCCTCGATCGAAGAGATGCGATACGAAAAGCGATAGAAATAGCTAGTCCAGGTTCCACTATCATCATTACTGGCAAAGGCACTGATCCATATATCATGGGACCAAACAATTCAAAAATCCCTTGGAGCGATTCCAAGGTAGTCAAAGAAGAATTAGAGAAGTTTTATCAGGCTTCAAACAAGTAAAGATTGGTAAGGTGTCGGGGCGAATGCTATATTTTTTGCCACGATCAGCTCCGCTCGAAGAACAGAAAACTCGCGGAGCTGTCTCTTCTCGTGCCGCCCTCTTTTGGTATTCGACTTTGTGTGACGGCGGCACTGCGAAAGGGCAAAAAATACAGCATTCGCCCCGACACCAAGACAAAAATATTAAATTACCTGAACAGAATATCGCTTATTGAGTTCTTCCAAAGTCCTCTGACCGACCATGCCCGCCTCGCCCTTTATACCGGACCTTTTTTGGAATAATTCTACAGCGCTTTTTGTGCAATTGCCAAAATTGCCCGAACGAGGACAATCATTAAGAGAGCGGTTCGATGGCGGATATATACCATCATTCATAAGAGCAGTCTGCAAAGAATAAACATCTTTTGGATTGTATCTCTTGTCCAAAATCTGCGAATCCCAAGTGTGTGGCAATAACAAGCTATCACCATTTGTGGCTATGTTATTTGGACTATGATCGTCAAAGAAATCCTGCAAACCTAGGTAGGTCTGGAAAGCCAAATCCTTGATAGCCAAATCATAAATCTCTTTATTATTGAATTGTGGCTCATATATATAACCATACTCGATGAGCATACTAGCCGCATCTATAGAATTGTAAGCACCGACAGCAATCAGATCCTGAGTCTCGACAATACCAGACTTCTCACCTGGGAAATTTGAAACAGGATTATATTTCTTCAAGCGATTGAAAACTGATTTGGCCACAGTCTGAGTAGTCGTACTGTTGTAATATTGACCCTGAGGAACATAGATCGCAAAACCACTATAATCACCAGGGATGTTTTTTGCATGACCAGGATGATCATTGAAATGAACATGAATAATAATATCTACATCATTTTCATTAGACCATTTGCTAATACCATATAGCCTGTAAGCAATATCTCTTGGGGCAACATTGTGAATGACTTTTGAGATCACCGGGTGGAACTCTCCGATTCTAGACAGTTTATTTATCTCTTCTACATGACTCTTGGTCCACTCAATAATGTCTTTCCAATTTGATTTGAAATAGGTAGAAAATGTAGAAGTCCAATCAGTCTTGTCACGAGTAATATAAACTTCGTAGCGACTATTTTCTGATAAGAAACTTTTGAGTTGCATAGCAAGATCGACAGTCATATCCCTCTCGAAAAGATCGGAATATTCTGCTCCACCATAATCCGGTTCATGGCCTGGAACTATAAGAATTTTGACTTTTTGAGTTGGAGACGGGGTGTTGAACATACCCTCCTTTGCAAAGTATTTGGATTTTATTTCTGAAATTGTTTTTGGACTATGAGTAAGTATAACATTTGCCAATTCATTTTCGGCCGAACCGATATAATAAAATACAATTCTTGCCCATTGTGGATTGATGGTAAGCCACGGCACGATAAGTACGGCGACTAGAAAAAAGAAAATTAGGATGTGGCGCATATCTATATTATACATTATAGTTGGCATATGCCAGAATTACCCGAAGTACAAACAACAGTAAACGGCTTACGGACTTTCATCATCGGTCAAAAAATTACCGATGTCTGGACAAATTACAATAGTCCATATTTCAAAGGCTCCAATACCATCAAGGATCCGGTCTTTTTTAAGTATTTCAAAACCAGCATTTTGGGACAAAAAGTGCTAAGAGTAGAAAGGAGGGCAAAGAATATCTTGATTTTTCTATCAAATAAGAAAATTATCTTGATCCACATGAAGATGACTGGCCATTTGCTCTTCGGTAAATATCATTTCAACAAAATTAATAAGAACGATCCTTGGGAGCCGATAGAGCCTGAGGGCTTGAAAGACCCATTCAATCGAAGAGTCAGGATGGTTATTACTCTAAACAATAAAAACCATCTTGCTTTGTCTGATACCAGAAAATTCGCCAAAGTAACTCTTATCGATGAGGCGGATTTCCACTTATCAGAACATCTGAAGGATCTTGGTCCAGAACCATTGGAAGAGACCTTCACCTTCCCTATTTTTTGTCAAAATATAAATAAAAGACCAAGTTGGAAGATCAAACAAGCACTTATGGATCAAACTTTGATCGCCGGTATCGGAAATATCTATGCCGATGAAAGTCTATGGCGAGCAGGTGTGCACCCAGAGACAAAAGTAAATAAAATAGACAAAAAGTCTTTGAAAGAAATTTTCAAAGCCATAAAAACAACCCTCTCTCGAGGTATAAATCTGGGCGGTGATTCTATGTCAGATTATAGAAATATTTATGGCAATAAAGGCAATTTCCAGGAAGAACACCGCGCCTATCAAAGAACCGGAGAAAATTGCTCCAAAAAAAACTGTAAAGGCAAAATTTGTAGAATAGTCGTCGCTGGAAGAGCTACACATTTTTGTAATGTGCATCAGAAATAGTTGATATTTAGCCAATAACAAACACCATAATCCCCGTAGCGACCGCCACATTCAAAGACTCTTTCTTCCCTTTCATGGGAATCTCGGCGATTTGATCGGCTAATTTCAACAATGATTTCGACACGCCACCCACTTCATTCCCCACGATCAATGCGCTTTTATTTCCAAACTTAACTTGCTTGAAATTTACAGACCTTTTATCTTGCTCAAGAGCAATTATTTTGTAACCTTCTTTTTTTAGTTTTTTGACCAAAGACAAACCAGAATCAGCATATTCCCAAGCGATCAAGTCTTCGGCACCCAAGGCGACTTTGGCAAAATCAGATCGTTTGTTGCCAAAGCGATCCAGCGGTGTAGGTGTAGTACCGATGCAATAAATCTTGCTTACACCCGCAGTCTCTGCAGTACGGAAAATCGAACCGACATTGTGAACACTGCGTATATTATCCAATATTATTGCCAGATCTTTCATATTATTAGAAATACCCTATAATATTCTCATAATAATAACAATATAAACATGATTTCAGTTTTCCCAAGTCTTCTGGTTTTCCAATTACTCGCACCATTTATTTTGCGAATTACCCTCGCTTCCGTAATCCTATTTTGGTCAGTCCAAGAATTCAAAAAGAAAAATCCCGACATAAAACAAAGAGTTCTAACCCTAATCAAGACTCTTTGCGGACTATCTATACTTCTTGGCCTCTGGACTCAAGTTGGAGCATTGATCGCAGTAGTATATTTTGCGGGCAAGCTATATTCCAAATTCAAAAGAAAAGAATTGTTTAGTGACGGGATCAATTATTATTTTATCCTTTTTGTAATTGCCCTATCGCTCCTCTTCACTGGACCAGGAGTTTTTGCTTTCGATCTGCCACTCTAATATCATCGACTAGACACCTGTCTCAAAATTGTTTGGCTTTTCTTCTGACAAGCCATCATTATGATTTGAATTATTATTTTTGGAATATTTTCTCAAATATAAACCAACGAAAATACCGATTATTATTACAATAATAACCAAGAAGACATTTAGAATAGTCTTGTTTCTTTCTGTAAATGGAACAACCGGTGCTTTGTCTGGTACGAAACCAGGATTGCCCATCTCCTGACCGACACCGACAAGAGGCAAATCATTTTTCTCTATATAATCCGATAATCTAGATATATCGTATCTTGGCGATACGGCATGCTTATTGCCATAGTAGATTTTGTAAGATTTGCCACTTTTGGATTCAAATATAACTTCAGCATTTGTACCACCGACACTCACTTGATTTGAAATGTTAAGTGGTGGATTATCTTCATTTACTATAGTCAATTTGATAAAGCGTTTATTTTGATCTGCAAATCGCACTTCAGTATCGCCACCACTAAAGATCGAGGTATTTATCTTTGAGATTACGACCCCATTTACATAAGACCAATTATTTGTGGTACTCGAATAATCATCGGCGACTTCAACGACTACTTTTCGAACAAAATTCTTATCTCCTATATTTAGATTTAGAGAATTTGTAACGAGTCCAGATTGCCTTCGATCGATCAAAACTTCAGTCGTTTTATTCTTTTTATTTTGAGAAATGTCAGCCATAAGGTCTACATTGTACTTTGGTAGAGTCACCTCCCTTGCCAAAGAATACCTTGCACCCCTTACTTCCAAAGGCCCCTCCTCACCTTGACCTATGACCACCATCAAATACCTAGAGCTATTACCTGAAAATTCTAAATAAGTTTTTTGTGCATTTGTATCGCTACCATTATCGCTGATCGAATAGATATAACCTTTATCAGAAATAAGTGACCAATTATTGCTATTGGATTTGTACAATTGTGATCCAGAGTAAACCTTGACCTGTCTTCTGAAATTTGGATTTGTAATGTCAAATTCTACCCTTGAAACGACATTGCCCTCTTGACCCATATCCATGACAAATCTAGTCTCACCACTGCTTTCTTTGACATTATTGACGATTGTCGCCTGTCTTGGAGCAATCTTGGCTTTGACGAATTTGGAATATAAGTAAGGTACTTCATTATCTGATTCATCGACAATACGCAGATCCGAAAGATCGCTATTTTTCCAAATCATATTTGGAGGCAGGATCACATCTACCAAACCATCAGTATTGACCGCATCGACCGTTCGATAAAATTGCCACTGACTTTTGTCTATTTCGGCTTGAGCTTTATTTGCAAATATAAATGCAAATGCCAAGGTAATATATATGATTTTTTTCATGTTTTTATACTATTTCTTTTAGACGATCTTTGTACTTTGCATAAGCAAATGATGCAATAAGAGCGATGAGACCGAAGACAATAAACGAAACAATTCTATACAATTGACCCAAAGACCAGACATCGAGCAAGACCTTTATTGCCGTAATTACAAATAGCACCAGACCCATTCTTCGCAAACCAACAATTCTTCTTCCGAATCCAAGTGCCGTCAAGATCGCTGCGTACAAAGTCCACAAAATAGAAGTTAGAGTGTTTGAGGTATTTTTTAGACTATTTTGTTTTGCATAATATCCATTGTCCCTGTTATAACAATTTGAATTGTCTCCTATCTGATACTTTGTACAATCTGAAATTTCCTTAGCTGCCTGATTATTTAGCTGAATATTCTGCGTCGAATAATACCTATCAATTTCAAGCGAAAGACCATAGAGTGTCAGAACATTCGCAACAATTATGAATGCGGTTATTCCCCTCTTTTGAATATCTACTGTAATACTGCCGTACCTCTTATACATATAAGATATGAAGTAAGCAACGATCACAGCAAGCAAGATTATGCCGAAATCTTTATTTATTATAGGAATGTAAACCTGAGCGTAATACCAATCAGAAAGCTGGATAAACATATTTAGACCACCCAGAATATAGACAATAAGACCCATGACCTGGAAACCTCGATTGCTGATGAGAGATGCGATGTAATAAAGCACAGCCGCCTCGATAAGCCATGCTACAGCCACCCACGCTCCATCAAACTGCAAAGGTACCGCCGAAGATAGGAAGACTACAGCAAGACCGGGGAGGAAAATATTGATCTTCTTATCTGTTGGATCTGCTTTATTTATCATATAAGCCACAGCCATGTAGACAAGAGCGATCAAAGCAAAAACAAAACCCAAGATCCAGTGATAATCCTTATCCAATAAAGCAACAAGTGTGTACCCCACAAAAAGCGCATTTGCACCAAGAACAAAATAATCTGTACTTTCTGCCTTCTCCCCCACTTTCAGACCTCGCAATATCGTCGCAAAGATAAAGGTAATGAAAGTAACAATTACAAAGGTCAAAGTAATTGCCAAGTATTCATCTTTGTATATAAGCATCAACCAAGAAAGAAAATTGATCATGGTGCCAGCGAATGCCAAAGCATTTAGTTGAGGCCACTTCTTGAAATTTGAAATTGCCAAAACGCCCAAGTTTATAATTACAAGATAGAATAGAATATTGTATCCACTACTTGATCCGACAAGAGCTGGTGTGACAAATGCACCTACAATGCCAACTACCGATAGAGTCATCGTTGCATTTACTATACTCATCGCAAAGATAAGCGCCGTGACTGCAAACATCATAAAACCTGCAACAGTCGGAGACATGAGGCCATAGAATGCATGAGCAGCGTAGAATGAGAGGTACAAAATACCTGCACCGCCACCGATAAGTAGATCGGAGTACTTGAGATATTTATGTCTGAGATATTGTCCAAGACCGATGAAGACCAATCCAAAGAGGACTCCGATCATCACTCTACCTGTAGGCCCTACCCAATTGTTATCAAAAGCGTATTTCAAAAAGAAAGCTACACCCACCAATACCGCACCAATACCCAGACGACCGAGCAATTTGCCAGAAGATTCTTCGGAACTGACTTTCTGAATATCTGCTCTTTGAACTGAAGATACAACTGGATTTGGAGTCGATACTGTCGGAGTTTTTTGGACCGGAGCCTGCTCCACCCCGACTTCTCCGGCACTAACAGTCTTTTTATTTTGATCGACTGATCCAGTCTGCATTGATCTCTCTAATTTTTGAAGACGTAAAGAATGATTGATGACGATAATAAATAATATGATAACCAAAAATATTTCAAACATAATAATGTAATTATTGATATACCTATATTATAAGACAGTTTATGAGGAAAAGCTTTTCTTTCAATTTATAATCACACAAATGTTTGAAATTTAAATCAGATACTTATCAGATGAAAAAATCGAAGTTGAATTCTATATGTAATATGATAATATCATATTACATTATCATATAAATTATCGAACCTAATAATGTCTACCATATCTGTACCCATCCCCGCTTTCCTTGAAGAGTTTATCGACAACATGGTCGAAAGCGGTTTTGCTGCAAACAAAGCTGACTTGGTCAGAAAAGCTCTCATAAAACTTCGTGAAGATGAAGCGGTCAATTCCGTACTCCGTGCAGAGCAAGAGGGTCGCGAAGGTAAGAACCTGTCCGGAGATTTGGATGAATTAGCAAGATTATATTCATAAAATGGAGATCGTATATCGTCCAGAATTCGTAAGATTATATAATAAACTTAATCTACCACTGAGAGAAGAAATAAAAGACAAAATTGAACTTTTCAAAAACATTTCAAATCACAAAACTCTAAAAGTTCATAAATTACATGGTAGATTGAGGAATAGATATAGCTTTTCTGTTAACTATAGATACAGGATTGTTTTTGAATATATGAACAAAAAAACTGTTGCCCTACTTTCGGTAGGTAGTCATGATATTTACAAGTAAATATTTACCTCATCTCTATGGTGCGGAATACTTAAACCACTCAGAGTGTCTGCACCGAGCGAGGAGCTTGCGACGAGTCGAGGTGCGCCCAGTTGGATAATATTTGTGCAAAATTACCTAGTTTATAATGAAACTTGAATCACTACCATCAGAACTCGTGTTACTTAAATCATCCTTCATTAGTAATATGTCAATTAAATATTTGTTATCTAGACTGTTAACTTTGGATTTATTGACTACCCATTCATATTCTCCCTTATCAAGATCATTTCCACTGATTTCTGCAATTGTGCTATAAGAGCCCGGAAGCGGAAGACAACTATAGCCATATGGACATCGACTATTATTACTTAGTCGAATTGTAGCCGAGGTTGGTTTTTCACCCAAACTAGACCATCTTATGACCACCCTGTCGCCAGCAGTAAATGTTTCTCCGCCATTTGGTGATAGTAGAGTGACAAATGTCTTACCCGAAACAACCGAACGTTTATATATCTCAAAATTGTAGTCGCTTTCATCTGAAATATTTAATCCCTCATTTACGGCAGATATTTTGATTTTGTAAGCACCGCTTGCAATCATAGGATCAGCTTTCCAAACATAAATTCCTGTATTGGGAATATTTGTAGCTATCATTCGTGTTTTGTTATCATTTTTATTAATTAACACTATCTGAACATTTGAATTGCCGATACCAGAAGAATTCCATCGAATTGTGGCGATATTTTCTCTTCCACCATTATTCAAAACCTCACCGGCATTTGGATAAAGTACAGTAATGGATGATTTGACTGGAGATGAAATAGAAGTTGGAGCCGTCTTTATAACGGGTGTAGTTTTCTCAGCAATACCAGATGTACTCTGTCTATTTGTCTGCTGTGTTTGCTTTGTTTGCTGATTCAGATTGTCAACGGGTTCAGAGGTTTCAACTTTTTTATTCTCATATAAATAAACCACTCCGCCCACTAATAGTATTACAATTATTCCAATAAAAAATGGAAACACTAGACCTTTTTTTGAGTTATTCATATGTTGAATATTATAGCGAAATAATAATACATATAGTACTCGGTGCGCCCAGTTGGATTCGCCCTCAGCTCTCACTCGCTACCCGCTCGTTCGGCCTGGGCACCGCCTCGCCATCGCGCCTTGCTAGGCGCGATATGGCTCCGGCGTTCGAATCCGACCCGGACGCGCGCAGGCGCGTGCTTGGGCGCACCTCAATCGCTTCGCTCATTCGGTGCGCCCAGTTGGATTCGAACCAACGACCCACTCCTTAAAAGGGAGTTGCTCTA
>CAZPKQ010000020.1:0-11273 GCA_964587205.1 uncultured Candidatus Saccharibacteria bacterium | reverse complement strand
AAGCCCAAAAGATGGGTGGAGTCTGCGCCTATATCGATGCCGAGCATGCCATGGACCCACAATACGCTTCGAGACTTGGGGTCAAGATAGACGACCTTCTCATCTCTCAGCCAGATACAGGTGAACAAGCTCTCGATATAGTCGACAGCCTCATAAGGACAAATAAGATAGACGTCGTGGTCATAGACTCAGTCGCCGCCCTCACCCCAAAAGCCGAGATCGAAGGCGATATGGGAGCATTGCATATCGGTACCCAAGCAAGACTTATGTCTCAAGCTTTGAGGAAGCTCACGGCTATAGTAGCCCGCTCCAAGTCTGTAGTCATTTTCCTCAATCAGATCCGCATGCAAATCGGTGTTATGTTTGGCAATCCAGAGACTACACCTGGAGGCAAAGCTTTGAAATTTTACTCATCAGTCAGATTGGACATAAGACGCATAGCTCAGATCAAGAAAGGCGAAGAGATCATGGGCGGTAGAGTCAGAGTCAAAGTAGTCAAAAACAAAGTCGCTGCCCCATTCAAACAAACCGAATTTGACCTTATGTACAATGAAGGCATATCGAAGGAGGGTGAGATCATCGCTTTGGGTGAGAAATATGAAATCATCCAAAAATCCGGCGCTTCATATTCATTTGGCGATACCAAAATGGGTCGTGGCTATGATGCTACCCGCCAATTCCTCAAAGAAAATCACGAGGTAAGAGAAAATATTCTAAAAAGCATTAGGGAGAGGTTAAATTCACAGGAATAATAAACGAGCTGGCAAGATATTGTTTTCCAAGACACAAAAAATTTAGATTAAGAAAACTGCGGAACCTTTCGATTCCGCAGTGCGAGGGCGCGATCTCTCACGCCACGATTACTTGATTGTGGACCAGTCGTTGATAATACTCATTCGTACACAGTAGCTCGTCGTGCGAGCCTTGGCCGACCATTTTACCCTCGTCGAAGACGAAGATCTTATCAGCGTCGCGTACGGTGGCGAGACGATGAGCGATGATGATCGTTGTTTTGCCAACGGAAGCTTCACGGATACTCTCGCGTATCCGTGCTTCATTCTCGGTATCGAGGCTTGATGTCGCCTCATCGAAGATGAGGATGTGAGGTTTTTTGATGAGCGCCCGGGCGATGCCGACACGCTGGCGTTGGCCGCCGGAGAGCTTGATGCCTCGCTCGCCGATCATTGTCTCCCAGCCATTCTCCAGTTTGTCCGAGAACTCAGAGATACGAGCCAGCTTCGCTACACGGTCGAGCTCGTCCGTGCTGACCTCGTCAGCAGACCCGTTCATGCCGAACGTAACGTTGTATTTGATCGTACCATCGAACAGAGCGACATCCTGTGGAACAAGTCCCACATTTCGACGCAGTTCACGATAATTCAGCATCCTAATATCGACACCATCCACGAGGACATGTCCCTCCTGAGGATCAAATGCTCGCAGAATGAGGCCGACAAGAGTTGATTTGCCAGCTCCCGACCGACCGACAAACGCATAGCGTCTTCCTTCCTCGAGTGCGAATGAGACGTCCTTGAGTGCCGGAATCTCCGACTTCTCGCCAGTAGTCTTTTTCTCTTCCTCATCTTCAGTGTCGTCATTGAGCGCATCCTTGTCGGTACGCGAACAATATGTGAAACTAACGTGCCGAAACTCGATCCGTCCTCGCAAGTGTTCGATAGGAACTGGCTTGGTAGGCATCACGATATCAGGCTCGTAGTCGAGGAAACGGAAGTATTTAACTACGGGACCAATGTTCTTCGCCAAGTTCCTC
The DNA here is from genome assembly GCA_964587205.1 of uncultured Candidatus Saccharibacteria bacterium. Lineage (GTDB taxonomy): Bacteria > Patescibacteriota > Minisyncoccia > Phycocordibacterales > PALSA-1337 > C7867-002. Next base: position 9,502 of record CAZPKQ010000020.1, on the reverse strand, counting down.
TGGATGTGGCTGATATTGGTGAGCGTTCCCAGGGCGGACATGATCCACCACGAGATCGTCACAAACATACCAGTATCGAGCTTGCCGTTCAAAGCAAGCCATCCGGCGACCGTGAAGCAGGATGCTTGGCAAATCCAGATTGTCCACTGTCCGACATAGAACCAGTTGATATAGGAGCACCACATAGGCACTCCTTCAACTGCACTCTTGGCGTTTTCAGCATCGCACTCGGCTCTGACACGCTCCTCTTGAGCATTGACGTAGACCACGTCCGAATTGGCGATAACTTCGCCATGCTTCTTTCCGATCTTGTTAGACAGGGTGTCCAGCGAACGTATCCGCGGGACAAATCGAGTGTTATAGAAGACCGTATACGAAGTGAAGACTGCGATGGCAAAGAGAACGCAGAGGCCGACCTGCCAAGCGTTGATCAAGAGAAAGACAGTAGGCAGGAGAATCATGAGCGCAGTTGGAACAAGCTCGTAGACCGCCTGAAAGACTATCCCCATAGCCGCGGCTTCTCCCTTGGATATGACACTTCGCTTGATCACGGAGTGACCGAGATGATGCTGACCCATCGAGATCGAGAAGAACTTTTCCATCGAGATGCGCGACAGATATCGCGACAAATCATATTCAAGTTTCTTGATCTCAAACCACTCTTTCGAGTAGTAGATGAGAGTACGGCCCAAAGCGAGCCCCAGCCAGATAAACACCGCACTTATGAAGAGTTGCTTGTCCTGCTTGGTGACTGCCGTTACGATGCGTCCGAGAAATATCGGTTGCAGTGATGCGACCGATTGCCACACCAGCATCATGAAGAGGCTAGTGAGTATATACCGTTGGTATGGTTTGCAAAGCGCCCATACACGCGCTAGGTATTTCAGTTTTTTCACAATTCAAAGAGCTTTTTGTTTCTATTTTTGCAGTTTTAAGACCACTAATATGCTAACACTATTTTACTACAGTGTCAATCTTTAATAACTGAATTCTCATTCTAACTGCACCAAAGTTTGCAGGCTAAAAGCCATTAGAGAAAAATTAAATTTGCAAGAGTAATAAATGAAAACGGGTCTTGGAAAATAATATTTCCACTGCTCCAGAGTCTTTCACTTTGCAATTCTCCTTCAATTCCTATAGAATGGCCAAACCTAACAATAAATAACATGTCATTACTTGAATATAATGAAGTAACAGAGAAGAAATTCATCGTCTTGGATGGTACTCCATACGAGGTCATCTCTTCTCATGTCTTCCGCAAACAACAAAGAAAGCCTGTCAATGCAACCAAGCTCAAGAACCTTCTTTCAGGTAAGGTTACCGAATATTCATTCCACCAATCCGAAAAAGTCGAGGAAGCAGAGATAGACGAAAAAGAGGTCAAATACCTATACACAAATCGCGGTGAATGGTGGTTTGCCGATCCAAATGATCCATCCAAGCGCTTCAAAGTCCCTGCCGAGGTAGTCGGAGCTCAGGGCAAATTTCTCAAACCAAACACCATTCTCACACAGTACCTATTCAACGAACAACCTATTAGCTTCCGCATGCCTATTACCGTAGAACTCAAAGTCGTCGAAGCTCCACCAAATGTCAAAGGTGACACAATGACTGGTGGTCAAAAGATAGTAAAACTCGAAACAGGTGCGACTATTAGTGCCCCACTATTCGTCAATGAAGGCGATATTATCAGGATCAATACTGAGACCGAAGAGTATCGCGAGAGAGTTAAGTAAAAATTGTTATTTGAGCCGGTAAGGAATGTGTATTTCGAGAGGCTCCGCAGAAATTTTTAGCAAAAAATTTCGAGGATTAAGCAAAAACTTTGCAAAGTTTTTGCGGCCTCGAGAAATGCATATTCGCCGCTACTAAAAGAAGGAAGAACAGTGAAGTACAAACAAAAAAGCCGATAGTTTCGGCTTTTTTGTTTGCTATTTTGCTACGTATGGAAGCAATCCCATATAACGTGCTCGTTTGACAGCTAGACTAAGTTGTCTCTGGTATTTTGCGGAGACACCTGTCTGTGAACGACTTAGGATGCGACCGTGAGGATTGAGGAACTTGCTCAATATCTCTGTATCTTTGTAGTCTATGAACTTTATATTATGTTGATTGAAATAACACTGCTTTTTCATATATTTTTTATTAGAATGGTATATCGTCTGGATTAATCTCTTCTTGTGGATAATCGATCTTGTCTCCTGAATCTTGACTTGGCTCTTCGACTGACTTCGTATTTGATGATTTTGGTGCTGAAGGTGAAGCTCCGGATGATTTGTTGCCAAATTGGATATTGTCGGCAATTATCTCGGTCCTTGATTTCTTCTCACCGTTTGATTCCCATGATCTTGTCTGAATCCTTCCTTCTACCAAGACTTGTTGGCCTTTTTTGAGATACTGGCCAGCCAACTCGGCTAATTTTGCGAAAACGGAAATATTGTGATATTCGACCGCTTCTTGCCTATTGCCGTCTTTGTCTTTGTAAATGCGATTTGTCGCAACACCGAAACTACAAACCTTTGATCCTGAAGGTAATGCTTTGACTTCTGGATCTCTTGTCAAATTTCCTATAATGAACGCTTTGTTAAGATACATTTTATTTGGACTCTATAGAGTCATTAATAATATTAATTATGCTTCTTTAACCATTGCGTCGATGCTCTTGTCTATCTCTTCTCTACTTGCAGTAGGCTCAGCCACATGGACTGATTCTGTAGGCTTCTCTGCCTCAGTCTCTATCTTCGAAGGAGAGCTTGCTCTCTTGCCTAGATAGGTATTTTCTCGAATTGTCGTTATGACCAAAACCCTGATAACTGATGGGATCAATTCGACATTTTTCTTGATCGATTCGATCTTTGATGGTGAGACTTCAAACTTCACCCAACCAAAGTATGCCTCATCAAAATTATCATAAGATCCAGCAACTGTTTTCTTTTTGATTGTATATGCTAGATCCTCAAGCTTTGGTTGTTCTTCGGCAATTATGCTAGAACCACCGTCTGCTATGATTTTTTGGATTTTTGAAAGTTCTTCACCTACCTTCTCTTCTGGTATAGAAGATGCGATAAGGTAACTCAATTCATAAACGGACAAACGATCTGTCTTATTTTCATTCATAGTTTTATCAATTGGTGACCCTTATTTATTCGGGACCCCGTTTGGGGACCAATTGCATTAATTAATAATGTAAAATCAGACTAACACAAAAAGAGCAATAACGCAATATGCAGGCCATATAATCATATCAGAAACAAATAAAAAAGTACTGAAAAAATAATCAAAAAACAATGAAAAAACTATAAAGTAATGTTAAAGAAATTCTTGGCATTATTTAGGACCTGGACTCTGACCACCTCTTCTTCAAGACCTTTAATCTCTGAAATCCTCTTTACCACTTCGACAACATTGACTGGTTCATTTCTCTTGCCACGATGAGGGACCGGTGAGACATAAGGACAATCGGTTTCGGTCATAATCCTATCCAATGGTAAGTATTTGATAATTTCTTCGTAATTTGAACCGTAGGTGATGGCTCCAGTAAATGAGAAATGAGAACCTAAGTCTAAAAATGGTTTTGCTTCTTCTATGCTTCCAGCAAAGAAATGAAGATTCGAATTTACTTTTGCTCTTTCTTTAATTATTTTGTAAGCATCTTTGTAAGCAGACTTTCCTGCTCCATTTCTCAAATGGAGCATGAGTGGTTTCCTAACAGAATTTGCCAAATCAATCATTGAGATGAATGCTCGTTCCTGCTTCTCTTTGTCTGCCTCATCATAATGATAATAATCAAGACCACACTCTCCTATAGCAACAGTTTTGTCTTGGCTTGCAAGACTGATATATCTCTCGAAATCGACTATTTCACCTTTGCTAGTAAAATCCTTGCCTTCTAGGCCAAATTCTTGAATATCATGATATGACTTAGAAGTATGAATCGGGTGAAGACCGATACAAGCATAGACATTTTCGTATTTATTTGCGAGATCTATGGCAGAATTTGAGGTCTCAAATTGAGTTCCGACAACAATAATAGCTACACCCATCATACGCGCACGCTGTATGACATCTTCACGATCATTATCATAGGCAGCAAAATTTATATGTCCATGAATATCTATGTACTTCATTATTTTCTCAAAAATAGTGGCTTATCAGGTATTTTATTATTTTTTAGAAGATCCGAGATGATACTTGCAGTGTTCGGTAGAAGTGGCAAAAGAAGATTTGAGATAATATTCAATCTTGCCAACAAATCCTTTATGTCATTTTGACCACCTTGCAAGTCGGTCTTGATCTTTTTGAATGGTTGTTTCTCCTGAATAATCTTATCGGTATTTGCCACTATCTCTATTATAGCATTCATTGATTGTTGAAGGTTGTACTTGGAGAATCCCTCGCTATAAGCGCGATATATATGTATGAATTCTTCACTTTGCTCTAGGCTTGAACTGATCTCGGGGTCTAATCTGATTTCATTTGAAACTGCCATTTTCATAACTCTTGAAACTAGATTGCCGATACCATTTGCAAGATAGGCATTGTAGGATTCTTTGAATAAATCGATAGTAAATGGACTGTCTTCGAATGGCGCCACTTCTCTTGTCACATAAAATCTTAGTGCATCAGTGCCGTATTCATTTATTATAGAAATAGGTTCGACGGTATTGCCCAATGACTTGGACATTTTGATACCACCTTCACCAGTGACGAAACCGTCTATAATGATCTGCTTTGATGGAGGTAGATTGACTGCCATAAGCATCGCTTGCCACATTGCCGATTGCTGTCTCAAATTGTCTTTTCCACAATATTGAACAACGCCACCAGACTTGATCCAATATTTATCAAATAATTTTGGATCATGAGGCCAACCAACTGCTGAGACATAGTTTACCAAAGCATCGAACCAAACATACATGACTTGTGCCGGATCATTTGGTACAGGTATACCCCAAGGCATCTTGCTTGCCAATCTAGAAATACTAAAATCATCCAAACCCCTTTCTACAAAAGCTCTTATCTCATTTAGCCTAGTCCTTGGTACAACGAAATCTTCGTTCTTATTGTACAAATCCAAAAGTGGTTTTTGATACAGGCTAAATCTAAAGAAATAATTTTCTTCTTCAATAATCTCCAACTCCTGTAGAGGATGTAGTGGACATTTGCCTTCGACAAGCTCTGATTCGGTCTTCTCCAATTCACAACCGACACAATATTTGACGGAATAATTCTTTTTGTAAATCAAGCCATTTTTGTCGGCTATCTTCCAAAACTCTTGTGCTGCCTTGATATGAGTAGGATCAGTAGTCCTTATGAAATTTATATCAGGAGAAATACCAAGTAGTGGAATTAGGTCCTTGAACTTCTTAGCGTATTCATCGACATAAGTTTGGGTGTCGACATTATTTTCTTTGGCCTTGCGGTATATCTTGACCCCGTGTTCGTCGGTACCAGTATTGAAGAAGACATCATTTCCCTGAATCTTATTGTATCTAGCTACAATATCCGCCCGAATCAATTCCAAAGCAAAACCGATATGTGGATCAGAATTGACATACGGCAATGTTGTGGTTATGTAATAAGGTTTATTCATACAATGAGTTTACAGTTTATCAAATTTCTTGCAAATCATCTGAACTCGAATGTTTCGGTCCTAGTCTGATCTTCAACTTCGGCTTTTTTGTCTCTTTCGACGTCATTTATATATTCCATAAATGCAGCGGCAAGTGGTACAGCGATAAGCGCGCCTAGTACTCCGGCAAGCTTTGCTCCGACGACAAGAGCAATGATAACCAAAATCGGAGACATGCCCACTACTTTCTTGACCACCAATGGATAAAACACCTGACTCTCTAATTGGTGAATGATGAAATACAAAATCATAACCACGATACCTGTACCGACTCCTTGATAGCTAAATGCCAAAATGATAGCCGGTATCGAGGCAATAATCGGTCCAAAAACAGGTATAATCTCGAGCAGACCCGCAATGACTGCAAGGACGAGTGCATGAGGCACACCAGCTATAACTAATACTAGATAAACCAAAACTCCCACAATAAGACCTAATACAACTTGTCCCTGCAACCACAAAGCCATTTTGCGTTGGGATCGTTTCCAAAGGTTGATGATATAGTCATGATGTCTGACTGGAGCGACTATTCTCAAGAACTCTCCTACCCCATCGGTCTTCATTGCAAGATAGAATGAGAGAACCATAATAATGATAAATGAGAAGAAACCACCAAAGATCTTTGATGCCGTCTCGAATGCCCCGGTGCTCGTGCCGACTATGAGACTTCTTAAGTTATTTATGAGGTCAGAAATTAGTATTGTATGCTCTGACAAAACATTTGATGTTTGACCACTCAACATAGATATCGGACTCCACAAAGATTGCACGGAGATAGATTTTGGCAAACTGCTCAAGAAGGTGACCGCATCATTTACAACGAGAGGAATGAAGAAGATGAATAGTTCAAACAAAACTGCAACAATAATAATATAAACGAAAATCACTGCTATTATCCTATTTATCCTGTAGCGGACTAGCCTCCTAATGATAGGATCGAGAGCCGAAGCAATGACAATAGCGGTGATGATAACCAAGACAACATCCGACATGAAATAGATCGCTCCGAGCAAAATTGCAATTAGGAAAAATCGCACAATTGTACCAGTGCTGATTATAATATTTGCTTCATGAGAATTACTCATGAGTCTATTGTATCAAAAAGATTGGTAAATTTCCTATTTGAATAAGAGGTGTTCTTTGATCTTTGCTTCATCTTTCATCTTACCGACAAGAGCAAAGTTCAAAGATTCATTTACAAAAATCTCCTTGGCTAGCTTATTTATATCAAGAGCAGTCACAGCTTGGACTTTCTTTATGAGTTCATCTGGATTGTCTATGCGATTTTTAATTGATTCTTGATAGCCACAATACTCCGCTCTAGAATCAGAAGTCTCAAGCTCGAGCATAGTAGTACCACTGATATAATCTTTTGCTTTCTTGATCTCATCTTCTGTGACTATCTCATCCTTGAGTCTCTGACACTCTTCGACTATGCCGTCTATAGCTTCCAAGACTCTGGTATTGTCTACTCCGGCCGAAATAGCAAAATATCCATGATCAGTAAAAGTGTTGTTTTCGGCGCGGACATAATAACAAATACCTAATGTATCTCTCATTTTGGAAAATAATCTTGAACTCATACCTCGGCCCAAAATTGTAGTAAGGACAAGCATGGTAGGGATACGCGGATCGGTCGTAGAGAAACTTCTATTGCCCAAGACCAAATGTGTCTGATCGGTTTCTTTTAATTGCAATAAAACTTGTGGCTCTTTTTGAATTTCACTTACTGGCAACTTCGTACCCTTGTTATCTTGGCTAATAGTTTCAAAGGCTTTTTCGATCTTGGACAAAATAGTAGATTCGTCAAATGAACCAGACACAACAACTATCGTCGACGAAGCGACATAGTGTTTTTTGCGATACTCTTGAAAATCATCTTTTGTAAATGAACGAACATTTGTTTCGGTACCGCCAATATTCCAACCAGCAGGATTGTCGCCGTAGAGCAATTCCATAAATATTTCTTGGACTTTTTGTTGTGGTAGGTCTTCGTACATTCTTAATTCTTCCACTATCACTCCCTTCTCTTTTTCTATTTCGCTTTGTTCGAAAAGAGGATTGAGATACATGTCGGATATTATGTCTATAATTTTATCGAGATGTCTCTTATCAGCCTTGGCATAATAGCCAGTGAATTCTTGTGCGGTAAAAGCACTGTAATGTGAACCGATGGAATCGAGCTCCTTTGATATATCGATAGCTTTTGGTCTTCGAGCTGTACCCTTGAAAACCATATGTTCCAAGAAATGTGAAAGTCCACTATTCTTTTTGTTCTCGTATTTTGATCCCACTTGGACCATGACCAAAACTGTAACCGATGGATTGTCTGCCATCGGAACCGTGATTACCCTCAAACCATTTTTTAGAGTTGTTTTATTGAATTGCATAAAGAAACTTTAGCATAGACGGAGGTTTAGATAAACTCATACATGCCAAATAGCAATAAGATATATGGAACTATGATAAATAACCAGAAATCTATGAAATTGCTAACTGTCTTTCTATTTTTTTCAATCTGACTGAGTGGTTTTTTGATACTTCATCAGAAAGACGATCAAACTTGTCTTCAAATACGTCAAATCTAACTTCGAAATGATCGAATCTTTTTTCTAGAACATCAAATCTTTTTTCGAGTTTATCGAGTCTTATTTCAAGATTATTGAATCTCTTTTCTAGTTTATCGAATCTAACCTCTAGCTTGTACATTCTATCTTCTAGATTATCGAATCTCTTATCAACAGCAATAAATCTTTGATCAATCTCACTAAAGCGTCGATCCATTTCATCAAAACCTTTTTTGATCATGACTGCAAGATCATCAATAGTAATATTCGATCCGTTTTGGATATTTGTATTCATATTATTTGCTTTTACTAATAATAGCGACTTGCAGGCACTAGTATTTTATTACAATAAAAGATGAAAACAACTTACGAGATGTGAAAAAATATTACTTAATGTATTTTTTGTAAAATTATTCAATAAATATGCCGATCGGAAAAGGCGCAACTTGCGTTGCGCCCCGTAAAATTTCGAATCCTGCACGTTTTTCCCTATGATAGAATCCAGGGAATGACCAGGAGCGAGCATACGATCGCATTCGCTCCAGAATATAGCCTATCTTCCAGTGTCCAAGCCTTCGCCGAAACGAATGCGAGAACATTGGTGATCACGAAACCGGAATTGGGTATGATCGGGCTATTCCTAGGTGATTGCCAGGTCATCACGATGAAGGGAACCGCGGCAATGACTGAAGCTGCGACCGATAGGATGAATGCCCACCGCGATCCTTTGGTTTGCCATAACACGATGCACAAACCAACGAGCGCAGCAATGAAGGTATCGAACCCTGACCACCCGTACCTGCCTTTGATAAGCAGTACAAGCGTCGTTCCGGTCGCTCCGAGTCCGTAGATCACGGGGATCGCAGGGCTTGCACCCTGCTTCATTGTCGTGAATGCCGTGATCCACGCCAACGCAGACCAGAGTCCGAAAGTGGCGAGAGACAATCCCTCACCTGTCCCCATGGCAGTAGAAACCGCCATGTACAAGTAAGAGAGTGCGCCAACCGCGACACTCGACATAGCCAATTGTTTTTTCAAGCAATCCCTTTCTTTTTTGTTGAGGTTTAAAGTAGCCCTGAAAGGCCAGCATTGTGGCTTCTCGGAGCTACTTTAAACAGATAACAATAAGTCAGAAATCTTGCATAATTGCAGTACAAATTCTGGCTGATTGTCAATGGGCAATCGTCCTTTCTTTTAGCTATTTTATCTGACTTTACTAATCAAATAGTCGACAATCTCCACCTCCTTCACCCTCTCCTGCTTACCACTATCCCTATCTCGAATAGTGACGCCTGTACCCTTT
>CAZPKQ010000019.1:0-11492 GCA_964587205.1 uncultured Candidatus Saccharibacteria bacterium | reverse complement strand
ACCGCGTCGCTCACGTCCAGCACGGCGTTGTTGACCCCGGCGACAGCAGTCGTCTGCACCCAGCCCACCGTGCCGTCGGTATCAATGTACGCGACATCCCATAGATGGTTGTTGGCGGTTCCGGGGATGTCGGCGGTCAAATCCACGTCGACGTTGGCGTACAATTTGCCGGGCGGATAGGCTTCGACCGTGACCGTCAGTCCGGTCTTGGGTAGCACGCGCCCGCCCATCAGTAGTGCCGAGGGCAGTGGTGCGTTATTGGTCTTTTGGGTCGGCGGCGGGACGCCGAGCGAGGGCAGGTCATCGCCCCACGTCCGAATAGCGTCGGTCGTCGCACGGATGTCAAATGCGGTGAGCAGTCCTTCCGGGCTGATTCCCACACGGCAGGGGACATCCGCCACCGCCTTGCTAATCATGTTGACGGCGCGGGTTTCGCTGCGCGAGCCGCCGATCCGCACCCAGATATAGCCCGGCGGCAGACCGGATGCCGGGTCGTCCATCACCACCCCGGTAACCGGGTCAAGCTTTCCGGTGACGGCCGGTTGAGGCATCCAGTAAGGGATGCTCAGACGCAGATTTCTCAGGCGCTCGACGTTGCGCCGCGCGATTTCGCTCACAGCGAGAATATCCTCACAAAGCGTCCAATCGACGGATAATCCACCGGGATGTTGCCGCGACGGTCGTCAATCGTGCCGGTCGCCAGGTCGACATAGCCGATTGCCCCACTGTTCCCCCATACATAACCGACGTTCCGGTCGTTTCCGGCGACTTCCGCGCTGGCGTAGTCGGTTGTCGTGCCCGCGCTGATCTGTGTCCAGGCTGTCCCTTTATTCCGGCTCATGACGACGCCACTGGTGGTGTTGCCCGCCACCGCCGCCAGCACAGTATTGGCGTCGACCGGGCAGGTATGCAAGCCGCGCGTGAGGAAAAGCCCCTGATGGTTTCCGCCAATCGTGGGCGTGATGTCCTCGCGCGCGGCGCTGCCGACTTTGCGGTAGATATGCGAGCGGTTGGCGACGCTCTCGGCGAAGTTGCCCACCGTCCAGTACATGGTGTTCTCGTTGTCCGCCCATGAGCGGTGGATGCAGCGCGGCAGAATGTCATTTGCGCCCGCGCTCTGGGCGGTCGGGCTGGCAAACGTCCCGCTCAGGCGATAAATGTCGCTCTCGGCGGCTGCCTGCAAGCCGCTGGCGGTGTACGCCCCGATGTAGGCGACACCCGGCAGTCGGCTGGAGACGAACAGACCGGGAAACTGCGCGCCACCCGGCGTGGTCGAGTAGAACGCCGTGATCTGCGTTTCGGTCGACCACGACACGCCGCCGTTGGTCGAGTAGGTGTACCACGTCCCTGAATCCGCGCCGCTATTGCCGTAGTAGCTGACGACGACGACGTAATCCGCGCCGAACGAGGCGTCGACCATGCGCCACTGTAGGGTCTGGTTGGAGATCGCCGCGCGCAGGGTCTTGCGCGCCGTGATCGTTAATGCACCCCCCGATCCGACACCCTCCACCGTGTAGATAGCATCGGTCGCGCCGACGGTGACGACGATCAGCTTGCTGGGGGCAAAGGCATCCTGCACGGCGTCGATCACGTCGTCAGCCAGACCCAAATCTTCACGCGACCACAGCGCCCCGCCCTGAAGCGCCGGACGCTGAAAGTTCGCCGTGCCGTAGAGATACCCGTCAGTGTTGACGGCATACATCGTATTCGAGCCGCGTCCGATGCCAAAAAAGGGCGCAGGCGAGATCGGGGGCGGACTGGGCGTGTCAATTGGGGGGAGGTTGGTTGAATCCGGCGCGGGCGGCACGTAGGTCGTGCCCGGCAGCCCGTTGGTGCAGGTGCGCAGGCGCAGCGTCGTGTCCGCCGTGCCATCGTGGAAATCGACGGTCGTGCCCACGAGCCGGTACTGCTGCGTCGAAAGGTCAATGCCGCGCTTCACTGTCGACCAGTTCAACTCAATCAGCTCGTCGTAGAAGTCGAACACGTCGTATACGCCGCGCAGCGTCAGTTCGAGGTCGAGCGCCATCTGCTGCGCGCCGTCGGCGTCGGTGTACAATCCCGCCAGTGCCGCGCCAATGCGACCCGCCCGCGCGTTGAGGTCATTCTGGTCGACGGCGATCAGCTTTTCCTCAATCTGCTGCTGATTGCCCTCGCCCGGTGCTGTGCCGAACCATTCGCTGAAGATCGGAACGTTGTCGTCGGTCGATGCCCCCGCGATGAAGCCCCGACATTCAAGCCGGTTCAGGCTGACCCAGTGTTCGCGGGTGTAATGCCAACGTTTCACGTCCCGCTTCGTGAGTGCGAGCATGACCGTCCAGTCGTCGCGGTCGGCAATCGCCGCGCGCTCCGGGATGAGCTGCGCCTCAAATCGCCCGCTGCGATCTTCGACGATGCGCGCATCAACGCCCTTTGCCAGCTCACGCATCTGCGCCAGTGGGTTCGACTGGTCGAGAAAGAAGCCGCTGTAGTCGTAGTCGACATAGGTGTCGGTAAAGATGAAGTCGAAGCCACTTTCCAGCAGCGTCGAGTAGAACAGCGGGATTTGCACGATACCGCGCTTGACCGTCAGGTCGGCGACTTCGCTCCAGCCATCAGGCGACGCCGCGCGGATCATGACCTTGCCGTAGCCCATCAGTTCTTCGAGCCGCGCCAGTGGGCTGATCAGCTCGAACGTCAGGCTTTCCACGCCGTCCTCAGCGTCGAATTCGCCTTCCTCGCGGCGTAAATAACCGACAAACAGGATGTGCGAGCGCCCTGGCGAGCGCTTGCCGAACGACTGGCGCACCCCGGAGATATATTCGTCTTTCCACAATATCGCCAGCGCCCCGTCAGGCACGGCATCCAACGTCGCGTTCTGAAGCATCCGCACGCGCGCCGACCCGCCCCGCTGCTCGTCGTTGGGCAAGTCCTCGACGATGACTTTATAGGGATGGTCGTCGATCACCACCGGGACGTACTGCGTGATGTCGTTCCCGTTGTCGGGGTCGGTGACGGTATGGGCGACGAGGTATTCACCCTCCGTGCCGCTCAGCAAAAGGTCGGCATCGGTGTCGACGCTTGCACCTTCCAGTACCAGCCCATCCGTATTCCATAGATGGGTTGGCGGCGTCGCGCTGGCGGGGTCGAGCAGCGCGGATGGACTGCCGGTCATGGGGAATGTCCACGCCGACCGTCCGGCGTAGGCTCCGCCGGACGCCGGGAGCGGCGGCGGATGCAAGCCCTGATCGGTGAACGCCGTGCCGTCGGGCAGAAACCACTCGTTGGCTTCGACCAGCTTGTCCGACAGGCGCAGGTCGTTGTACACGCGCACGATGTCGCCGACGACGAAGTGGATCGCCGCGTCGCTGGTCTCGCGGATGTGGATGGCGGTATCAGTGATCATATTGCCGAAGCGCACACGGGTGCGCCCCTTGAAGCGTCCGTCGCTGGTGTAGATGTCGACACGGAAGCCGGGCTTGATGTCGGCGTGGTCATAGGTCGGCTCAGCGGTGTTGACGATCAAGACCCGAACCGGATAGGGCGAAATCCCCGCGAGCGTCGTGTCGTAGACCAGCCTGCCCACGTAGAACGACAAATTCGCGCGCAGTGTGTGACCGCCGAGGCGGAAATCGGCGAGATTGGCGGAGAGGTCAGGCATCAGGGCGCGTCCGATGGCGTGTACGTATTCAGCATGGTATAGCGCAGCGTCAGGTTGTCGACGTAGGCGCTGTTCATCTCATTGTGGGTGTAGTCCTGCCCCAGAACCGGGAAGTGAGCGATCACGTTGTAATAGGTGTACGTCCCGGCGAGGTTGTCGACGCGGATACTGATTTCGGCGTCCGCCCCATCCCACCCGCCATGCACAGCGGTGACGTAGGTCGACAACTCACTGAACAGGGTGTAGCCGTAAGGGTCGCCAACCTGCTGCAAGGCGATCTCCTGCCAGCCGTCGATGACTTCATGCCCGCTGGCGGCGCGGCTGACCACGCCGCCACGAGGCACACGCCCCGGCGCAAACAGCACCGGGGTCGTGAACGTCGTCTCGAAGTTGATCAGGTCGGCGATCAGGGCGTCGGGTGAATCCGCCGGGAGCGCATAGGCATAGTCGTAAAGCGCCATTATTCAAACCCTGCCAGAGTTAGCCGCGTCTCCAAGGTCTCATCTACCGCGCGCACAATATCGCGCTTGAGCATCTGCGACCCCTGTATCGGGACATTGATCGTCAGCCCGCCGCCCGTGCTGTTCAGCATCCGGCTGGTCATGGTCGGTGAGAATATCCGCATGGGTTCGGACAGCAGCATCAGGCGCTTCGTGCGACTGTTGTAGGCGCTTTCGATGCCTGTCTCATTGACCTGAATAATGCCGGGTTGCGCCAAGCCGCCCAGTGCATACGGGACCGGGAAGTAGCCCCGTCCGCCTCCCGGCGACGGTACAACGGGCTGCGCGGGCTGATACCCCGACGGTGGCGGAAGCGGCGACCATGCACCGGGCGTCTCAATGATGCCGGGAGCAATCTGGGACGAGGCGGTAGCCAGTTGATTGAGCGCCTGAAGCGAGTTATTCACGAAGTCGTAGACGAACTGCGTCCCCTGATTGGTGAACACACTGAGCGCCTGTATCTGGGCGTTGTACGCCGCGACTTTGGCGTTAATCTCCTGCTGCGCCTTCTGCTGCTCGACGGCTATCGCCTTGCGCGCCGCGTCCTGCGCCTGCCGGATTTGCTCAGCATAGCGCTCGTCGGCGATACGCTTTTCCTTGTCGTACTGCTTGTCGATCTCTTTCTGGCGTGCCTTGCCCTGCTCGTCAAGGTCGATCAGGTCTTGCTTTTTCTGCTGCTCGGCAAGGTAGGCGGCGAGGGCGTTGCGCGCGAAAATCGCGTTGGTGATCGTCGCGTTGGCTTTGCGCTCGATCTCGGCGCGCTTCTGCGCTTGCTGCTCGGCAAGGTCTTGCAGCGCCTCGTCACGCTTTTCCTGTGCGTTCAGATACGCCTTCGTGCGGTCATCGAAGGCGCTGGCTTCCTTGTCGGCTTCGTCAGTGCGGATTTGCGCGATGCGATCACCGCTCTGCTTCAGGATTTCGTCAATCTCCGCCTGAAGTGCGAGCTGCGCCCGCATGAACGCCGCCGGAAGCACGTCGGCAAGCTGCTGCCCGACTTCAATGCCGATTTCCTTCAGGCGCTCACGGGCAGATGCCAGTTGGTCAGCCGCGTCCTTCGAGGTCGGCGCGAGTTTTTCCAGTTCGGGAATGAACTCGCGCAGCGCCGCCGCTTCTTCCTGTAAGGCGTAGAGGCGGTCGGTCACCTGATCGACGGTCGATGTGCGAATTTGCTCACTCAATTGCTGGTAGGCGGCGATACCCGACTGGATAATGCTGAGGCTCTCAGCAATGCGAGTATTGAACTCGGCAACACCATCTGCTGCGCTTTTGCCAACGCGGGAGATGATGTTGTATTCAATTTCAAGCTTACCATTGGATTCTTCCAGACCATCAATCGCTTGCTGATAGCCCCTATAGGCTTCAGTGGTCGGATCGAGCGTCTTTTGAATATCGATGAGACTTTGGCGATACTCACGATTCGACACGATTTGCTGACTGAGGTCGGCGAGTTGTTTCTCGCGCTCCTCGCGGGTCATCTGCTGAGCGCGTACCTCGATCTGCGCCTGATTGAGTAAGTCCTGCCCAACCTTATTCACGACCTGTTCGGAATTCTTGCGGCGAATATCGGCGAGTTGCTGCTCGCGTTCGCGCATGTCATTTGCGGCGAACGCACCCGCTTGCCGTCCCTGAGTTAGTCGGGTTTCGAGATTGATGTTTTCCTGAAGTGCCTTATCCGCCTCGTCAAACGCAGATTTCAGGTCACCCGTCGGAAGTTGATTAAACAAAATACGAGCGCCGGGGTCACCAAGCGGCGTTTGCGATGCTTGCTTGAAGGCGCTTTCGAGTTTTTCTTGCAGCAGTTGTACATTTTCTTCGAGCGCGGGGCGCGCCTGTTGAAGTTGCTTTATCTGTGCGTCAACCTGTTCGGTGGTTGATGAAGCCAGCGCATCATAGTACTGCTGGTTCGCGCTCAGGGCTGCGCTCAGGGCTTTCTTGCTGTTCTCCAGTTGCTCATTGAATCTGGCAAAGGCGACTGCCAGCGCAATCACCGCCACGCCCGCAATTCCGACCCCGGTCGCCAGTTGCCCGACGCTCGCCCCGGTCTTGTCCGCGGCGATAGCCAGCCCGCGAATGCCGATCACCAGCGGGGATTGATAGCCGACGCCGGGCAGGGCAATCGCCGCCGCCTGTGCGCTGCGCAGACTGCCGACCAGCGCGGCATTGCCGCCCGCTGGCGCGCCGAACGCCGCGTCGCGCAGCCCGCCAGTCGCATCGCCCGCGCTGGCGCGGACTTTCGCCGCCTGTTCCAGACGCGATGCCAGCGCGCCGACCGAACGGGCGGAGCTATCCGCCTGACGCGCAACGCCCGCCTCCGCCCGCTGGATAGCTTCCAGTTCGGTGACGAAGCCATTGGCGGCGCGTGTGTTGTCATCCCACACGCGCGCCAGCAGCGCACTTTTCTGCGCCGCCGCGTCGGTCTCGCCCGTCATGCGCCGCAGTTCCGCCTCGGTGATGCCGAGCGACTTCGCCGCCTCCGCCATGCTGTTGAAACTCAGCGCGACGGATTTATTGGACTGCACCGCCTTCTGTAAGCTGGCGTCGTCGACCGAATACTTCAGGAGGACTTCGGCGACTTTCTTTTGGGTCATACGGCTATCGCCTCGATTTCCTCAGGGCTTCGACTTCATCGGCGTACATGCCGTTCAGGGTGAGCATATTCTCGCGCCAGTCGGCGGGCTGGTCGCGCCAGCCGCCCGCGTGCGCGAGGATGTGCTTGCCATTGAATACCGACCAGTCCGCCAGCGCCGTCTCCCAATCCTCGGTCAACCCGAACGGAGTCGGCTTTTCCTTCCTGCCCGGCATCTCTATGCCGAGTTCGCCAGCGGCTTTGTGTCGGAGCCTGCGCCGGACTTCCGCTTCGATTTCCGTCCGGCGCTTGCGGAGTTTGGGTCGGCTTTTTCCTCGTCGGTCAGCATCTCCAGCGGGAGCTGCGCCCGCTCGACCAGCGGCTTCAGCATTTCGCCGACGCTCATGACCCACGCCTCAACAACGTCGTTATCGAGTTCCAGCAGCGCCGCGACTTTGGCGTCGAATTCGGCATCGGTGTCGCTGCTGTGCGCCAGCTCAATCGGCGCGCCGTCCTGTGTCTGTGTCGAGAGACACACCAGATTCCAGCGCACGGATTCGAGGTCGTCGTGGTCATGCACGAACTTGCGGTACATCAGGTTGCGTTCGATCTGCCCGCCGTACTTCAGTCGGCAGACGGTAATGTGAAGGTCGCCAATCGTGACGACCTTCGTGCTGCCATTCATGGCGCTTACCGTGTTCATGGACTGCCCTTCGGTGATTAGATGTCAGTGGTTTCGTAGACGACGACGACGGCATCGTGGTTAGACTGCGCCGCCGCCAGCACCGCTTCGTCCGTGCCGGTGTTGACGCTGCTGACCGTCACCGCCAGCCCGGTCGTGAAGTTGTAGGCTTTGGTCTTGGCGGCCGAAATGGGCGTGAAGCCCAGCGTTACATCCACCTCTGCCCCGTCAGCGATGAAGCAGGTCAGCGAGCAGGGGTATTCACTGAACCAGCGCTCGGTGTACATCGACTGCTGCCCGTGCGTCGCCAGCACGGTCGTGCCGAAGATGGTCGACTGCACCGGCGTCGCCGTCGCCACGATGTTATACGCGCCGACGCCCTGCCATTCCATGTTGCCCGGCTCGTAGCGCCCGGTCGAGGCGTACACCAGCATATTCTCGAAGCCCTCAGCGCCATCCGTCGCGCTTTCCTTCGAGACCGCGTGGCGCGAGAACAGCCACATGATATTGGCGAAGGTCGTGGGTCCACCTTCCGGCACGATGTCCCACTCGCCGAGCGTGAAGATGGTCAGCGAGTTCATCAGCGCCGCCAGATCGCCGTCGTAGTCCTCGAAGCCGATGCTGAAGTCGTTCGGCGCGGCTTCAAAGATGCGATCCGACAGATACCCGTCGCGCCCACGATTGCGGACGTGGGTCGACTGCGGCAGCGGCGACGGCGCGCTGACGCCGCCGACCATCAGGCGCATACTGGATTGCAGGTCGCCGGTCGTGGTCGGAAGCCCGGCAAATCCGGAGAAATACCCCGACGAGGCGCGCTGCCCGACCTGAATGGCGTAAAGTCCTTGGCTCGCCCATTGCGTAATGTTCGGCATGTTTAGTCCCCCTTCACCGCGCTGAGGTCAAGCGCCTTGTCAGCAGCGGACGGCTTCGATGCGGCTTTGGGGGCGGCTTTCGGCGCATCCGCCAGCTCGCTCGCCCACTGCCCGCGCACTTCCTCACGGAGTTCCGGTGTCATGTGCGCCCAGATGAACGCCTTGACGCCGACCTTGACCCCATTGAAGCGCATGTACACATCTTCTGGCGCAAGTGCTTTGCCGGATACCGCGCAGGTCTCCGGTTTCAGCCCGCTGCGCCCCAGTTGCTTCTCGTGCAGCATGTTAGGTCTCCTTTAACGCCTCGTCGCTGTGACGGGCAGGGTGTAGGTTACTGCGCTGTAGGCTTGCTCGTTCCAGATGATGTTTTCGACGCCGCCGTCGGTCATGTAGTCGAACGCCGACCCTTTCAGCCCGGTGTGGTTGCTGACCGCCGTTGACCGGAAGTAATCGGGCAGTTCGTCGATCTTCGTCCACGCCGCATCCAGCGCCGCCGTCTGTTCGCCCACCGAGGCATCACACATCTGGTAGAACAGCACCAACAGCAGGTAATTCCGGGTGATGTGAACTTGTCCCGTCCCGCCGCCATCTGCCTGCACCGTGCCGCCGGTCGAGACGGCAACCAGCGCCGGAAGCGAGCCGCTGCCGAACGCACAATCGGTCACGACCACGCCTGACGCCGGGCTGCCCGCCGCCGTGAGCGCCGCCGCATTGTCGAACGCCACCGTTTTCAGCAGCGTGGGGTGCGCGACAGCATATGCCGCACAGATCGCCTGGATGCGCGCGCGCGTTTCCTTCGGCGTCGATGCGCCCGCGTAAATGGTTCCGGTCATGGCTTATCCGTAATCACCTGATCCGTCTGAGTCAGCCACGCTTTGCAAACGCCGTCCGCTAAAAGCGGTCGCCATTTTTCGGCGACCTTTGAAAACAGCGGGTGTCCGCTTGCGGCGTGACTGGGGACTTGTTTGAAGCCGAACACGTACACCGCGCCCTTGCGCTCGTTTTCCAGCGTCAACTGCCCACCTTGCGCTGTGATGACACCCGGCACGCGCGTCGCGCTGTCTAATTCAGCCGTGCGCCGGTAGCGGTTGCGTGACCCCTTCTTACGCGAGGCGTTGTTGACGTAGTTGGCGAACCACCATGCCCGCGCCTTTGCCTGCTTCGTGGGGTTGAACGACCAGATGAACGGCAGCGGCGACTGGTAGGGCGCGGTGTGGGCGTCGACCAGGATATACGTGCGCGCCTGAGCGAATAAGCGCTGGACAACGGGCTGGAAGGTCTTGGGCGTCCGCTCAATTCCATCACCAATCCGATCCAGTGTCAGGACTGCCGGACGCGCATCCACCTCTGCATAGGCGGTCATTCGTCTGTGTCCGTCCGCGCATACGTCGGCTCGCTGGTCTGCAAGCTGTCGGCGCGATAGGTGTAAACCGACGACTGCCCAACCGCGAACGCGCCGCACATCGGACGCCAGTAGTCGAGCAAGTCCTTGATGTGATCCATCTCCGACGTATCAACCGCCGTCCCCAGATCGGTCAGCTTCGACGCCCCCGCCTTGACGTGCGCCCAGCGATCTTCCAGCACCGACACAATCGTGCAGGGCAGACTATCGCCGGACGCATCGTAATAGACTTGCAGAGTCGCATCATCAACCACCGGAGTCGAGCAGTCGTCGCCCGACTTGGCGCGCAGGTAGGCTTTCTGGGCTGTGGTCAGGGTCGTCATCCCGTCCCCCTAATCGACATACACCAGCGTGACATCACACGTCGCCGCCGAGCCGCCCTGAGCGACGGTCACGGTCACGTAACCGCCAATGGGCAGCAAGCCGTACTGTCCGGTGAGCGACGCGCCATCTGTGCCATCCAGCAGCTCGCGCACGTCGTACCACGTCAGCGCCGTTGTGTTGTTGTTGGTCAGTGTCAGCAGCGTCCGCGCCTTGCCGCCATACTCGGTTGTGATGGTGATGTCCGTGTTGGCATGGGGCGTGTTGCCCTGAGCCACCCCAATCGCCAGCAGGAAGCCGTCGACCGGGTGCGAGCTGGACTGAGCGCCGGTGGCGCTGCCAGCCGAGCCGACAGCCACCACCTGCGGAATCTGTTCAAAACGGATAGCCATGTGCTACCCCCTTACGTGATCAACTGCTTGGCGACACCACTCAGGTCTGCACCCGTGATCACGTTCATGTTGCCGAACACCATGCCCCGGTCACTAGCGTCAATCTTGGTGACGTTGTGGAACAGGCAGTCCTTCATCAGGATCAGGTGCGGTTCGCCCGCTGCCGTCGCCGGGATGACGATTGCCGAGTCCATGTCGTTCGACGTGCTGTTGTTGATGAACAGACAGTTGTCGAACACGGTGTCACGGTCGATTGCCGCTGCCGTCGTGTCCAGCTCGATGAAGCACGCTCCGGCATTTCCGGCACGCAGGCGGAAGGTGCATTCCCGGAACTCGTTGCGGTGCGCCTCCGTCCCGTTGAACGCCAGCGCCCGCATTCCGGTCGCCGCGTCCACCGTATCGACGCCGATGGTGCAGCGCACGAAGGTGTTTTCCTCGCACGTCTGCGTCCCGCCGAGCGCCAGGGATGCGCCGCCGTCCACCGCCTGGGTCGCGTGTCCGCCGCCCGCGAAATGGACGTTCTCGAAGTAGTTGCGCCCGCCCGTCACCTGCACGTTGATCAGGCTGGTGGCATCGTTGACGCCCTGGAAGATGTACAGGTTGGCGAAGATACAGCCCGATGCCGAGATCGTGACCAGCGGTGAGGCAGCGGTCAGGGTCGACAACTGGAAGATGCGCGCGCGCTGCCCGATGCGGGTCGGCGCACACAAGCCGATGAAGTGGGTGTAGGACTTCGCCCAGGTGAACGCCGCCGACACCGTAATGCTCGACGCCCCGGCGATGTAGTACAGCACGTCGTTCTGGTTGGCGGTCAGCGCGGCGTAAGCGGTCGCCAGCGTCGCAAACGCGCTCTGCGGCGAGCTTCCGTCGTAGCTGTCACTGCCGTGCGCCGGGTCGAGATAGTAGACGTTCCCGCCCGGTGGGATACCGAAGGGCAGCACCGCCGCCCCATTCACCGCCAGCCCGCCGCTGAAATTCGTTGGTTTTGCCATGTCAGCCTCCTAGCTGGGGTTGCTACCCGCGACCCACTTCCAATCGCTGAAGCCGTAGCTAAAGCGCTGATAGGCGCGCCAGTACGCCATGACCGTCCGGTCGTCGCCGTCGCGCAGGTACACGCTGA
>CAZPKQ010000018.1:0-11590 GCA_964587205.1 uncultured Candidatus Saccharibacteria bacterium | reverse complement strand
GCAAGGTTTTGCTCTGATTCGGAAATTCCTTGCTAGGAATTTCCTGCATACGGTCAAAAAAATACACATCCGCTACTACCCCTTCCTTTTAAATAAAATTATTGAGATAATAAAGCAATGAAATTTGTCATAGAACAAAGTAAGGCAAATAAGCTCAATCCGGGTTTTACTTTGATAGAATTGATGGTCACGGTAGGTATATTTGTTTTCATGACTGCTTTGCTTCTAGCAAAATACAATGGTTATTATTCAGGTACAATATTCAAAAATCAGGCTTATGATGTAGCGATCACGCTTCGCCAAGCTCAGAGTTTCGGTATAAGTGTCAAAGCTGATCCTGGAAATATAAATTCACCAAGTTTCAGTGCTGCTTATGGAGTCAGTTTTCCTGGTACAAATGTGACTGGATTTGAATTGAAAGCATATTCCGGCACTCCTACGAGTGGTTTTACCGAAGGTGCTCTCGAAAAAGACTACAAACTCAAATACGGAGCGTATTTCGATAAATTTATTCTTACCCAAGACGGATCGACAAATCCTTCTTATGCTGATTCTGTTTATGTTGTATTCCAAAGACCAAATCCTGAAGCGATTATTTGTCCCAAAATAAATGGTTCTGTCACATGTAACTTTTACAAATATTTGGAATTGGTGATGAAGTCTCAAGATGGCAAGACCAAAAGTATAAAGATAAATAGTTCCGGACAAATTTCAATTATAGAATCATGAGACACAATATCCCACACAATAAAGGCTTTACTCTTTTGGAAATGATAGTGGCATTAGGTATTTTTTCAATAGTGGCGGTTATTGCTGTCGGATCTCTCGTCAAGATATCGTCTCTAAATCGCGCATCGCAAAGTATGCAAGCGGCACTCAACAATTCAAATTATATTCTCGAATCAATTTCAAGGGAGATGAGATTTGCAAAGGAATATCATTGCATCGATGGCAATTCTTACAACGGTTCAGATAGTTTGGGGTACAGAGAGTGTAATGATAGTGGTGACAAAGGTATATTATTCAAAATGCCCAAGATGGATCCGACCAAGACTTGTTTCCTGATCTATGGATATTGGTTCGTAACCGAAAACCAAAAATTAAAAGTCAAAAAGTCTCAACAAACAAGTTGTGGCGAAAATTTGTCTGCAGGTAACGCTACTGATATGGTGGATATTGGAAATGTAACACTAAACTCTATCAGCTTCAAAGTTTCCAAGCCATCTGGGGGTGAATATGCTTTTGCTACTGTCGAATTGATCGGATATTCTGGATCAAAAGACAATGAAAAAAGTGATTTTGATATTAGGACTTCAGTAAGCCAAAGAATTAAAGATTAATGAAAATTATTTTTACAAAATTAAATAGAGGATTTACCATCATCGAGTCGTTGGTGGCTATAAGTATTTTGATGATTGCGATTACCGGTCCGCTTACGGTAGCAAATCGAGGTTATACAGCAGCATTGGATGCAAAATATGAAGCGGCTGGACTAAATTATGCCCAAGAGGCGCTCGAATATATTTCAAACGTAAAAGACAATCATATATGGGGAAATTGGGTACCTGATACAGAATTTAGTGTCGTTTTCGAATCTTATAAATCGTGCGACCATGATCATACATGCAATTTCCAAAGTATTGCGCCAAATGAGATTAGCTCTATGTCGCCGGCTGCGGTTTTTACTAGTAGGCAGTATTATTTTTTAGTAGAAAATGTAGACACAGTAACAGCGGTAGTTACAGTCGTATACAGTCTGGGCGGGGTCGATCATACTATATCTCTAAATCAAGCACTGACAAATTATGAAAGATAAAATTTCAAAAAAATCTGGTTACACATTGCTTTTTGCAATCATCGTATCTTCGGTTGTTTTGTCTATCGCCGCATTTATCCTTTCTGTAAGTCGCAAACAAATTGTCCTCTCGACCGTCACAAGAGACTCGACTTTGGCCATATATGCTGCCGACAGTGCTATACAATGTATGGTCCGCTCATACTATAGAGGGAATCTTGCCACTTCAACCAAGGATTCTGATGGGAATGTAAGTTCGGTCGATGCCCAAGTGTATTGCTCATTGGGATTGAATCTCCACTCAAGTTTCCAGCAGGTTGGACAGCTCACTGACGATTTTAATTTTAAGACCGATAATGGTTTCAATAATTACTCTCTGGTTGATCCACTCAGGTTTGCATTTTCTAATGATACCTGTGCTATAGGATATGTCTATGATGGTTATGACAAAACAACACTCAAACATAAGACTATTATCGAAGTGAGGGGTTATAATACTATTTTTAGTAAGCCTTGCGATACTGGCGAGAATGCAGTGTTCAATCCAAGGGCGGTAGAGAGAGCGATTAGGTTGGTTTATACCGACTAAAATATGCTATTCTTAGCATATGGAAGATGGCAAAAATGTCATTTCGGACAGACTAAATAAGCTCAAAGAAGCGATACAGTATCATCGTAGACTTTATCATACATTAGACAAACCGGAGATTTCAGATGAGGCTTATGATTCCTTGATCAAAGAATACAAATCTCTTATCAGTCAAAATCCAAAATGTAGCAACGATAATTTTTTGGATAGAGTCGGGGACAAACCACTCGAAGAATTCACTAAGATCAAACACAAGAATCGACAGTGGTCTTTTGATGATGTTTTCGATCTCAATGAATTGCAAAAATGGGAGGAGAAGGTCAAGAATTTTATGTCAAAAGGGGGTATAGAAAATGAGAAACTTGAGTATTGTTGTGAATTGAAAATTGACGGATTAAAAGTTATTTTGGAATACAAAGGAGGTAAATTTGTGAGAGGGGCAACTCGTGGAGATGGCGAAATCGGTGAGGATGTAAGTCAAAATGTCAAAACAGTCTCGTCTATACCACTCAATCTAAATGAGTCAGTGGATTTGATTGCGGTTGGTGAGATCTGGATTGGCAAAAAAGAATTGGAAAGGATCAATAAAGAGAGAGGCAAGAATGGAGAAGCGCTATATGCAAATACCAGAAATCTTGCCGCCGGTTCACTCCGACAATTGGATCCAAAGATTACTGCAGATAGAAAACTGGATTCATTTATTTATGATATAGAAGAGATCAATGGTCGAGCTTTGGACAACCAAGAAAATGAATTAGAAAAATTGTCTGTATTGGGATTCCATGTAAATGAATATAGAAAAATAGTTGGCTCTATTGAACAGATTCAGGATTTTTATGAAAAATGGACAAAAAAGAGAAATGATTTGGATTATGGTTTGGATGGTATTGTCATAAAGATCAATTCAAAAAAGATTCAAGATGTTTTGGGTTATACGGGGAAGTCTCCTCGATGGGGAGTGGCATACAAATTCCCGGCAGAACAAGTCACAACTATACTTGAGGACATAGTCTTTCAGGTGGGTAGGACTGGGGTCATCACCCCTGTGGCGGTCTTGAAGCCTGTCTTTGTAGCTGGCTCTACGGTCTCAAGAGCGACCTTGCACAATGAAGATGAGATAAAGAGATTAGATTTGCGAATTGGCGATACGGTAGTAATCCAAAAAGCTGGAGATGTGATACCTGATATAGTAAAAGTAGTAAAAGAATTGCGATCGGGCAAAGAAAAAACTTTTGTTTGGCCTACGCATATTCAGGCTTGCGGTGGTGATGGGCGGATAGAGAGAGTGCCTGGAGAGGCAGCTTGGCGATGCGTAAACAAAGACTCTTTCGAACAACAAAAGAGGAAGTTTCACTATTTTACTTCGAGGAAATGTTTCAATATAGAAGGTTTGGGTCCGAAGATATTGGATCAATTGATCGAAGCTGGTCTAGTAGTAAATTTCGATGATATTTTTACATTGAGCAAAGGTGATCTAGTCAATTTACCAAGGTTTGCCGAAAAGTCAGCGACCAATATCATCGAATCAATCAATAAGTCGAAGAATATTTCATTAGCAAGATTTATTGCCTCGCTTTCTATACCTCAAGTCGGAGAAGAGACTGCCTATGATATTGCAAAACATTTCGATCAAGATATCTCAAAGATCATGAAAGCGAGTGAAGAGGAATTTCTAAAGATTTATGGCGTCGGTGAGATAGTTTCAAAATCGGCATACGAATGGTTTGGCAATGAAGATAATAAACATCTGGTCAGCAATCTTTTGAAGCATATAAATATAATCAAAGAGCAAAGCAATCAAAAATTACAAGGTCAATCGTTTGTATTTACCGGCACTATGCCAAATCTCGATAGACAACAAGCAGAACAAATGGTCCGTAAGCTAGGTGGCGATGTTTCAAGTTCGGTATCGAAGAAGACCAGTTTTGTGGTTGCTGGGCAAGAAGCGGGATCAAAATTGGATAAAGCTCGTGATTTAGGTGTAAAAATTATTGATGAAAAGGGCTTTTTGGATATCATTGGGTGATGTAAGGTTGCAATGGGGTACTTTTTATTTTTTTCTTTGTCTGCGTAACTCGCTACGCTCAAACATACTCGACAAATAAAAAAATAAAAAGTACTCCATTGCAACCTTTTAATAACGTGATTTCTAGCTATGGGGTCCTGATTTTTTATTTCTAATTATCGAGTATGTTTGAGCGTAGCGAGTTACGCAGATAATTAGAAATAAAAAATCAGGACGCCATAGCCCCCACGATTTTGCTAAAGTATTAGAAAATGCTATTATCGTGATTATGATAAAACCTGAGGAATTAGACCATTTGGCTAAGCTTGCCAGAATACATCTTGATGATTCTGACAAGGCTTCTCTCATAAAAGAGTTCGATTCTATTCTTGGCTATGTCGATCAACTCAAGAAGGTAAATGTCTCTATGGATGCACTTGCTAGGGTAGGTGCAGTCAAAAATATCATGCGCAACGATGAAGCTAAACCTAGTACCGAGGATGAGAGGAAAGCTTTGATAGATTCTGCACCTGCCAAGGTTGGTGATTTCATTGCGGTCAAGAAGATAATCGAACAATAATATGTCAAAAATTGATCTCAAAAATATTACTATCAAGTCTGCTCATGAAGCTATGAAAAAAGGCCTGTTCACTGCCGTCGAACTCGTATCGGCATATATCGACGAAATCAAAAAGACCAATAGTGAAATCAATGCATTTTTGGAGATCTACAGTGATGCATTGGATCAAGCCAAAGAGGCCGATCAAAAATTCAAAAATGGCAAAGCTGGTATCTTGACAGGTATACCTTGTGCCATCAAAGATAATATTTTGATAAATGGCAAAATTGCTAGCTCATCATCTAAGATTTTGGAAAATTACCATGCTACCTATGATGCGACAGTTATCAAGAAGCTTAAAGAAGAGGGTGTTGTGTTTGTCGGAAGGACAAATATGGATGAATTTGCAATGGGAGGATCTACCGAAAATTCTGCCTATGGCGTAACAAAAAATCCTATAGATACAGAGAGGGTCGCCGGAGGTTCTTCTGGAGGATCGGCCGCAGCGGTCGCTATGAACGGTGCTCTTTTTGCTTTGGGTTCTGATACTGGAGGATCGATCAGACAACCAGCAAGCTTTTGTGGTGTAGTCGGACTTAAGCCGACTTATGGAAGAGTCTCGAGGTATGGAGTCATGGCTATGGGCTCATCGTTGGATCAGATTGGCCCAATTGCAAAAAATATAGAAGATACCGAAATCGTCTACAATGCCATAAAGGGTAAAGACGAAAAAGATGGTACGACAATTGACGATAAAACTTACGAACAAAAAAGCATTAAGTCAAAGCCAGTGATCGGTGTGCCAAGACATTTCCTCAAGGGCGATGGTATCAGTAAAGATGTCTTGCAGGCATTCGAAGATAGTCTCAAGAAATACGAAAAGTTGGGATACAAAATAAAAGAGATCACTTTGCCAAATATTTCTTACGCTTTGATGGTTTATTATGTGGTCATGCCTGCAGAAGTCTCAGCCAATATGGCCAGATATGATGGTATGAGATTTGGACTTTATGCAGAAGGTAAAAACGGTATTGATGATTATTTCCAAACAAGAAGAAAGGGTCTAGGTCGAGAAGTTATAAGAAGAATTCTCTTGGGAACCTATGTATTGTCATCGGGATACTACGACGCTTATTACAATCGAGCAAATGCTGTAAGAAGAATGTTGACTCAGGATTTTATCGAGGCTTTGCGAGAGGTGGATCTAGTCGCCACTCCTACAGCTCCATCGGTTGCATTCAAGATCGGTGAGAAGACAAATGATCCTGTAGCAATGTATCTTGAGGATATCTTTACTGTTACCGCAAATCTTACTGGTATGCCGGCCATATCTATACCTTGTGGATATTCCAAGGTTGGCAACAAAGATTTACCAATAGGATTACAGCTTACCGCTAGACATGGAGAAGAAGAAATCCTCTTTTTGGCTGGCAAAGATCTAGAATAAACGTGTTATAATTTGTCTATGGACATAATCAAGCCGGAACAAGTCTCGGTCATACCGGATTTTTCTCAGTATGTACTTTATGCACCACTAAATTGGATCATTTCTATCATTCCAAGTATAGTTGCATTTATAAAAAATATTCTTTCTTTTGCGGTTGCTATTTCATTTCCAATAATAATCGCATCATTCATAGGTATCATATATTGTGTCGAAAAGGTAAAGCATATACGCAAGCAGGAAGAGGCTATCTATGAGGCAAAGGTAGAGCCTGGATTCGAGACGGCAGATACGGGAGATAGGGCGATGGCTCATCGTTGGGATAGCGCAACGAAACATGTCAATTCTACAAATCCAAATGACTGGAAACAAGCTATTATTGAAGCAGATATTATGTTGGATGATCTTTTGGATAAGCTTGGATATAGAGGCGAAAGTATAGGCGAAAAATTAAAGCGTGTAGCCAAGGGAGATATGCAAAGTCTAAATGAAGCCTGGGAGGCACACAAAGTCCGAAATCAAATCGCTCACGAGCCTTCTTTTGCACTGACTCATCATGATGCAAAAAATGTCATTGCTATGTACCGCAAAGTATTTGAGGAATTTTATTATATCTAAAAGTGAAAAACCTTCTCAAAAAATCAACAGATATAAGATGCAAAAAATGCAATAAACTCGTTGCGAAAATCAGTTCAAAAAATATCTACGAAATTAAGTGTACAAGATGCGGTACGATAAATTTGGTATTCGATGAAATGCAAGAACAGGTGATAATCACAGATAGTGAAGGGAAAATAGTCTACTTAAATAGGGCTGTAGAAATTACGACTGGTTATTCTATATTGGAATCTATGGGTAAAAAGCCTAGTGAGCTCTGGGGAGGGAATATGGATCAAGAATTTTATGAAAATATGTGGAATAAAATGCTTGATGAGCGTCGATCGGTAAACTTTGTTATGAAAAATAGAAGAAAAGACGGTTCATTATATGATGTCGAACTTACAGTCTCGCCAATTATCGATAATCAAGACAATATAATTTATTTTGTGGGGATTGAGATAAACTCGAAGATTGCGAGTCGTATTAATAGGTAATATTTGTCTGTATCTTGTTGCGGGGGTTGGATTTGAACCAACGACCTTCAGGTTATGAGCCTGACGAGCTACCAAGCTGCTCTACCCCGCGATGTCTAACTATTTTGCCATAAATGGTCTGTTAATGCAATAGTAGATGTTGATATTTTATCAGTATAATTTCTGTAATATGGTAAAAAATGTCATAAAAAATGAGGCACAAGAACTTAGGAAGGTAGGTAAAAGTATATCAGAGATCTCGGATATTTTAGGGATTTCAAAAAGCACAGCATCTATATGGTGTCGAGAAATCAAAATTTCTAATGATATAAAGAGATTATTGTATAAAAAGATGATAGCTGCTGGTCATAAGGGTAGATTGGCTGGTGCCTATAAAAACAAATTAAAAAGAGAAGAAAATATTAAAAATTGTAAAATCTGGGCTAGGGAACATTTGTCCACTTTTGATCATAGGGATTTTTTGATTACTGGATTGGGTTTATATTGGGGGGAGGGGAGTAAAAAAATTGAGTATAATTTGTCATTTGTAAATTCTGATTCAAGCATGGTCAAATTTATGTACCATTGGTTCAAGCATTTTTTTATTTTAAAAGAGCACGATTTTATATTTAGGGTATATATAAATCAAATTCATAAAGAAAGAAATGCAAATATAATAAAATACTGGTCAAATATGTTAGGAATTGATCAAAGTTTATTCAAAAAAACGGTTTTTACTAAGGTTCAGGCAAAAAAGGCATACAACAATAATAATGAATATTATGGGATGCTTTCTTTGAGAATAAAAAGGAGCAGCTTGATTAAATACAAAATATTAGCTTTAATTGATATATTAAGAAACGCCGATGTAGCTCAGGTGGCTAGAGCATCTCACTCATAAAGAGAAGGTCCCTGGTTCGAGTCCAGGCATCGGCACAGCTTCAAATATTGCATTTTTTGTGTATAATGCTTGGAGCTTGTTTATATTGCGGTCGTAGCTCAACTGGTTAGAGCACTCGCCTGTCACGCGAGAGGTTGCGGGTTCGAGCCCCGTCGACCGCGCATTTCGGGACGAATTGAGGCAATAACCTCATTTCGCCCAGTTTCTGTAAGGAGTTTTTCTGGTTCAAACGATTGAATCTTGGCTTTGATGGCCGGATAGCCTTTTTCTATTGGTTGCAGCCATTCCGTAGCCTCAATTAAGAGCTTTCCGCCTTTTAGCGTGCAGTTCAAACGACTGATGGTAGAAAGGATCTCGCGCTTGGTCTCGGCATCGCCAAATAAGAAGGCTTTGTGGGCATAATAGGCAAATTCAAAGGTTTTCTCGGTAAGTTCAACCCAACTGTCGGCACGTTCCTCAGTATCTTTGATTTTGGAACGCATGATAGTGAGCTCGTTCTTGAGACGAGTGCGTTCTTTGGTGTATTCATCATCCTCAACCAATTCCTTGAGGCGTAGCTGAGTAAGGTTATCTATTTGCCTTTGTAGATCGTTTACGACCTTTTGCTGGTTTTCATATATCTTGGTGCGTTCGACGATTTCGTCGGTGTTTAGATCACGAATAACTTCCAGAGCCCAGTCTTTGAATTCAGCCATAATAGCGAGACCATCAATCTTTGATTCGATACATTGATCAATAAGATTTGAGTTGGTGTAATAAGCTTGGGCGCATTTGCCTGGATACTTTCGAGCACAGATGCAGTAGTACAGAATATATCTGCCAACCTTGCCACTACTTCTCAAGATTTTTTCTTTGTACGTAGCAGAAACCAGACCGCCGCATTCACAGCAAATGATCTTACCGGTATAGGCATATTCATAGCGTTGGGGACGTTTATTACCTTCTCGGCCGAGCATAAGCTGGACCCGATCGAACTCCTCGATAGTAATCATCGGTTCGTGCTTACCTTGAATATACAAACCTTTATAGGGAATAAGCCCAGCATAAAAGGCATTCGTAAAAATACGATAGATGGTGCTTCGTGATATCGGCCGACAGCCTCTCTTCTTCAAGCTACGAGTTCTTAAGCACCATTCATTGTTGAGCTTATCTCGTATCTCGGCTGCCAAATAATTGCCGGAGAGCATCAGGTCCCAAGCTCTACGCATGAGCGGAAAGCGGTCAGGATCTTTGATGATATAGTTCTCGCCGCGTATTTCCGTTTTGGTATTGAGATAACCAAGCGGTGCAGTGCAAGGCATCCAACCTTTATCGAGTTTACTCTTGAGTCCTCGTTTTACATTTTTACTTAGATCACGAATGTATTGATTGGCCATACTACTCTCGACACTCAAAAGGAGAGCATTATCTTCCGGCCGATACTCGCGGTCAGGAGTTCGGATACAAGCAATAATTTCTTTTTGCAGTAGCCACTGGATAGTCGCGCTATCAATCGGGTTACGAGACAGGCGATCTATTTTCCATACCAGTAGTCCTTGAGCTTCGCCTTTCTTGATACGTTCCATCATCTTCTCAAACTCAGGACGGCCATGAGGCTCTTTGGCAGATTTAGACTCAGTAATGGTATCTACAATCTTGAGACCGTAGTTCCTGGCAATGCCGTCCATAATGAGAACTTGGTCATCGATAGATTGGACCTGTTTCTCGTCAGACTCGGAAGATTTACGCGCATATATGAAATATTTTTGTTTGGTATTCATGGTAATAGTAATTAGGTTGATACCTTAGTGTTAACTTCGATATCGCCTAATTGCAACTTTGCTAGAACGGAACTTCCTCGGGACTTATTTCGGTTTTCTCCTCAGCTTTTTCTACCCCCGACTGGTCCGCACTATTATTCGACACCTCATCGTCAGCCTTTCTATTGGCGTTCGCCGGATACACAAGTGCTTGTCTGCGATCGTTGGGGTCCGGTTCCTCGTAAATAAGACCGGCAGCAACTATGCCAGGAATATAATCATGACGGAGTCGGTACATACCAAGATTGCCACCATAGAAATGGGCATATTGCTTGAGGATGGCCTGACGGCTTATACCGATCTTCTTTTCTTCGGGTACAGGGTCGCCAAATTCATCGACCTGATCACGATTCCATAGAGGCAAAATGATTTGCTGATAAAACTCATAGAGATAAGGAGATATTTCAAGCTCTTGAAATAGTGAGATTTTATTCCATATCTCAAAGCCCGTATCAATGTCATATTCAGAGGCGTACAAGGTTGTTCCTTCACGTCTCCTGGACCAAGGATTTAAAAGAGCGATTGATTTAATGATGGAATACACGCGCTTGATATCACGCTGATGTCTCGGCTGCGGATTAGGAACGCTTGCGAGAAAACGCTGTTGGACCAGCTGCTCATTCTCGATAATTATTTCCTGAATACCGAGTGATTTGATAGCGACAATGCGGTCCATCAAAGCTTTGCGAACAGGATTGCTATTGAGTTCAGTATAGTATTTCTTTTTATCAGCCTCTTTACGAGAAGACTGCTGAATGCCTTTGAATATTTTATCGGCATCGATCTGTGGACTGAGCAGGATAAAACGAGTCATCTCTTGTTGGTCCATTTTGGCATTGGCCGAGCAGAAGATAACAGATGGAAAGCCTCGGATAACGGCAGTCTTGGTACGTGTGCCGCCTTTTTCGCTTTTGTCGGTTATCTTGTGCTTTGTTTCTTTCTCATCATGAGAGAGCAGTGCTCGCAGTTTGGTAAGGAGTGATGAATGAGGCATATCCAGGAAGATAATGATCTTCCGAGAGAGATCGATAAAGCGCTCATTGGTTTCTTTGTTATAGACACCGCTCTCGTGCAGAAACGATGTAGGCGAAGCACCGGCTAATTTCATGACATCGTCCTGGGGAAAGAGGTTAGATATCTCAAGCGGGATAAAACTCTTGCCCGATGATGACGGCGCATTAAAACTAATGTTGAACTGAGCGTTATCTGTGTAGGCAGCAAGCATTGAAAGAAAGGTAACGATTTTATTTTCATCATCTTTCTTGATAGTAAGGCTCAATACTTCCTGGACATCAGCGAGTGTGATTGGCTTATATGCTTCCAGTTTTTTCTCAACGTCTTTCAAATGTTCTCCGATGGTAATTTTGTTTAAGTCCATAGTAATTAATTTATTGGTTAAGGGTTGCTATAAATTTCATGCGGTCC